>NZ_RFFJ01000040.1 GCF_003696235.1 Streptomyces triticirhizae
CGCCCACCGGCGCGGTGCCCACCGCGCGGGGCGTGGCCCGGCGCGCGCTGCGCGGCTCCTGGCCGCTGGCGGCCGGCGCCGTGGTGCTGGCGGTGCTGGGCGCCGGCGTGCTGCTGGTCTCGGGCGGCGCCTGGGGCGTGACCAGCGCGTTCGCGCTGTGGGGCAGCGAGCTGGTGGGGGCGCTCGGCGGGCAGCCGGAGAACTGGAGCTTCTGGCAACAGCCGGGGAACGCCGACATGTTGGCCGGCTCGGTCCTCGCCGACAAGAACAGCCTGACCGACATCGGGATCATGGTGGGCGCCGCCGTGGCCGCCTCGCTCGGCGGCACCTGGGCGCTGCACCGGGGCGTGCCGTGGCGGACCGGCGTCGCCGCCGTGCTCGGCGGGGTGCTGATGGGCATCGGCGCGCGGCTGGCCGGCGGCTGCAACATCGGCGCCTACCTCGCGGGGATCGCCTCCGGCAGCCTGCACGGCTGGATCTGGGGCCTGACCGCGCTGTTGGGCACCTACGCCGGGCTGAGGCTGCGCCCGCTGTTCGGGCTGGCCAACCCCAAGCCCAGCGACGGCGTCTGCTGATCACACGGCGGCCCGGCCCCATGGCGGGGCCGGGCCGTTCCACCCCGGTGGGCGCGTCCTTCTCCGGGCGCGCGGCTCAGCGGACGATCGCCTGCGACTCCGACACCACGATGTCGTAGGTCGTCTCGAAGACCCCGCCGGGCAGCGGGTGCGGCCCGCCCGACTGGGAGCCGGTCCAACTGACCTCCCAGGTCAGGCTCGCGGTCAGGGTGAACGAACCGTCCCGGTGCGTGGAACGCTCGTACCGCACCCCGCAGGGCGGGTCCTCGCCCTCGTCGCCCCGGGTCCACGGCGCGCCGATCCGCCCGCCCTCGCTCACCGCGCACTCGCCGGAGGCGGGGAAGACCACGGCGTCCTCCGAACCCGGGTCGATGGTCAACGAGACCGGCTCGGCCGTGGTCTCCGCCCACACCCCGCTGATCGGCAACTCGGCCCGCACCGTGCGCGGTTCGAGGAGCGCCTCCTCCATCCAGATCCAGGTGGCGAGGTTGACCAGCTGCTCGCCGTCCGGGCTCAACTCGATCTCGGTGTCCGGGATGCCGATCTCGTCGTAGGCGTACTCGGCGAGCACCTCGTCGTCGATGGCCTCGGGCAGCGCGGGGACGTCCGTCGGGTCGCCCCAGAAGATGGGCTCGACGCAGTCGGTGCCGGCGCGGTACTCGTTCCGCCGGTTGGGGTTGATCACCCCGTGCCACCAGAGTCCCTCGTCGGCGATGTCGAGGTTGTAGTTGTCGTAACCGACGCCGCCGTAGACGCTGTTGAAGTTGACCGCCCAGTCGGCGGGGTTGTTGTCGCGGTAGATGTCGGTGAACGCCTGCGCCGGCGACCAGATGTTGAGCGCCCGGTTGGCGTGGCCGTCCAGGCTCTCGACGGCCGCCTCGAACTCCTCGGCGGTCATGAACGGTTCGTACCAGCAGACGGGCGGGGTCCACCCGGTGTCGATCGGCGCGAGGCTCCCGTCCCCCTCACCGCCGGTGTCCCCGGTGATCACCACCTCCGTCTGCGCCTCGGCGGTGAGCGTGTCCCCGTCCTGGCCACCCCCGTCGGTGCCGCTTCCCTCGTCGCCATGGCCCCCGCCCAGCGCCCGCGCCTCGGGCGCGAGCCCGGCGGAGGCCAGGAGAAGCGCCACGGTGGCGAGAACGACCGCCCGTGGTCTCCCGCCGGTCATCTCGCGCAGTCCTGCCGCTCAGTGTGGACGTTGGTGGTCACCCAAACTCCCCTGTCGTCCTTCTGAAGGTTCGTCGTGTAGTAGAGGTCCGGCTCCTCGGAGGCCTCGGTGGGCTCGCCGGTGTCGATGTCGACGGCGCTCGCCTCCGACTCGTCCGCGCAGTAGTTCAGGGTGGCGGCATCGCCGTCCACCGTCACCTCGGGCTCGACATAGCGAATGGTGCCCTCGATGGTGAGGTTGAACTCGGTGAAGCCCTCGATCCAGTACTGGGCATTGCTCAGGCCCTCGCCCTCACCGTGGTAGAAGAGCACATGATCGGCCGCCGGGTCCCGGTCCTGGGCGGCGGCGGCGAAGATCGAACGGAGCCGTTCCCGCCCGTCGTTGAGTACGGACTGCTCGCTCGGGTCGGCCGACTCCCAGCCCTCGAAGGTGAGTTCCAGGTTCTCCGGGAGGGTGATCTCCGGGCGGTCGGGGACCTCGTCCGTCGGGGCGTCGGTGGGGGTCTCCGGCTCCTCGGACGCGCCGCCCTCGTCCACGCCGGGGATGTCGTCGTTGCCGCCGTCGTCCGAGTCGTCGCCGCAGGCGGTCGTGGCGGTCAGCAGCAGCGCGGTGGCGGTCGCGGCGAGGAGAGCGGTGCGGAGGCGGCGCGTCACAGGAGTCCCCGTTTTCGGTGAATGAGAGGCGGTATCGGACAGACCCACCGCCACTGTACCGACGCGCGGTGACAGTGCCGGGTAACTCCGGGTGCTTGTTACCAACTTGCCGCGCCACACCGGGACGCGCGCCGGCGCGGGTCCGCGCTCGCCGCGCGCTGAGCGCTCAGCGGAACGGGGCGACCGGTCGCTTCACCATCGCCGCCGCGCCCCAGCTGTCGTCCTCGTGGGCGAGCGCGCTCAGCAACTCGCGCGGATACAGCAGCGGCATCCGGTCGCGCCATCCTTCCCGTGGCGGGGCCGCCTCCGGGGCGCGGCCTAGCTGGCCCGCACGATCAGGGTGCCGATGTGTCCGGGCGTCGGGGCGTCCAGTACCCGTGCCTCGACGCGGGTGAAGCCGGCGCGGCGCAGCAGGTTCCGCCACCCGCGTGGGGTGTGGCTGTAGCGGTAGGTGAACAGGGCGGGCCCAGCGAAGCCACCCTTGTACCTGCCCTGCGGGCCGTACGCTCCGGGAATGGCGGGAGGTTGGGAGAACGCGAACACGCCCCCGGGGGCGAGCCGCCGGGCGACGAGCGGGAACAGTCTGCTCGGGTCCGTGAACCAGGCGGCGCCGAAGACGGGGTACACCGCGTCGTAGGTGGCGCGGTCCCCGGCGAGGAAGTCGAGTACCTCGGCGCACTCGAATCGTGCTCCGGTCGCCCGCCACCGCTCACGCGCCTTGGCCATCATGACCGGGGACAGGTCGACTCCCGTCGCGTGCACGGCCCGCTCGGCGAGATGGGCCACCGCACGGCCGGTGCCGCAGCCGATCTCCAGCACGGAGCCCGGGGCGCCGAGGAACTCCGGGCCGTGGTCGCCGAGCGCGGGCCGAGCGGGTTGCTGTCGGCCGCGTGCCGCACCTCGGCGAGGTCCAGGCCGCGCAGCCCGACCAGGGTGGAGACCAGCCCGTCGGCGCCGGTGACGGTGGCGAGCGGACCGGTGTGGGTGCGGGTGGGCCCGGCGGTCCTGCCGGCGCCCGCGTCGCGCACCGGCAGCGCCCAGCCGCCAAAGCGCAGCGTCAACGGCCCGCCCACGGCGTCGGGTTGGGCGGCCCGTCCGGGACGGGCAGGCTCGACCCGCGCCAGCCGGACCTCGATGGCGCCGCGCAGCACGGAGGCCACGGTGATCCAGGGCCCGAGCCGGTAGTCGGTGTCGGGGCCGCCGAACGGGTCCCAGCGCTCGTCGGCCGGCCAGTGCGCCCCGCCGCGGGAGACGCCGACGCGGCCCCGGACGCTGACCCTGGTCAGCGGCCTGCGGTGGTCGGCGCGGCCGGCCGCGCCGACCAGGGTAACCGTGGAGTCCAGCGGCCCGCCGGTCGGGTCGGCCGGCATCTCGGGCGCGGTGTGGGTGGAGTAGGACAGCCGGGCGTAGGCCGGGTCGTCGGAGGCGGGGCGGGCCGGGTCGGCGTGATCGCTGCCGTGGTTGACGACCCGGACCACGCCGTCGGCCGCCGTGCCGGCGACCAGCCAGCCGGGCGCGTTGAGGGTTCCGGCGAAGTCGCCGCGTTCCACCGGGAGTTGGGTGTCGGGCGTGCGCGCCGCCGGTCAGCCCGTCGCTGTACCAGCCGTCGCCGGCGTACCACTGGTCGGTGAGCGCGATGGTCCGCTCCAGGTCGGCCGGGTCCCAGGGGCCGCCGACGGTGGCGTTGAACGCCTCGGTGACCGCCTGGAACCAGATCCAGTTGTTGCCCGGCATGGCGTCGCCGACCATCCGGCCGAGCCACTCGCTGAGCAACGCCCTGGTGCGGTCGGGCAGTTGGTCCCAGATCCAGGGGCGGGTCTCGTGCAGGGCGATGGCGAGGGAGGCGGCCTCCACCCTGGCCTGGCCGCGCTCTGCGAAGGTGGGCCAGCGTTCGGGGCCTGCGGGCTCGACGCCGGCCGCCGGGCCGCGCGCGTACCAGTCGGCGTGTCCGTGCGGGTCGTCGCCGCCGGCGCCGGCCCGCCGGAAGGCGGCCAGCAGAAAGGTGCGGGCGAAGCCCTCAAGCCCGTCGCTCCAGCGGCCGTTGGCGCTGGCCGGGCCCGGCGGGTGGATCAGCCCGTGGTGCGGCGTGGCGTGCGGGCGGACGGCCAACAGCAGCCGGTCGGCCGTGCGTTCCCAGTGGGCGCGGGTGGTGGTGGGGGCGGGCACGGGGGCGGGAAGGGGCACGGTCACGCGAGGTTCTCGCAGGACTCTTCGTACTCGGCGCGGATGGTGTCGCCGCCTCGCGGCGCCACTCGGCGAGGGTGTCCGACCAGGAGGAGCCCGGCGCGCGGCGGTGGACGTCGTGCCGCGCGGGCACCGCCTCCGGGCCACTCCGGCAGCGGGAGCGTCTGCGGCCCACCGGGTCCCTGGGTGTGCTCATACGTGCCCCTTCCTCGGCCGAGACGGAGGTCATGCAAATCCAACGGATTGATTAAGTCAACGCCTCGGGAGTGGAAAGCTCGGGTTTTCCCCGACGGTCGGGGCAACCATGCCCCAATGAAGCCGACAAAGCGGGCAGTTGCCGGGAGCGGGCCGGCACCGGGTGGCCAGTTAGTACTTTTACAGCGGGCGGGCGAAGGGTGTTGGATGGGGCCATGCGTGACCATCCCGAACTCCCGCTGACCGAGGCGGAACGCGCGGCCCTCCTCGCCTGGGCGGCCGAGCGCCCCGAGCGTGAGGTGCGCGCGCGGATCGTGCTGGACGCCGCCGACGGCGTCTCGGTCTCGGACAGCGCGCGGGCCCTGCGGATCTCCCGCCCCACCGTCACCTCCTGGCGCCGCCGCTACGCGGCGCAGGGGTTGGCCGGCCTCGAACACCGGCCGCGCAGCGGTCGGCCGCCGCGCATAGACGAGGCGGACGTGGTCGCGGCGACGCTCGCCGGGCCGCCGGCGCCGCGCCGCTCCTGGTCGGCCCGCGCACTCGCGGACCATCTGGGCATCTCCCACACGGCGTTGAGCGCGGTCTGGCGCCGCTGGGGCATCGACGGCGAGCGGCACTCCCCGTTGACCCTGCCCACCAACCCGCCGCTGACCTGCGAACAGCCGCTGTTGCTCGGGCTGTGGACGCACGCGGAGGCGGTGGCACTGGTGATCGCCGAGTCCCCGGCGGAGGCGCGCAGGGCCGGCCCGCCGGCGCCGGTCGCCGAGCGGATGGCGCGCAACGCCGCGCTCAGCGCCGAGCTGTCCCTCCCCCGGGTCAGCCCGGTGCGGTTCACCGCCGAGGGGCGCGCGGAGTTGACCGCGCTCCTCCACACGCTTTCGCAAGCCCCCCAACGCGGGGGCCCGCTGCGGGTGTTGCTCTGGGACCCGACCGGCGAGGTGGAGCCCGGGCCCCGGGTGGAGGACGAGACCTGGCATCTGGCCTCGGACGCCATGAGCTGGCCCGCCACGCTGAGCGCGATCTGCTCGTCGGAGCTGCTGCACGGCCCCGTGGCCGCGCGTCCCGTGCTCGACTCCCTGCTGGCGGCGCTGCGTTCGGACGGCACGCTCTGGCGCCGCCCCGACGAGGGCGTCGCCCCCGGGCCGCCGCCGCGCACCCCGCGCGCGTTCGACCAGCTGGCGTTGGGCTCGTTCAACGAGAAGCTGGTCATCGAGAGCATCAGGGAGGCCGGCGCGCTCTCCCGGGTGGAGATCGCTCAGCGCACCGGGCTGACCCCGCAGGCCGTCTCGCGGATCACGCGGAACCTGCTGACCAGCGAGTTCCTGGTGGAGGACGCCCACAGGCCGGCCGGCAAGGGCAAGCCGAGGGTGCCGCTGCGGCTGCGCGCCGACGCCTCGCACGCCGTCGGCATCCATCTGGACCCGGAGATGATCACCCAGGTCGTGGTCGACCTCTGCGGCGGGGTGGTCGCCAGGCGCCAGGTCTCGCTGCACGAGCGGAGCGACCCGGAGTGGGTGATCTCCCTGGTGACGCGGATGGCGAGCGAGGCCATCGAGGCGGCGCGCCCGGCCACCGACCCGCTGCTGGGCGTCGGGATCGCGGTGCCGGGGCCGTTGGACGCCGAGGCCGGGGTGGTCAAGGACCCGCCGCTCTTCGACGGTTGGGAGGACGTGCCGCTGCGCGAGGAGCTGTCCCGGCGGCTGGCGATGCCGGTCATCCTGGAGAAGGACGTCACGGCGGCGGCGATCGGCGAACGGTGGATAGGAGCCGCCGAGCGCGCCGGTGACTTCGTCTATCTCTATCTGGGCACCGGCGCCGGCTGCGGCGCGTTCCTCAACGGCGACGTGTACCGGGGACGCACCGGCAACGCCGGGGAGTTCGGCGAGCTGTGCGCGCTCAGCGTCAACCGGCTGACCGAGGAGGGCGGCCCGGCGATGGTGGAGGAGTGCGCGCCGATCCCGACCGTGGTGCGCCGCGCCGCCGAGGCCGGGCTTGTCTCGGCCGACGACCCCAGGGCCTACGAGTTGGCCTGCCGGGCGGCGTTCGCCGGGGACGCCAAGGCCGTGGAGATACTGCGCTCGGTGGCCCGGGTGGTGGCGCGTGGGGCGGTGGGCGTCACCGACCTGTTGGACACCGCGCTGCTGATCGTGGGCGGACCGGCCGTGCGGCCCGAGGTGGCTGAGATCTATCTCGCCGAGATCGACACGGCCGTCAACCGCTTCCCGGTGGCGCGCGCGGTGCGGCCGGTGCGGGTGGCGCACTCGCTGCTCAACGAGTCGGCCGCCGCCGTGGGCGCCGCCTCCAGCGTCTTCCACGCCGCGTTCGCGCCCCGGCTGCGCACCCATGTCAGCCCCCGGGGCGCACTCCGACCCCCCACTCTCGGAAACTAACTCTCTTTACAGTCGCGCGTCGGCGACCCGCCGCCCGCTCCCCGCATCACCCCACGCTGTCCAGGGAACCTCACGACGTGGTTCGGGGAACTGCCGTCCGGCGCGCGGGCCGCCGCCGGACGGGCGGTGACCGGCGGACGAGACGACGTTGACTAACTTCATCCATTGGCTTTTCATAACAGCCATGCATCGTGACCCCGTCCTCATCGAACGACGCCTGCACCGCGTGCTCACCCAGCGTCTGCTTCCCGCCGTGCACGCGCACGGTGTCCCGCTCGACGTCGGGGTGTGGCCCGTCGGCGGCGAGCCGGTGCCCGTGGCCGAGGGCCTCAGGGCCGAGTACGAGCCGGTCTCCGTCGGCCACCGCTGGGGCCCCGCGTGGTCCACCTGCTGGTTCCGGATCAGCGGCACCGTCCCGAAGGAGTGGGCGGGCCGCCGCGTCGAGGCCGTGCTCGACCTCGGCTTCGACGCCACCAAGGCCGGCTTCGCCGCCGAGGGCCTCGCCTACCGCGCCGACGGCACCCCCGTGAAGGCGCTCAACCCGCGCAACGCCTGGCTGACCGTCGCCGAGGAGGCCGTCGGCGGCGAGGAGTTCACCTACTACGTGGAGGCCGCCGCCAACCCCGTGATCCTGGACGACGGGCCCGGCGGCGTCCCGTTCCTGCCCACCCGCTCGGGCGACCGCGCGCCGTGGCTGACCGGCGAGGCGGCGGGCGCCGCCGGCGAGCCGATCTACCGGCTGGCCAGGGCCGACCTGGCCGTCTTCGACCGCACCGTCTGGGAGTTGGCCCAGGACCTCGACGTGCTCGGCGGCGTGCTGGCCGAGCTGCCCGAGGAGGACACCCGCCGCTGGCAGCTGCTGCGCGCCGTCGAGGCCGCGCTGGACGCCGTCGACCTGCACGACATCGCGGGCACCGCGCCGGCCGCGCGCGAGCTGCTGGCGCCCGCGCTCGCCGTGCCGGCGGGCGAGCGGGCACACCGGATCTCGGCCGTGGGCCACGCGCACATCGACACCGCCTGGCTGTGGCCGCTGCGCGAGACGGTCCGCAAGGTCGCCCGCACGGTCTCCAACGTGACCGCGCTCATGGACGAGCACCCGGAGTTCCAGTTCGTCATGTCCCAGGCCCAGCAGCTGGCCTGGCTCAGGGAGCACCGGCCCGAGGTCTACGCCCGCGCCCAGGAGAAGGCCCGCACCGGGCAGTTCCTCCCCACGGGCAGCCTGTGGGTGGAGCCGGACACCAACATCACCGGCGGCGAGTCCCTGGTGCGGCAGTTCGTCCACGGAAAGCGGTTCTACCTGGAGGAGTTCGGGGTCGAGACCGAGGAGATGTGGCTGCCCGACACCTTCGGGTACAACGCGGCCCTCCCCCAGCTGATGAAGCTGGCCGGGGTGCGCTGGTTCCTCACCCAGAAGATCTCCTGGAACACCACCAACGACTTCCCGCACCACACCTTCTGGTGGGAGGGCATCGACGGCACCCGGATCTTCAGCCACTTCCCGCCCGTCGATACCTACAACGCCGACCTGTCCGGCGCCGAGATCGCCCACAGCGAGCGGAACTTCCGCGACAAGGGCCTGGCCAACCGCTCGCTGGTGCCGTTCGGCTACGGCGACGGCGGGGGCGGCCCCACCCGGGAGATGCTGGGCCGCGCCGCGCGCCTGGGCGACCTGGCCGGCTCGGCCAGGGTCGCGATCGAGGGGCCGGCCGAGTTCTTCGCCAAGGCGCACGAGGAGTACGGCGAGCAGGCGCCGGTCTGGGTCGGCGAGCTGTATCTGGAGCTGCACCGGGGCACGCTGACCAGCCAGTTGGGCACCAAGCAGGGGAACCGCCGCAGCGAGCACCTGCTGCGGGAGGTCGAGCTGTGGTGCGCCACGGCGACGCTGCGCACCGGCGCGGCCTACCCGTACGAGGCGCTGGACCGGATCTGGAAGACGGTGCTCACCCACCAGTTCCACGACATCCTGCCGGGCTCCTCCATCGCCTGGGTCCACCAGGAGGCGGAGGAGACCTACGCCGAGGTCGTCGCCGAGCTGACGGAGCTGCTCGACGCGGCCCAGCGGGCGTTGGCCGGCGGCGGCGAGGGCGGCGGAACGGTCGTCTTCAACGCGGCCCCGCACGCGCGCGGCGGCGTGCCCGCGCTGGGCGCGGCCCCGGCCCCGGACGTCGAGCCGGCGCCGGCCAGGGCGGCGGCGGAGCGGGCCCCGTTCACCCTGGACAACGGGCTGCTGCGGGTCACCGTGGACGAACGCGGCCTGATCACCTCGATCTGGGACATCGCGGCGGAGCGGGAGGCCGTGGCGCCCGGCTCGGCGGCCAACCTGCTCCAGCTGCACCAGGACTTCCCCAACCAGTGGGACGCCTGGGACATCGACGCCTTCTACCGCAACGCCGTCACCGACCTCACCGAGGCGGACGAGGTCTCCGCCCTGCCGGACGGCGGGGTGCGGGTGGTGCGCACCGTGGGCGCCTCCCGGATCGAGCAGACCCTGACGCTGCCGGCGGGCGTGCGGCGGCTGGACGTCGACACCCGGGTGGACTGGCGGGAGCGCGAGAAGCTGCTCAAGGTCGCCTTCCCGGTGGACGTCCGGGCCGAACTGTCGCGGGGCGAGATCCCGTTCGGCCACACCCCGCGCCCCACCCACGCCAACACCAGCTGGGAGGCGGCGAAGTTCGAGTTCTGCGCGCACCGCTGGCTCCAGGTGGAGGAGCCGGGCTTCGGCGTGGCGCTGGTCAACGACTCCTCCTACGGCCACGAGGTCACCCGGGACGTGCGCGACGACGGCGGCTCGACCACCACGTTGCGGCTCACCCTGCTGCGCGCCGCCAGCTTCCCCGACCCGGAGGCCGACCTGGGCCAACACCGGCTGAGCTACGGGCTGGTGGTGAACGCCTCGCTGGGCGACGCGATCCGCGAGGGGTACCACTTCAACCTGCCGGAGCGCCGGGTGCCGGGCGACCGCGCGGTGGCGCCGCTGGTCACGGTGGACAACGAGGCGGTGGTGATCGAGGCGGTCAAGCTGGCCGACGACGGCTCGGGCGACCTGGTGGTGCGGCTCTACGAGTCGCTCGGCGGGCGGGCGACCGCCCGGCTGGGCTGCGACGTGCCGCTGGCCGGCGCCGTGGTGACCGACCTGTTGGAGCGGCCGTTGGCCGACGAACCGGCCCCGGATCTCGACCGGTTGCGGCTGCGCCCGTTCGAGATCCGCACCCTGCGGCTGACGCCGGCCGCCGGCTGAACCCGGGTACGGGTCCTGCTGTCGCGGCCGGCCCCGTGAACGCCGTGACGGCCGCCGAGAGCACCGTGGCAGCCGCCGAGAACGCCCCCGCCCACCGCCCGGAAGAGGGTCGGTGGGCGGGGGTTCGCGCAGGTGGGGCCGGGGCCGCGTTCCGGTCGGCCCGGGTCAGCCCCCGTGGCCGGGCTCGACGCAGGAGGTGGCGCCCGGGTCGCCGCCGTCGAGCCCGTCCGCCGGCGCGCCGACCAGCTCGCGCAGCGTCGCGCGCAGCGCCTCGGCGGCGGCCGGCTCGCAGCCGGCCAGCAGCCGCCGTTCGACGGCCGCCACCTCGGCCCGGGCGGCGGCGAGCACCCGGGTGCCCTCCTCGGTGACGGTCACGATCCTGGCCCGGCGGTCGGCGGGGTCCGGGCGCCGCGCGAGCAGCCCGGCGCGCTCCAACTCGTCGAGGATCTGGACGAGTTTGCTCTTGTCGACGGAGACGGCGCGGGCCAGCGCGAGCTGACTCCCGGCGGGGCTCTCGGCCACCGCCAGCAGCACCGTGTACCCCCAGTGACTCAACCCGTGGCGCGCCAGCGCCGGCACCTGCGCGCCGGCCAACGCCTGCTTCAACCGCGCGAACAGCCAGTGCAGGTCGTCGTGCGGCCGGGCCGGGGGAGCGCTCATGCCCAGGAGATTAGCAAAGCGGCAGACCATTCCGAACGGAGATGGTTTGTTTTCACAACCGTATTGAACTCAACTCGTTGTGGTCTACCCTGATCCGCGTCTCCATGAGGCGTTCCCAACGAACGGCCGAGAAGGGCGGGTTCACCGTGCAGACCGAACTCAACGACCGCGTGGTGCTGGTCAGCGGCGCCTCCAGCGGCATCGGCGCGGCGACCGCGCGCGCCTTCGGCGCCGAGGGCGCGCGGGTGGCGCTCACCTACCGCTCGGGCCGGGAGCGGGCCGAACGCGTCGCCGCCGAGGTGGAGGCCGCCGGCGGGCGAGCGTTGGCGGTTCCGCTGGACCTGACCGACCTGGACACCGTGGCCCGCGCCCACGCCGCCGTCGTCGAACGCTGGGGCGGCGTGGACGTGTTGGTGGCCAACGCGGTGCGCTGGGGCGGGAACGCGCCCGACCCGACGGTGCGCTTCGAGGACGTGCCGCTGGCCGAGTGGCGTGCCATGGTCGACGCCAACCTGATCGGCGCCGCCGCCCAGGTCCGTGAGGTGCTGCCGACGATGCGCGCCCGGGGCTGGGGGCGGATCGTCCTGGTGTCGTCGGGCGTGGCCGAGGAGGGTCTGCCGGGGCCGGGGCCCTATGGCACGGCGAAGGCCGGACTGCACGGCATGGCCAGGGCGTTGGCCTGGGAGGCGGGCCGGGACGGCATCCTGGTCAACGTCGTCGCGCCGGGGTTCACCCTGACCGACAGCCGGCCGCCGTTCCCGCGAACCCTGATCGACGGGCTGGCCGCCGGCACCCCGACCCGGCGGCTGTCGGACGCCTCCGACGTGGCCTCGCTGATCCTCTTTCTCGGCTCGGCCGCCAACGCGCATCTGACCGGGGAGTTGCTGCGCGAGGGCTCCTCGGCCGCCCGCGCGCACCATGTGGGGCCCTGACCGCCGGGGCGCTACCGTGTCCTGGCCCGCCCGACGGGCGGCGGACGACCGGCAGCGACCGAGGGGAGCGACGGGGTGACGGCGACGGCGGGTCCGGTGGCGGACGGCGCGGGGCCGGACGGTTCGGTGGCGGACGGCGCTGGCGCGAACGGCGCTGGCGCGCCCCGGATTCCCGAGGAGCCGCGGCGCCGGTGGCGGCTGGCCTCGCCCGAGCACCTGGGCGAGCCCCACTCCCCCACCTGGCGCGTCACCAGGGACGGCGCGCCGTTGGTGGTCAAGTGCCTCAGCACGGCGCACTCCCCCGACTGGCAGTACCCATGGGAGGTGGGCCTGGCGCTGCGGCGCCTGGGCTGGCCGACGCCGGAGCCGGTCGAGGAGCCCTGGGTGGACGGCGACGGCGCCTGGGCACTCTTCGCCTTCCTGCCGGGGCGGCCGGCCGAACGCCCGGAGCCGCCGGCGGAACAGCGGGCGCGCGGACGGCTGTTGGCCGAGTTCCACGCGGCCGGCGCGGAGACCGGGATCGCCCGGCGCCGCATCGGCTACCCGCCACTGGAGCGGATCGTGGCCGACCCCGAACTGGCGCGCCGGGTCGCGGCCCACGAGCGGCGCCGGCCGGACGAGGGCGCGCTGTTGCGCCGCCACCTCGACGCCGCCCGCGCGCACCTCGCGGAACTGGCGGACGTGGCGGTGCCGGTCGGCGTGGTGCACGGGGACTTCGCTCCCTGGAACCTGCTGCGCGAGGCCGGGCGCCTCACCGGGCTGCTCGACCTGGCGGGCGCCCACCGCAACCCGCTGGTCACCGACTTCGCCCTGGCCTGGCGCGGCCACCACGACGAGGTGCTGCGCGGGTACGAGGAGGTCCGCCCGCTCTCCGAGGCGGAGTGGCGGCTGCTGCTCCCGAGTTACTGGGCCTGGCTCTTCCTCGGGGTGCGTGACGCGCTGGCCGCCCACCAGGCGGCGGGCGGCGACGGCCCCTCGCCGCTCGCCTGGCAGCTGGGGCACCTGCGCCGGGTCTCGCCGCTGGCCGCCGAACGGTCCGGCCTCCGCTACCCGACCGCCGGCTGAGCCGGGCCGAGCCGGACCGAGCCGAGCCAGGCCGGGGACCCCGGCCGCATGTGCCGGTTCGGCCAAGCGGGTTCAGTGGCCCGAGCGGGTTCAGTGGCCCGAGCGGGTTCAGCGCAGCAGCAGCGAGCGCGGCTGGGCGGAGAGGGTCTGGTCCAGCACCAGGCAGGCCGCGCCGACCGCGCCGACGTCCTCGCCGACTCCGGTGCTGGTGACGGCCGTCGGGTGGATCTTCTTCACGAAGGGGGACCGCGCCACCATGTCGGGGATGATCCGCAGGAAACGTTCCTGGAGGTGCGGCCAGATCGGGCCGCCGAAGACGATCATCTCGGCGTCCACCAGGGTGGCCGCCGCGCACACACCCCGGCCGACCCGCACCGCCCAACGGTCGATGATGTCCCCGGCCTTGGCGCTGTCGTCGCCACCGCCGGGCGCCTCGGCGATCCGGCTCAGCTCCACCAGCCCGCGCTCGGCGTCCCTGGGCCCCGCCGGGGTGAACTCGTGGCCCAGCACGCCCAGTTGCATGGCCTCGTCCACCATCGCCCGGGTGGTGCAGGCGGCGCCGAGGCCGCCGACCTCGCCGGCGTTGCCGGAGACCCCGCGCAGCACGGTGTCCTCGACGACGAGGCCCATCCCGGAGCCGGTGCCCAGATAGAAAAAGAGAAAGTTGCCGGTGTCGGTCGCCGCACCCGCCCAGCGCTCCGCTATCGCGGCGGCGATGACGTCCTTGTCCAGCAGCACGGGCAGCCCGGTCTCCGCCGCCAGGTAGTCGCGCAGCGGCACCCGGCGCCAACCCTCCAACTCCGGCGGGTCGACGACCAGTCCGGCCGCCATGTCGACCGGCCCTGGAGCGGCGATGCCCAGGCCCAGGATGCGGTCCCTGGGAACGCCCGACTCGGTGACCAGCCGCCGGACGGAGGCGCTGATCCCGGCCAGGGTCTCGTCCGGGTCGGCCACCCGGGGCGTGGGGGTGCGCAGATGGGTCACCACCCGACCCAACAGGTCGAGCACCACATAGGTGATCACCGCCGGGTCGAGATGCACCCCGAGCGCGTAGCGCGCCTCGGGACTGACCTGGAGCAACGTCCGGGGCTTGCCGCTTCCTGTGCTCTTCTTGCCGGTCTCCCTGGCGAGCCCGTGGTCGAGCAGCCGGCGGCAGATGTTGGAGACGGTCTGCGCGGACAGCCCGGTGGCCTCGGCCAGTTCGACCCGGCTGAGACCCTCGGGGACCCGGCGGATCGCGTCCAGCACCACGGACTCGTTGAAGTCGCCCATCTTCGGCAGGTTGGTGCCGCGCCGGATCGTCAACTGCTGACTGCCCATGGCCAAGGTCCTCCAAGGCGGAACGTGGGGAGCGCGTCGGATGCCCCTGGTCGCCGGGGTTGACGCCCCGGTTCGGCTCTCCCGTCCCGCCCCGCCCCCGCGCCGTCGCCCCCAGCCGTGCGCGGGGTCAGGGACGGCCAGGCCGTCATGACCGTGTTGCCTACCAACCTACTCCGGGCCGCCGGAGGACTCGTTGCCCGGCCACCCGGGGGCATTCTAAATCAAGACGATGGACGATGGTGAGGGCTCCCCGCGCCGGAACTCCGCCCGCCCGTCCGCCGGTCAGCGCGCCGCGACACGGCACGGTGGCCGCGCCCCCGTTCCCGCGCGGCGGCCTCAGGGGCGCGCCACGCTGCCGTCCACCGCGCGCAGCAGCGCCCAGCGGTCGTGCCGGAGCGGCTCGGTCACCGGATACCGGGCGGCCGCCCGCTCGTCGAAGTCGACGCCGAGCCCCGGTCGTTCCGAGGGGCGCAGGCCCCCGCGCTCCGGCACCCGGGCGCCGGGGAAGACCTCCAGGGTCGCGTCGGTGAACCGCGCCGCCTCCTGGACGCCGAACGCCGGCGACGAGATGTCCAGCGCCACGTTGGCCGCCATCCCCACCGGGCTGACGTCGCCCGGGCCGTGGGGCGCGATGCGGACCCCGAACAGCTCGCAGACGGCGACCAGTTTTCGGGTCGGCGTCAGGCCGCCCAGGGTCGGGACCCTGATCCGGGCGAAGTCGATCGCCCGCTCCCGCAGCAGCGGCAGGTACTGCGCGGTGTCGTGGTACAGCTCGCCGACGGCCAACGGAACGGTGCCGGCGGCGCGCAGCCGGGGGAAGTGCGCGGCGTCCTCGGGGGCGAGCACGTCCTCCAGGAAGAACAGGCGGGCCGGCTCCACCTCGCGGACCAGGGTCAACGCCTCGGCCGGGGTGAGGCGTTCGTGCACGTCGTGGAGGAGTTCCACGTCGGGTCCCACCCGTTCGCGCACCGCGTTGAGCGCGGCGGGCACATGGCGCAGATAGGACAGGGAGTCCCAGGTGCCGGTGCGCGGCTGGCGCCGCTCGGCCTCGACCGGGTCGGCGGGTCCTGCCCCGTAGGTGTCGGAGCCGGGCACGGCTGTCTGCACCCGGACGTGGCGGTAGCCACGCGTGACGGCGGCGGCGACCCGCTCGGCGACCTCGTCGGGGTCGCGGCCGTCCACATGGGTGTAGGCGGCGGCGAACTCCCTGGTCCGGCCGCCGAGCAGCGCGTGCAGCGGGAGCCCGGCGACCTTGCCCTTGATGTCCCACAGGGCCACGTCCACGGCGGCCAGCGCGTTCTGCGCGATGGAACCGCCGCGCCAGTAGGCGCTGTTGAGGAGCAGCCGGTGGATGTCCTCGATGTCGGCGGTGTCCCGGCCGATCAGCAGCGGGCCGAGGTAGTCGTCGAGCACGGAGCGGATCGCGAGCGGGCGCTGGGGGTCGCTGGCGCAGCCGAGGCCGTGGAGTCCGGGTTGGTCGGTCTCGACGCGGACGATCACATAGGGGCAGCCCTGGGGGGCGCAGAGGAAGGTGCGGACGGCGGTGATCCGGGGGGAGTCGGGGGCCCCGGACCAGGGCGCGGGGGCGAGGAGTTCGGGGGCGGGGGCCTGGGGGTGCTCGGGTGATGCCATGGGGATCTCCGGAAGTCGGCCGCCGAGCTTGTTTCGGCGTGTGACGAGCGTTGACACCGTACATCAAGTCGATTTAGCTTCCGGGGCACACCGCTCCCCGCGGGTCGACTCCCGGGAAAGGATGGGCAGATGGGCGCTGTGGCCCTACGACGCCCCCGCCGCTTCACACGGCGCGGGAGAACTCTGGGTGGTGCCTTCGCGCTGACCACCGTGTTGGCCGCCTGTGGCGGTGGCGGCCAGGGCAGTGACGACCCGAACCAGCTGGAGATGTGGACCTTCAAGCAGTCCCACGTCGCCGGCCTTGAGGTCGCGGCGGAGATGTTCGAGGAGGAGACCGGCATCTCGGTGCGCGTCCAGGCGTTCACCCCGGACGACGCCTACAACACCAAGGTCGCCGCGTCCGCCAGGACCAACGACCTGCCCGACGTGCTGGAGGTGCACGCCAACGGCAGCGACTTCAGCTTCGGCGGAGCCGGCCTGCTGGAGGACCTCTCGGACGAGGTCACCGAGGAGTGGACCGCCCCGTTCCTGCCGACCGTGGCCCAGGAAGGCACGGTCACCCGGCAGTACTACGAGCAGTCGCTCGCCCCGGGGGCCGCCACGGTGGGCATCGAGGAGGGGCAGCGCTACAGCGTGCCGTTCACCGTCGGCACCTTCGGGATCGTCTACGCCAACAAGGAGCGCCTCGCCCAGGCCGGGTACACCGAACCTCCCACCACCTGGGAGGAGTTCATCGAGATGCTTGACGCGGTGGGACGGGAGTTCCCGGAGAACGGCGGCGTCACCATCGGGATGAAGGTGCCATCGACCGGACTGGAGTGGATGCTCCAGCCCATGGCGTACGGGCAGTTGGGGCCGGACGCCTATCCGGAGCTGTTCTCCGAGGACGAGTCGGCCAACTGGGCCTCCCCGGCCGGGGTGACCGCGCTGGAGACCTTCGGGCAGATCACGCCGTACTGGACCCCGGGCACCGGGATCATGGCCATCGACGAGGCGGACCTCTCCTTCGCCAACGGGGAGTCCTCGTTCGTGGTGGGCGGCACCTTCACCCTGGCCTTCCTCGCCGAGAACGGCTTCGACCCCGACAACATCCTCACCTTCCCCATACCGCCCCCGGAGCACGGGGCGATGGAACAGACGGACCTCAAGCCCTTCGCCCTGACCGGGCTCTCCGTGGTCAGGGAGGGCGGCAACCAGGAGGCGGCGCTGGAGTGGGTGCGCTTCCTGGCGCGGGACGACGTGGCGCGCGGCTTCGCCCAGCGGGCGCTGGACCTGCCGCCCAACGACCTGGGCGAGAACCCGGAGGAGGCCGTGGGGCCGCTGCTGGGCTCGATGGCCGCCTCGCTGGGCGAGAGCGAGGACGCCTACCACGCCGGGGACACCAGCTACAAGCCGAACGGCTACGACGGGGCCGATGTCGGTGCCGTGCTCGCCGAGTTCACGCCGCTGGAGCGCGCGGACGCCGAGGACACCGGCCGTGCCCTGGCTCGGCTCATCAACTCCTACTGGGCGGAGTCACGGCGATGAGCGGCGAGACTATCGCGTCGGACGCGAGACGACCGAGCGAACCTGGGCCCTCCGCCGGCGGCGGGCCACGCGGAACGCGGCGGCGCCCGGCCGCGCCGGAGCGGGCCGAACGCGCCTCCCGGCGGGCACGGCTGCGGGAGGCGGCCTGGGGCTACGCCTTCGTGGGGCCGGCGCTGGTGCTCTTCGGCGTCATGGGTGTCTACACCATCGTCTACGGCTTCCTGTTGAGCTTCGCCGAGTGGAACGGATTCTGGCCGCAGTGGAACTGGGTCGGCCTGGACAACTACGCCGACCTGCTCTGGCGCAGCCCGGTGCACGCGCCGGCCGTCCGGGAGGCGGGCGTCAACACCCTGTGGGTGATGATCGCCGTGCCACTGCTGACGGTGGCCATCAGTTTCCCGCTGGCCGTGATCCTCAACTCCGCCCGGCGCATGAGCGGGCTGCTGCGCTCGGTCTACTTCCTCCCGTATGTCACGACCGGCATCGCCGTCTACTTCGCCTGGCAGTACATCCTGGAGCCCAACGGCGCCATCAATCTGCTGCTGCGCAGCGTGGGCCTCGGTTCCCTGGAGCAGCCCCAGGGCTTCCTGGGTAACCCCGACACCGCGCTGCCGACCATGATCGTGGTGATGGTCTGGTCGTCCGTGCCGGTGGCGATGCTGCTCTATCTCACCGGGCTCCAAGCCCTGGACAACTCCCTCCTGGAGGCCGCCCAACTGGACGGCGCAGGCTGGTGGCGCACCCAACTGAGCGTGGTCTGGCCGCTGTTGCGGCCGATCACGGCGGTGATCGTGCTGTTGAACCTGCGGGACTCCCTCCAAGGCTTCCAGGTCTTCCTGATCATGACCAACGGCGGTCCCGGCAACAGCACCAACGTGCTGGGGCTGGAGACCTATCGACTCGCCTTCCTCTCGGAACTGGCTCCCACCCTCGGGCTCGCCAGCGCCCTGGGCTGGCTGCTGTTCCTGGCGGCCCTGGTCGTCGCCATCGTCAACCAACGCGCGCTGCGCAGAGTCGGTTGATCCCCGTGCGGGCGGCCGGGAGTTTCCAGGCAAGGAGATTGCGATGAGCGACACCGTGCGGACCGTACCCCTGCGGGGGCGGGCGGGCGCGAGCAGCGGCGCTACGCCCCGGGGGCGGCGACCGGGCGGCCGGCCGGCCACCGGGACCGTGGTGGCCAGGACGGTGATCGGCCTGCTTCTGGCCGCCTACGCGGCGATCAGTCTCTACCCCTTTCTGTGGATGGTCTCGGCGGCCTTCAAGGACAACCAGGAAGTGGTCTCGGGCGGTCATCTGCTCCCCAGGTCGCCCACGCTCCAGACGCTGGCGGACACCTGGAACAAGCTCAACTTCTTCGACTACTTCCTCAACAGCCTCAAGGTCACGGTCCTGACCACGGTGTTGGTGGTGGTCATCTACGCGGCTGCCTCCTACGCCTTCGCCGTGCTGCGCTTTCCCGGCCGAACCGCGCTCTACCGGCTGTTCCTGGTGCTGTTGTTCGTGCCGGGCGTGGTGACCCTGCTGCCGATCGTGCTGCTGGAGCACGAGCTGGACATCCTGGGCACGCACTGGGGTCTGGTGCTGCCCTTCGTCAACGGCAGCGCGCCCCTGGCGGTGCTCCTGCTGACCAACTCGTTCTCCTCGATCCCCGGGGAGCTGCGCGAGTCGGCCCGGGTGGACGGCGCGGGCGAGCCGCGCATCTTCGCCACCATCTATCTGCCGCTGGCCCGGCCGGCGTTGATCACCATCGCGCTGCTCACGGCCATTCCGACCTGGAACGAGTACCAGCTGACCCGGGTCTCCCTCAACGACCCGGACACCTACACGCTGCCCATCGCCCTCCAGGCGATGCGGTCCGAGAACGTGGTCCAGTACAACTCGCTGATGGCCGCCGCGCTGATCATGGTCGTGCCCGTGGTGATCCTCTTCTTCAGCGCCCAGCGGTACTTCGTCAACGGGCTGATGGGGGCGGTGAAGGGCTGACGCACTCCCCTCCCACGCCACGCCGGCGCCGCCCGAACTCCCCCACGCATGGGCCCTCGGACCGTGCGAACCCCCTTCGGAAGGAACCCTGTTGAGGTGTGACGGCCGTTCTCGGCACCACCGGGTGGAGCCCGACGAAAGGAAACCGGTATGAGCACGGGCACGGCAGGCGGTGGCGCGCGGGGGGCGCCGCTCGGCCCCGGTGACACGGTGCTGGTCACCGGTGCCGCCGGCGGGATCGGCCGCCGGGTGGTCGGCGCCTGCGCCCACGCCGGACTGCGGGTGGTGGCCGTCGACCGGTTGCCGTTCGAGGACGACCGGATCGCGCGCTGCCTGGTGGGCGACATCAGGGACCGGGAGTTCGTCGCCTCCTGCCTCGCCGGGGAGGAGGGCGGCGTCGCCGGCGTGGCCCATCTCGCGGCCATCCCCGCGCCCGGGCGGCACCCCGAGGAGGAGATCCTCGACACCAACGTCCTGGGCAGTTATGTCGTCTGCCAGGAGATGGGACGGTCGGGAGCCCGACGGCTGGTGCTGGCCTCCAGCGTCTCGGCGTTCGGCCTGGCGTGGGCCGACCGCGACCTCTCGCCCCACTACGCGCCGGTGGACGAGGAGCATCCGACGCTCGCCGTCGACTCCTACGGGCTCTCCAAGGTCCTCGCCGAGGAGGTGGCCGCCTTCACCACCCGCCGCTGGGGGCTGCCAACGGTCGCCCTGCGCTTCCCCTTCGTGGGCTCCGGCGAGCGGCTCACCCGACAACTCGCCCAGGTCCACGAGGACCCCGGTGGCCACCGCCGCGACCTGTGGGGCTGGCTGGACACCGGGGACGCGGCGGACGCCGTCCTCGCGGCGCTGACCGCGCCCCTGACCGGACACCATGTGATCACCGTGAGCGCGCCCGACACCTCGGCCCTCCAGCCCACCGGGGAACTGCTGCGCGCCCACCACCCGGACACCCCCGTCACCGGCGAACTCGGCGGCCACAGCGCCGTGTTCGACACCTCCAGGGCCCGAGAGCTTCTCGGGTTCGTGCCGCGCCACCGCTGGCGCGGCGAGCCACCGCCCCAGGGTGGCTGAACAGCGAGGCCCGCCCCAGGGGCCATCCCCACACCGTCCCTCGAAAGGACCCCCACGATGGCAGTCTCCCGCCGCACCTTCGTGACCACGGCGCTCGCGCTCCCCGCCGCAGGCGCCGTGTTCGGCGCCGCCTACGCCCAGGCCGACCCCACCGACACCCCGAAGCCCCGCACCAGCGGGCCGCGCGCCAGCGAACCCGGCGACGTGGTCGGCAAGATCACCACCGGCTACCAGGGCTGGTTCGCCGCCGCCGGCGACGGGTCCCCCATCGACGCCTGGTGGCACTGGGCGCCGGACATGGGGCGCACCCCCTCCCCCAGCAACAACGGCATCATCAGCTGGCCCGACATGCGGGACTACGACCGCACCTACCAGACGGACTTCCCTGCCCTGGGCAACGGCCAGCCCGCCACGCTCTTCTCCTCCCACGACGACCAGACCGTGGACACCCACTTCCGCTGGATGGCGGAGAACGCCATCCACACCGCCGCTCTCCAACGCTTCAACCCCAACGGGCACGAGGGGCCGATCCGCGACGCGATGACCGAGAAGGTCAGGCTCGCCGCCGAGGCGCACGGGGTGAAGTTCTACGTGATGTACGACATCACGGACTGGTTGGCCATGCGGGAGGAGATCAAGGTCGACTGGACGGAGAAGATGTCGGCCTACGCCGCGTCCAGCGCCTACGCCATCCAGAACGGCAAGCCGGTGGTGGGCATCTGGGGCCCCGGATTCGCCGACGAGAAGCGCCCGTTCACCCCGGAGGAGTGTCTGGACGTCATCCGCTGGTTCCAGGACCAGGGGTGCTACGTGATGGGCGGGGTGCCCACGCACTGGCGCACCGGGGACCGCGACTCCCGGCCCGGCTTCGAGGAGGTCTACCACGCGGTGGACATGCTGTCCCCGTGGATGGTCGGACGGCTGGGTACCGTCCAGGAGCTGGACGCCTTCTACGAGTCCAACCTCGTCCCCGACCAGGCCGAGTGTGACGCCTCGGGGATCGACTACCAGCCGTGTGTGATGCCCGGCAACCTCCAGGAGGGGCACCGGGCGCACGGCGACTTCATGTGGCGGATGTTCTACAACACCATCCGCGCCGGCGCGCAGGGCCTCTACATCTCGATGTTCGACGAGTACAACGAGGGGAACCAGATAGCCAAGACCGCCGAGACGAGCGCCGACGTGCCGGCGGGCACGGACTTCCGCGCCCTGGACGAGGACGGCACCCCGTGCTCGGCCGACTACTACCTCCGGCTGACCGGAGACGGAGGACGAATGCTGGCCGGAGAGATCGAACTCACCGAGACCCGTCCCACGTCCCCCACGCTCTGATCCGCCACCCGCTCCCGAGCCCCCGGGCGGCCCTTTACCTGCCGGAAGGGCCGCCCGGGCCCCGGCCGAACCGACGGCGGAGCCGGGCGAAGGCCAGATCAGCGGCGCGGCCAGCAGCAGGCCCAGCGCCACCAGCCACCCCGCCCACCGCACGTCCCTCCGGAGCCGCTCGACGCCCTCCCGCCGCCCGGGCGACGGGGGCGTCTCCGCCAAGCCCGCGTGGGGCGCGGGACGTTGACGCGGGGACCGGTGACCGCTCAGCCCATGCCGTTGAAGGTGAAGCCGAGGATCTCCCCCGACTCCAGGTCCATCGACGCGTGCCAGAAGCAGGAGCCGCCGTCCATGACCTCCACCCAGCGGGACTCCCACTCCGGGAAGCCGTCCGGATCGCAGATGCCCTGCACGATCAACCGGCGTTCGGTGTCGGCGGCCAGCTCCGTGTACTGGCGGACATAGGTCCCGTCGAGCTGGACCGTCTCCGGCTCGTCCGGCACTCCCGTGAACTCCTGCGTTGGCGGCAGGGCCTCCTCGAACCGCTCCACATCCGCCCGCTCCGGTACCCGGGGCTCCGCGTCCGCCTCCGTGCCGTCGCGCAGCGTGAACGAGTCCAGGCCCGCAGAGGCCAGCAGCGCGCCGCGCCAACCGTCGCCCTCGACGATGCCGCCCGAACTCTCCTCGCCCCCGCACGAGGTCAACACCATCGCGGCGGCCACGCCGGCGGGCAGGAGCACTGCTTCTCTGATCCTCATGCCAGAGGGACGGGGCGATCCCCCTCCCGGTTCCCCCGGTCACGACGCCGGCGCCTGGGGTGCGGGCACGGCCCGCTCGGCGGCTCGGCTGACCTCCTCCCAGGCCGCCCAGGTGTCCATGCGCCGCCGGGAGATCTCGAAGGCCAGGTCGTAGACCATGCTGCCCAACAGCAGGTGTGACGGCGGGTCCTCGGCCTCCACCAGGGCGAGCAGGGCACGGGCCGCCAGATCGGGCGGGCTGTCCACCGAGCCCTCGGCGAACCGACGCTCCAACTCCGCGCGCAGCGGCGCGTACTGCGGCTGGGGATCGGTGGTGACCAGGCCGGTGGTGTAGAGATCGGTCCAGTAGCCGCCGGGCTCCACAATGGTGAGCTTGACCCCGAACTCGGCGACCTCCGCCGCCAGGGCCTCGCTCATCCCCTCGAGGGCCGACTTGCTCGCGCTGTAGATGCCGGTGAGGGGATGGCCGGCCAGAGCGCCGACGCTGGAGATCTGGACGATGTGGCCCGAGCCCTGCTCGCGCAGGGTGGGCAGCACGGCCTGGCTCACCCACAGCGCCCCGAAGAAGTTGACCTCGAACTGGGCGCGGGCCTGTTCCTCGGTGAACTCCTCGACCATGCCCATGGTGAGGAAGCCGGCGTTGTTCACCACGACGTCGAGCCGCCCGAAGCGAGCGACCGCCTCGGCGACCGCGGCGAAGACGGCGGTGCGGTCGGTGACGTCGAGTGAGAACGACAGCAGCCGATCCCGGTGGGCGGCGGCCAGGTCGTCCATCGAGCCCACCGTGCGGGAGATGGCGACCACCCGGTCGCCGGAGGCGAGCGCCGCCTCGGCGAAGGCACGGCCGAGCCCTCGGCTGGCCCCCGTGATCAGCCAGACCCTCCCCTCGCGTTGGGCCCTGACACGGGCGGCGACGGTGAGATGGGAGGGCGTGGCCGCACCGGTGGGCGCGGCGTCGTCCGAAGCGGCCGACGGGAAGGACGCGGCGGATGCGGTGGTCATGGGGGTCCCTTCGACGGAGGTCGAGACGAGACGGTGCGTCTCGACTCGTGACGAGACCCTACACACACCCCACACGAAAAACAAGACGGTGCGTCTCGTCTCGTCATGAGGTACGCTGCGCGCATGACGCCATCACGCAGAGCACCCGACAACGCACGACGCAACGAGTCCACCCGCCAGGCGATCCTCAACGCCGCGCTGGAGCTGGTGAGCGAGGTCGGCTACGCCAAGCTGAGCGTCGAGGGAATAGCGGCCAGAGCCGGCGCCGGCAAGCAGACGATCTATCGCTGGTGGCCCTCGAAGGGAGCGGTGCTGTTCGACGCCCTGCTCGCGCTCTCCGGCGGTCAGGAGGGCGAGACCGGCGAGCTTCCCGACACGGGAGATCTGGAGGCGGATCTGCGGGCCGTACTCCGCGCCACGGCCGACGAGTTGAACGATCCACGCTACAGCGAGCCGATGCGCGCCCTGACGGTCGAGGTCCTGGTCGACCCGGATCTCGCCGCCGACTACCAACAGCGCCTTGAGGAGCCGGTCCGCGAGATGAAGCGCCGCCGGCTCCGCAGCGCCCAGGAGGCCGGTCAGCTCTCCCCCGGACTGGACCTCGACGTGGCCGTCGAGATGATCTGGGGGCCGGTGCGCAGCCGCTGGCTCCATCGGGACGGACCGCTCACCGAGGAGTATGTGGACGTGGTGGTGCGCACGGCCCTTCAGGGCCTCCGCGCCCCCGACACCCCCGAGGAGGCCCTGGGCGACCAGGCCGCCGGGCGCGTCGACTCACGGGGAGGTGACGGGGGATGAGGGTCGGGAGGCCGACGGGCGGTCAGCGGTTGACGGCCTCGGTCCGCTGGGTGAAGGACCGCAGCGCCCGATCAAGGCCCGGCCGGTCCGGCAGCCCGTCCGTGTCGTTGGCGCTCTGCACCACCAACGCGGCGGTGGCGGCGGCCTGTTCGAGGGCCAGTGCCGGAGTGGCCCCCGCCAACCAGCCGTCGAGGAAGCCGACCGCGAAGGCGTCCCCGGCGCCCACCGGATCGACCACGGGCACGGTGAACGCCTCCTGGCGCCAGGCCCCGTCCGCAGTGTGGCAACTGGCCGACTTGTCCCGGTGCTTGATCACCACGGCGCCGGCCCCGGACGCCAGCAGGCGCCTCCGCGCGGACTCCGTGGGCTCATCGGGATGGAGGAGTTCCAGCTCGTCCTCCCCCGCCAACACCAGGTCGGCGCGCTCCAGCAGCGGGCCGACCACCTCGCGCCACCGCTCCGGCGGCCCCACCTTGAGGCGGATGTTGGGGTCGAAGGAGACCAACGCCCCGGCATCTCGAGCCAGTTCGAAGAGTCGCTCCGTGGCCTCGCGGGTCGTTCCCGAGAGCATCGGGGTGATCCCCGTGACATGGAGCAGCCGGGCGCCGGCCAGCGCCTCGGGGCGCAGTTCGTCGGCCCTCAGACGCGAGGCCGCCGAGCCGGCCCGGTAGTACTGCACGTCGATGGCCCGCGCCGGATGGCTGTCCCTGACCAGCATCCCGGTGAAGGCCGAGGAGTCCACGATCGCGTAGGAGGTGTCAATGCCGTCGGAGCGCAGTTTCGCCAACACGGCCCGCCCGGCCGGGTCGTCGCCCACCCTGCCCAGCCAACGGCTGCGGTGTCCCAGCCGGGCCAGGCCCGCCGCGACATTGCTCTCGGCACCGGCGATCGAGCGACGGAAGGCGGTGGCGTGCTCCAACGGCACGCCCGGCTCGGCCAGCAGCAGGGTCATCGCCTCGCCACAGACCACGATCTCGGCGGTCCCGCTCATGCCGACCGCCCCTCGACGAGGCGCACATAGTCACGCGCCCGTTCCCGCAGGGCGTCCAGGGCTCCCCCGTGGGCCGCGTCCCCCAGCAGCGGGGAGCCGACGCCGATCGCCAGGGTGCCCTCCGCCAGATACGTCCTGGCCGCCTCCGCGTTCACCCCGCCCACCGGGATCAGCGGGACGTCGGGGAAGGGGCCCCGGAGCGCCCGCAGATAGCGCGGCCCGCCCATCGCGTCAGCGGGGAACACCTTGATCGCCGTGGCGCCCGAGGCACGGGCGGCGATGATCTCGCTGGGCGTCAACGCGCCGGCCAGGGTGGGGAGTCCGAGGCGGTGCGCCTCGTCGAGGCCCGCGCCGAGCCCCGGGGTCACCACGAAGTCGGCGCCCGCCTCGCGGGCGGCCCTCGCGTCGTCCGCCGTCAGCACGGTGCCGGCGCCCAGCGGGGCGTCCGGGCCCAGTTCGGCGCGGGCCGAGGCGATCACGTCCAGGGCGTCCCGCCCGGTCAGGGATACCTCGACCAGGGACACGCCCTCCTCGACGAGGGCGAGCACCGCGCGCAGCGAGGCTTCCCGATCCGAGCCTCGGACGATGGCCAGCAGCCGCTTGGCGCGCAGGAGTTCGAGCAGGTTCATCGATCAGCCTTCTTCCGGAGTCACGGGGCGCTGTCCGGGGCACAAGCCTCGCAGATCGCCCGGTGCGGCGCGCCGAGGCCCGGTCCCCGGCCGGTCACCACTCGGCGAAGCCGCCGTCGGCGTGCCGCCAGACCGGGTTGCGCCAGGCGTGGCCGGCCCGGTCCGCCGCGCGCACCGCGTCCTCGTCCACGGTCACGCCGAGTCCCGGGAGTTGGGTGCGCGTGGCGTGGCCCTCGGTGAAGCGGAACGGCTCGGGGTCCACCACGTAGGAGAGCAGGTCGGCCTCCCGGTTGTAGTGGATGCCGAGGCTCTGCTCCTGGATCAGGAAGTTGGGGGTGGCGAAGACCACCTGGAGGCTGGCGGCCAGGGAGATGGGGCCGAGGGGGCAGTGCGGCGCCAGGTGGGCGCCGAAGGTCTCGGCGAGCGAGGCGATGCGGCGCACCTCGGAGATGCCGCCGGCGTGCGAGAGGTCAGGCTGGACGACGGTCACCCCGGACTGGAGCACGGGCAGGAACCCGGAGCGGTCATAGATCCGCTCGCCGGTCGCGATCGGCACGGGCCCGGCCTCGACCAGGCCGCCGAGGACGTGGCTCTGCTCGGGCGGCAGCGGCTCCTCGACGAAGAGCGGGTGCAGCGGGGCTATCTCGTGCAGCAGCCTGCGGGAGCTGGCGGCGCTGAAGCGGCCGTGGCAGTCGATCGCGATGTCGCGTTCGGAGCCGAGCACGTCCCTGGCCGTGGTGACGCGTTCCACCACCGCGTCGATCTCGGCGACGCTGGCGTGCGGTCGGGTGCGGCCGGCCGCGTTCATCTTCACGGCGGTGAAGCCGGCGTCGACCTGGGCGGCGATCTGGTCGGCGAGTTCGTGGGGGTCGTCACCGCCGACCCAGGCGTAGACCCGGGCTCGGTCCCGCACCGGGCCGCCGAGCAGCGCGTGCACGGGCGCCCCGTACTGCTTGCCCGCGATGTCCCAGAGCGCCTGGTCGATGCCGGCGACGGCGCTGGAGAGGACCGGGCCGCCCCGGTAGAAGCCGCCCTTGGTGAGCACCTGCCAGTGGTCCTCGATCCGCAGCGGGTCCTGGCCGACCAGGTACTCGGCGAGCACGTCGACGGCGGCGCGGACCACCTCGGCCCGGCCCTCCACGACCGGTTCGCCCCAGCCGACCAGGCCCTGGTCGGTCTCGACCCGGCAGAAGAGCCAGCGCGGCGGGATGAGGAACGTCTCGATTCGGGTGATCTTCATGTGCGGTGCCTCGTGCGTGCTTTCCGTGCTGTCGGTGCGGGGTGCGCGGTCGCTGTGGCGGCCACGCTGGGGGTGCTAGCCGTGGGGGTGTTGCTGCTCGCTGGCCCGGTCGAGGTCGCGGGCGGCCTGGGCGAGCAGCGCCCGCATGAGCGACTCGGCGGCGTCGGCGTCCCGCTCGCGCACGGCCGTCAGGACGGCGCGGTGTTGGGGCACCGGGTCGCCGGCGGCGGCGGAGCTGTGGACCAGCAGGTCGCGTCGTTCGAGGCCGGACTCGATGACGAGTTCCATCCGGACGAGGAGTTCGTTGTGGGTGGCCGCCAACAGCCCCCGGTGGAAGGCCAGGTCGGCGGCGGCGGCCTCGGCGGGAGAGGTCGCCAGACCCATGGCGGTCAGGGCCTCCTCCAGGACGGCGAGGTCGTCCGGGTCTCGACGTTCGGCGGCGAGCCGGGCGGCGGCGGGCTCCACGATGGCGCGGACCTCCCCGAGATCCCGGTGGAGGGCGGCGTCTCCGCCCTCGCCGGCGGGGGTGGCGGCGAGCCGCCAGCGGAGCACGTCGGGGTCGAGGAGGTTCCAGTGGGCTCGGGGGCGAACGAAGGTGCCGCGCCGCTGGCGGGCGTCGACGAGGCCCTTGGCGGCGAGCACCTTGAGCGACTCCCGGAGCGCGGTGAGGCTGACGTCCAACTCGGCCTGGAGCGCGACCAGATCGAGCGTGGCGCCCTCGGGCCACTCCCCGCCCAGCAGGCGCCGGGCGAGCTCCTCGACGGTCTGGCCGTGGACACCTCGGGAGGCGTAGCGCGTCATGCGCCTCCTCCCCAGGATCGTCGGCCCTCGTCCGTGCCCCAGCCTGCTTCCCGGCCCGCCTCCTGTCAACAATTCTTCGTAATTAATGAGTTTCCGGAGGGCGGTTGCCCGGCCGCGCCCGGGGCGGCGGCCGGGGCCTGCGTCCCGGGGGCGGACGGCCCGGCGTCGGCCTCAGCGGGTCCCGATGTCGGTCCCGCTGAGCGGGGCCAGGGAGGCGGCGCCGGCGAACTCGGCCGAAGCGCCCAACTCCCGCTCGATCCTGAGCAGTCGGTTCCACTTGGCGGTGCGTTCGGAGCGGGTGAGCGAGCCGACCTTGATCTGCCCGGTCCGCCAGCCGACGGCCAGGTCCGCGAGCCAGCTGTCCTCGGTCTCGCCCGACCTGGCGGAGAGCACCGTGGCGTAGCCGGCGGCCTGGGCGGTCCTGACCACGGTGTGGGCGTCGGAGAGGAGCCCACACTGGTTGGGCTTGACCAGCACGGCGTTGCCGACCCCGGACTCGATCCCGCGCCGCAGCCGGGTGGCGGTGGTGACGAAGAGGTCGTCACCGACGAGCTGGTGGCCGCCGCCGAGGCGTTGGGTGATCTCGCGCCACCCCTCCCAGTCGTCCTCGGCCAGGGGGTCCTCGATCGAGAGCACGGGGAAGCGGGCGCACCAGTCGCCGATCAGGTCGGTCAGCTCGCCGGTGTCCAGCCGGCGCCCCTCGGCCGCCAGGTGGTAGTCGCCCTCGTCGAGGAGCTCGGTGGCCGCCACGTCGATGGCGATTCCCACCTGGTCGCCCGGGCGCAGCCCGGCCCGTTCGATGCCGGCGGTCAGCACCTCAAGTCCCCTGGTGTTGCTGGGCAGCGGCACCCCGAAGCCGCCCTCGTCAGCGACCAGCCTGATGTCGTGACCCGCCTCCGTCAGCACCTCGCCCGTGGCCCGCCGCACCCGGGCCACCCACTCCAGGGCCTGGGCGAAGCTGTCGGCCCCCACCGGCACCGCCAGGAGGTCCTGGATGTCCAGGGCGCCGCCGGCGTGGGCGCCGCCCGAGAGGATGTTGACCATGGGCATCGGGAGCAGCGGATCGCTCCCGGCGCCGAACCACCGGTAGGGCGGCTGCCCCAGGGAGGCGGCGGCCGCCAGTGAGGAGGCCAGCGAGACCGAGAGCACCGCGTTGGCGCCCAGCCGATTGAGGTCGTCGGTGCCGTCCAACGTTCTGAGCGCCGCGTCCAGGCCGATCTGGTCGGTGGCGTCCAGGCCGAGGACGAGTTCCGCGATCTCGCCCTCCACCGACGCCACCGCCCGGCGGACGCCGCGACCGGCGTAGCGGTCGCCGCCGTCCCGGAGTTCCACCGCCTCGTGCGAGCCGGTGGACGCGCCGGAGGGCACGCTCACCGTGGCGCCGGCCCCGCCGCGCAGCCTGACCTCGCACGCGACGGTCGGGTTGCCACGGGAGTCCAGCACCTCGCAGGGCAGCAGGGCGTCGATGGTGGTCTCGGCCATCAGGGGGCAAGTCCTTTCAGCAGCCGGCGCATTCCTCGCGCCGGGTCGGATGAGGTGAGGAGGTCCAGTGCCACGCCCCGCACGGCCACGCCCTGGCCGGGGGTGAGATAGCCGGCGGGTGAGGTGCCGTCCACCCGGGCCAGCAGCAGGCAGGCCAGTTGGTCCGCCAGGTGGTCGGGATCGCTCAGGCCGGGCCCGCCGGCCTGGCCGTAGGCGTCGAGGAAGCGCCGCGCCGCGTCGAACAACGCGTCCGCGTGATCCGGGAGATGAACGCTCTTGAGCAGGAGGTGACAGAGCAGGAAGGCCACATCGAAGGTGGGGTCGCCCAGGTGGGCCACCTCGAAGTCCAACACCCAGCAGCCGAGTTCCTCGGCCGCTGGAGGGGTGTCGTCCGGCCCCATGGGCCCGGTCAGCACATTCTTGGGCGAGAAGTCGCCGTGGACCAGGCACTGCCGCGCCTCGGCCGTGCGCCGCTCGCACGCGGTGATCCGCGTCGCCACGCTCGGGTGGCGCCCGGCCACGGTGCGGTGGAACGGCGCCAGCCGCAGCTGGTCGAAGGCCTCCGGGTCGTCCAGGCGCTCGGGCAGCCCGGCGCCGCCCTCGGTGGCGACCGCCCAGCGGCCCAGCAGCGCGCCCAGACGCTCGGCCACCGATGGCCACACCCGGCCGGCGAGGAGCAGTTCCTTCCAGTTGCCCCAGTCGGCCGGGGCCCGTTCGATGGTCATGGCCAGGCGTCGGTGGTCGGTGTCCAGCACCGCTGGCACCGACCCCGGGGTGAGGCCGGCGGCCAGCGCCAGCGCGGCGGCCTCGTTGAGCGTGCGTTCCCGCTTGGCGTGCCAGACCATCTCGGTGCGGAGCCTGGGCAGGGCCTGCTTGACCACCAGCCCGCGCCCGTCGCCGGTGTCGACGGCCAGCGCCACGCTGGAGACGCCGCCGGAGAGTTCGTCGGCCGTGGCCGGCGCGCCGGGGGCGAGCAGCCCGCGCCGCCGGAGGTAGGGCAGCACGGTCCCGGCGTCGAGCAGGGGCTGGCGGTCCTCTGTCACGGCCGCTGCCCAGCCCTGCGGTTGCGCTCCCGGCGCTGTTCGGCGCCGAGCCGGTCCTCGATGGTCTCGATGTCCATCTCGCCGAAGATGTCCTGGAGTTGGGAGAGCGGCTCGACCTGCGCCACGGTGACCCAGGGCGGCCAGGTGCCCACGCCGGAGTAGGTCATGTCGGTCAGCGAGATGGCCTCCTCGCAGCGCCCGTCCTCGCCGTAGCCGAGGTCGTTGCCCGGGTACTGGGTGGTGCGGTGCGCGGTGCCGGTGAGCAGCCGGGCCACCTCGCGGTAGTGCTCGTCGCCGGTGAACAGGTGCAGCCGGTAGAAGTTGGCGCCCTCGTAGGTGATCCAGTTGTCCATCCCTGAGTGCCCTGCCGCGATCAGGCTCAGTCCCAGCGGGCCGTCCTCCCGGTAGGCGGCCCGTTCGGTGGCCACCGGCCAGCCCCTGGCCAGAATCCAGGTCTCGGTGAAGTCCGCCGCCTCCCGAGCGTCCGCCAGCCAACCGTCGTCCTGGGTCACGTCGTACGGCGCCAGCGCCGCGTGCGGCGCCATGCCGCCGGCTTCCTTGTCCACCACGTTGGGATTGTCGGCGGTGCCGCCGATGAAGCGGAAGGTGCCGCGGGTCTGCTCGCGGTGGAAGCGTCCCGCGCGCAGCGCCGCCCGCAGATAGCGTTCCTTCCCGGTGCACAGGTGCAGATGGGCCAGGAAGCGGATGGGGTGGCTGGTGTTGGTCTTCTCCGGGCTCTCGATGGTCCCGTCCCAGCCATAGGCGCGCGGGAACGATCCATCCTCGCTCTGGTTGTCGACCAGGAAATCACCGAAGGTGGTCAGATACCGCTCCCAGGCACGCACCGGCTCGCCCCTGCGCCGCATCAGCCGGGCGGCGTCGAGCACCCCGTCCATTCCGTCGGCCGCCACCCGGATGAACACCGGGTACCACTCGCGCCAGCGGAGTTCGTCACCGTCGGCCCAGAGCCTCGGCAGCCCGTTGTCCAGCGGCGACTCGGTCACCCAGAAGTCGATGACCGAGCGCCCCTTGGCGGCCAGCTCCGCGTCCCCCGAGAGCAGCCCGGCGCGCAGCATCTGGTAGCCGGCCGGCGCCTGTTGGCCGATGAACCCCATCACATAGCTGATGGCATCCGGCCGCCCGTGCGGCAGCTGGCAGCTGAAGGGCAGCCCAGGGTGGCCGTTGTAGTCCCTGGTCAGCCGCCCGAGCAGGGCGACGCCCGCCGCGTGGACCGGTTCGGCCGAGCCGCCGCCCGGCGGCGGCGCGAAGTGGTCCCAGTACGCCCGCCAGTTCTCCCGGCCCGCCGAGGGCCGCCCCTCGTGGACGCCCAGCCGCAGCAGCAGCGTGTACTGGTGGCTGAACCCCTCGACCACCGGGTGGCTCCGACGCACCCAGGAGTCCGAGCCGTACGCCTTCTCCCCCTCGAACGCCGGGTATACGCAGGCGAGTTGTGGCTCCGGGGTGCGTTGCACGCCCAGTCCCGCGTACCGGATGCCCTCGTTGATCCACCAGGTGCGGGCGTTCTCCTGGACCACGCCGTCCCGCCCGGTCGCGGGCGGGTCGCCGATCCGGCCCAGGGTGACGGTGCGTCCGCCGTCGCGCTGCGGCAGCAGCACGAAGGGCAGGGTGAGTCGGGTCTCCTTGACGTAGAAGTAGGTGTCCTCGGGGTCGCTGCCGATGGCGCCCTCGGGCAGGCCGGTGGAGTCGCCATACCACATGCCGGGGTAGAGCACGTCGTAGTCGGCGAGTTCGGCCGCGCCGTCGGCGATGCCCAGCGCGAAGCGGGAGTTGAAGCAGGTCTCCTTGAGGTCGACCGCGTGCTCGACGGTGACGGTGCGGTCGAGGGTGAGCGCGGCCCCGTCGAGGGTGTAGCGGTCGTCGAAGCGGTAGCGGCCGCCCGCCGGGGTGGAGACGACGCCGCTGGCCTCGGCGCCCGTCTCCGTGATCTCCAGGCTGGTGTAGCCGGTCGAGGTCTCCGCCGGCGTGTCGCCGATCCTGACCATGATCTGGAGCGGCGCGAGGGAGCGGACGACGGCCGTGCCGGTGGCGGTCTCGGCCACGGCGATGCCCTGGGTTCCGTCGTCGGCCGGCTCGGCCACCAGGGCGTAGGCCGGCCCGTCGCCCGAGGCGGCGTGGGCGCTGCCCGTGGCGGAGCCGGGGCCGGCGGGCAGCCCGGTGGCCAGGGCGGTGCCCGTCACGGTGCCGGCGACCAGCACGCTGCGGCGGGCGACTTCGGGAGGTGGGGCCATCGGGACGGCTCCTCGGATCGGTCGAGCAACGGGTTCGGTGGGAACGGGGCAACGTGCGGGAACGGGGCAACGTACCGGTGGGCGCGGCTCCTTGATGCCGGTGGTCGCGATGCCCTCCACGATCCGGCCCGAGGCGTCGGGATGGGCGCGCGGCCACCGGCCGCCGCGGCCGTGCCGGTGGCGCGCGGGAGGGTGCGCCGGCTGAGGGGGCCGGGCGGCGCGGACGCGCGTCGTTCACCTCACGTCGGTGGGAGGAGTGCGGACCCGCCTGCGGAAGCGCCGGTTCAGAGGCGAACCCTCAGGGCGACGACCGGAGTTGGCCAGGAACGGCCGGGGTCGGTCGGGAGCCGGAACGGCCGGGGGCCGGAACGGCCGGCGACCGGGGTGGTCGGTGACCGGGGTGGTCGGGAGCGTCCGAAAGAGGTCAGCGGCCGGGAAACGTCAGGACGCTCCAGGAGACCGGCGGCAGCGTGACGCCGGCCCGCCCGTCGACCGGTCGCACCGCCGGGCCCTCGGCCGGCAGCACCCGCTCCGGGTCCCGGGCGTCGTTGACGACGTGCGGGTCGCCGTCGCCGTGCAGGACCCGCAACCGGCCCTCGCCCAGCGAGCCTTCGAAGGCGCGCAGGTCGAGGTCGAGGGTGACCGGCCGCTCGGTGTCGCGGTTGACGGCGAAGACCGCGAGCGCCCCGGTCTCCGGGTCGTGGGTGGCGACGGCGTCCACCAGCGGCACCTCGCCGTACTTGACGGTGTCGTAGCGCGGGGCGTCGATGCCGACGTCCAGCACCTGGCCCCTGGCGTGGGCCGAGGTGAGCGCGAAGGGGTGGAAGATGGTCTGCCGCCAGGCCGGTCCCTCGCCGGGCTCGGTGCGGATCAGGCCGAGGACGTTGACGAGTTGGGCCTGGCTGGCGGCGGTGACCCGGTCGCTGTTGCGCAGCAGCGAGATCAGCAGGCCGCCGACCACCACGGCGTCGGCGACGGTGTAGTCGTCCTCGGCGATGGGAGGGGCGGTGACCCAGTCGCTGGGCGGGCCTGAGGTGTCGAACCTGGTCTGGTACCAGACGTTCCACTCGTCGAAGGAGAGCATGATCCGCTTCTCCTTGCGCCGAACCGATCGCACATGGTCGCAGTGGGCGACCACATCGGCGATGAAGCGGTCCATGTGGACGCCGCTGGCCAGGAAGCTGCCGAGGTCGCCGTCGCGCTCCTGGTAGTAGGCGTGCAGCGATATGTAGTCGACCTGGTCGTACGCCTCGGTCAACACAGCTCGCTCCCAGGTGCCGAACGTGTCGATCTCGGGGCCGGAACTGCCACAGGCGACCAGTTCCAGAGTCGGGTCGATCATGCGCATGGCGCGGCCGGTCTCGGCCGCCAACCTGGCGTACTCCTCGGGCGTCTTGTGGCCGATCTGCCACGGGCCGTCCATCTCGTTGCCCAGGCACCACATCCGGATGTTGTGGGGCTCGGCGCTGCCGTTGGCGATCCGAGCGTCGGCGAAGTGGGTGCCGGACCGGAGGTTGGCGTACTCCAGCAGGTCACACGCCTCCTGGACGCCCCTGGTGCCCAGGTTGACGGCCATCATCGGCTCGACGCCGGCCTTCTTCGTCCAGCGCATGAACTCGTCGAGGCCGAACTCGTTGGTCTCCACGCTGTGCCAGGCCATCTCCACACGCCGGGGCCGCTCCTCGCACGGGCCGACGCCGTCCTCCCAGCGGTAGCCGGAGACGAAGTTGCCGCCCGGATAACGGACGGTGGAGATGCCCAGCTCACGGACCATCTCCAACACGTCCGTGCGGAAGCCGTCCTCGTCGGCACTGGGGTGGTCGGGCTGGTAGATGCCCTCGTAGACGCAGCGGCCCATGTGCTCCACGAAGGAGCCAAAGGTCCGCCGCCGCACGGGGCCCACGGTGAAGGCGGGATGCAGGGTCAGTACGGCGTTGGGCATGACGCTCTCTCTCAGAAACTCTCTCGGGGACTCTCTCGGGGAAGGGGGGAGGCAGAGAACGGGGGCGCCGGGGCCGGGTCACCACTCGGCGTGGGAGCCGTCGGCGTGGCGCCAGACCGGGGCGCGCCAGCCGTGCCGGCCGGCGACCTCGCGCACCCGGGCCTCGTCGATCTCGATGCCGAGCCCGGGACCGGTCGGCGGCAGCATGTGCCCCTCGTGGAGGGCGAGAACGGAACGGTCCAGCAGGTAGTCCATCGGCTCGACGGTGTTGTAGTGGATGCCGGTGCTCTGCTCCTGGATGAGGAAGTTGGGCACCGCCAGGTCGATCTGGAGGCTGGCGGCCAGGGCGATCGGCCCCAGCGGGCAGTGCGGTGCCAGCGTCACGCCGTGGGTCTCGGCCGCGGCGGCGATCCTGCGGACCTCGGAGATCCCGCCGGCGTGACTGAGGTCGGGCTGGGCCACGGCGATGCCCGAGCGGAGCACCGGGTCGAAGTCCCAGCGGGAGTAGAGCCGTTCGCCGGTGGCCAGGGGGACGGAGCTGGCCGCCGCCAGCTCCGGCAGCCGGTTGGACAGCTCGGGAACGACCGGCTCCTCGACGAAGAGGGGCAGGTGCGGCTCCAGCAGCGGCAGCACCCGGCGGGCCATCGCCGGGCTGAACCTGCCGTGGAAGTCGACGGCCAGGTCGAGGTCGTCGCCGAGCGCCTCGCGCACGGTGGCGACCCGTTCGACCACCGACCGCACGCGAGCCGGGGTTTCGACGGGGCCCAGCTCGGCCGAGCCGTTCATCTTCACGGCCGTCAGCCCCATCTCGGCGCTGGCGCGGGCCTGTTCGGCCAGGTCGAAGGGGCGGTCGCCGCCGATCCAGCCGTAGACCCTGATCCGGTCGCGGACCGGGCCGCCCAGGAGTTGGTGCACCGGGACGCCGTGGGCCTTGCCGACGATGTCCCAGAGCGCCTGGTCGATGCCGGCGACGGCGCTGGAGAGGACCGGGCCGCCCCGGTAGAAGCCGCCCTTGGTGAGCACCTGCCAGTGGTCCTCGATCCGGGAGGCGTCCTGGCCGACCAAATACTCGGACAGCTCGGCGACGGCCGCCTCCACCGTCCCGGCCCGGCCCTCCACCACGGGCTCGCCCCAGCCGACCAGGCCGTCGTCGGTCTCGATCCGCAGGAACAGCCAACGCGGCGGCACCTGGAAGGTCTCGATGCGACTGATCTTCACGGCGGCCCTTTCGGGAAACGGGGGCACAGGGAAACGGGGACACGGGAGAACGGAAGAACGGAGGAACGAGCGCGGCGAACGCGACCCAAAGGTGTATGACATGTTGACCCTAGGCAGGGGTGTCAGACACGTCAACGGGTCTGCGCGCACTTCCTCAGCCGGCCCGGTACACACGGCTTTACACCGTTTTCACGCCCGCCCCGCGCCGGTTTCCAGGCCCTTGACGTGGAACGCTCACCGCTGGGCGACCAAAAACCTGACTGATAGGATCGCCCGGTGAGTGAGCCACAGACGTCCAACACCACCCCGCCCACGCTGGAAGCGGCCGTGTCCGGGATCGAGGCGATGCTCTTCGACGAGCTGGAGCCGGGCATGTTGCTGCCCTCCGAGGCGGAGTTGGCCAGCACCCTCGGCGTCAGCCGCCTCACCGTGCGCGAGGCGCTCAAGGTGCTGGCGGCGCGTGGCCTGGTGGCCCTCAGCAAGGGCCGCAGGCCACGGGTCCTGGAGCCGGACAGCTCCGTGCTCTCCGGCCACTTCCGCGCCGCGATCCGGCGCGACCCCGGGGCGCTGCTGGAGTTCGCCGACGTGCGCGAGGCGTTGGAGATCCAGGCGGCCACGCTGGCCGCCCGGCACGCCTCGCGCTCCGCGCTCCAGGCCGCCCAGTCCGCGCTGGACGGGATGGTGGAGGCCGCCGCCGACCTGAGCGACCCCGCCAGGGTCGAGCGCTACCACCAGTGCGATGTCGCCTTCCATGAGTCGCTCGCGCTGGCCAGCGGGAACCGCATGTTGGTCTTCATACTGGAGGGCCTGCGGGACTCGCTGCGGCAGAGCTTCGAGCGCAGCATCCAGGGCCACGCGCTGCGCGGGCGTTCCGTGGACGCCGTGCTCACCGCGCACCGGACCGTGTTGGCCCGGGTCCGCGCCCGGGACGCGGCGGGCGCGGCCGAGGCCATGCGCGGCTGCATCAGGGACGCCCGTAGCGACCTGCGCGCCGCGCTCGACCCCCGGTCGAACTCCTCGTCCTGAACGGCGCCCCCCCAACTCCCGCACCACACGCCCGTGGAGAGATCCCCATGAAACTCATACGCACCGGCCCGGCCGGCCGGGAGACGCCGGCCGTGCCACTCGACGGGGCCCGCGCCGTGGCCGGGCACGCGATCAGCGACGACGTCTCCGAGCGGGTCCTCCCGATGGAGCGCGGCGGCCAGTGGGACAAGGACAGGAACTGCGAGACGTTCAACCCGCGGGGGGTCGGCGCCGGCTTCGACCCGCCGCGCTTCGCGCGCCCGGGGGACGAGGTCGCCGTGGCCATCTCGGGCCTGGGCGCGCAGCGCGGCCGCTTCGAGCGGGCCCCGGTGGAAGGCGACGACCGGTGAGCGGCGCGGGCGGGCCGGCCGGGCAGCGGGTCGCCGTGGTCGGCGCCGGCGCCGGGATCGGCGCGGCGACG
>NZ_RFFJ01000400.1 GCF_003696235.1 Streptomyces triticirhizae
GCCCACGGCGGGGCCGCGCCGTGGGCGGGGGGCGGGGCCGCGCCGTCTCGGAGCCGGGGCCGCGCGGTCTCAAAGCCGGGGCGGCGCCGTCTCGGAGCCGGGGCCGCGCATCCGAGAAGCGGCCGCGCCGCTCGCCTGCCGCCCGTGGCGAGAGAACTACCCGGGGTGATGAGCCGGTGGGTGGGGCGGCTACGCTCCTGGCCATGTCAGCTGTGGAAGTTCACGGAACCGGGGCGCGGGGGGCGCGAGTTCGTCGCGCCGGCGCGACGCGGGGTGTCGGCGCGCTGACGGCGCTCGCGGCGCTGGGGGCGCTGGCGGGCGGGGGCTGCACGCTCAGCGAGCGCGCCGGGCCGGGCGGTGAGCTGCTGGCCGCGCTGGGCGAGGTGCGTTACGAGTCGCCCCCGCCGACCGGGCTCACCTTCGTGGACGCGGCCCGCGCCAACGAGCTGCGCGCCGAGGACCCCGAGCGCTTCGCCTTCGTCGAGGCGCTCGGCACGCCCCTGCTCAACCTCAGGGACCTGCCCGCCGAACGCTACGGCCTCGACCCGGACCGCGCCGAGACGACGGTGACCGTCGACTTCGCGGCGCCCTTCGGGCAGTGGGACGGCGACTTCGACGCGGCGGAGATCAGGGAGGCGCTGGCCGCCGACGGCTTCACCGAACGGGAGACCGACGCGGGTCCCGTCTGGGTCAACCACGACCGTGGCCTGGGGCTGATGGTCGAGGACGACCGCATCCGCTGGGGCGACGAACAGCTCGACCCGTCCAGGACCGAGGCGGTCGGGGAGCCACTCGCCGAACAGGAGGTCTACCGCGACCTGGCCAGCTGCCTGGGGACGGTCTACCGGGCCGACTTCGTGCAGGCCGCCGAGGGCGCCGAGGTGCCGGTCTACGCCGTGGGGCACCGGGCCGAGGCGGCGGACGACACCTCGACGGTGCTGTGCGCGGTGACCGAGGACGAGGCGACGGCCGAGGCAGCGCTGGAGCGGCTGCGGGAGGAGATCGAGGAGGGGCAGACCCGCTACGCGGGGGCTGAGGCGGCGCCGCTGGAGGCGGAGGGCGGCTCCCCGGGGGTGCGGGTGACCGTGCCCGACCGGCCCGAACAACGCCCGGGCCGCCTCCTCGCCAGGGACACCGACCTCACGGACGCGCTCCGCGCGCTGTAGCCCGCCGCCGACCGCGCCCGGGGCGAACGCCCGGGCGCGGG
>NZ_RFFJ01000401.1 GCF_003696235.1 Streptomyces triticirhizae
GCGCCGCCGGGCCCCCGCCCCCGCCGCCCGGCACCCGCACCCGGCACCAGCGGCAGGCGTCGCGCACCCGCCGCCTGGAGACCACCGTCGCCGTGACGGTGGTGGTGATCGGGCTGCTGGTCGGCGTGTTCGCGCCGAGCGACGGCGGCGCCTCGGTCCGGGAGGCGCGCGCCTCCAGCAGCATCGCCGAGGGGGTGTCCCGGCCGGACGCGGTGGACGCGCCGGCCGCCGCCCCCGACGCGGGCTCCACGGCGAACCTGTCCGGCTCAGGCGCCGAGGGCGAGGTGGCGGTCGCCCCGCCGCTGGAGCGCGCGGTGCCGATCCGGGTCCGCATCCCCTATCTGGCCACGGACGTCGAGGTGTTCGGCGCCGACCTGGCGCCGGACGGCGGCCCGCCCTCGCCGTCCGAGGAGGACGCCCAGCGCGCGGCCTGGTACGCCGGCGGGGTCTCCCCCGGCGAGCGCGGCGCCGCGATCCTGGTCGGCCACCTGGACACCTACGACGGGCCGGCCGCGTTCGCCGGCCTCGGCTCGCTCCAGCCGGGCGAGACCATCGAGATCGACCGGGCCAACGGGGACATCGCGATCTTCACGGTGGACTCCGTCGAGCAGTACCCCAAGTCGGACTTCCCCGACGAGCGGGTCTACGGCTCGGTGACCTCGCCCCAACTCCGCCTGATCACCTGCGGCGGCCGGTGGACCGACGACGGCGGCTACGACTCCAACATCGTCGCCTACGCCCGCCTCACCGACTCCGTGGCCTTCGCCGAGGACGCCCGGGAGCCCTACCGGGACCCGGCGCCCGACCAGCCCCGGGACCAGCCCCGGGAGGACCCCGCCCAGGACCCGGCGTGGGACCCCGCGCTGGACCCGCCACTCGCCCCCGGCCTCGACCCGGCGCTCGACCCGGCCTGGAACGGCGGGTGACCGCCGCGCCCCCGCGCCGTTCGGCCCCCACCGCTCACCGTTCGGCCGCCTCGGCCAGGCGGTCCAGCAGCCAGGCCCCGGCCGGGAGGCCGGGGACCAGCGGCGCGTAGTGGCCGACGCCCGGCAGCGACTCCAGCCGGGCGCCGTGGCGTTCCGCGAAACGGCGGGAAAGATCGGCCGGCACCTGGCCGTCCGCCGCGCCGTGCACCAGCGTCACCGGCACGGGCGGGCGCGGCCGCCGCGCCGGGTCCGCCGCGTCGAGCGCCGCCTCGCGG
>NZ_RFFJ01000402.1 GCF_003696235.1 Streptomyces triticirhizae
CTGGCGGGCCGCGCCGGAGGCGGCTGACTCCCGGCCCTGGGGGCCGGGGACGGCGGGGCCCTGCGCGGCGGGACTCCGGCCCGGCGGGACGCGGTCGGCGGCGGACGCGTGGCCTGCGTCTGCGGCCTCGGCGGCGTCGAGGTCCTGCGGGGCGGAGCCCCGGCCCGATGCGGCGAGTCCGCCGGCGTCGCCGAAGAACCGGGCACCGTGACCGCCCTCCCGGCCGGAGGCCTCCGAAGGGGCACCGGCCCGGTCATCGGCAGCGTCCCCACGCCGACCACCGGCGTCCCGGAAGGTCCCGTCCTCGCCCGACGGGTCCCCGCCCTCGTCGCCCGCCCCGGCCTCCGGCCGTGGCTCGTCCTCGACGGACAGCTCCCCGTCGAAGGGGTCCGGGCCCCCCGGACCCCCCGGGGGCGAGGCCCCCCGGCCCGAGGGCCCGTTGACGAGGGCCAGCGCGTCGTCGAAGTCGTCGATCACGACCGCGCCCCGGGCTCCGGCTCGGCCCGTTCCCGCGCCCAGTCCTCGGCCAGGGCCGAGATCCGGGCGGCGGCCTCGGCCGGGGCCAGCCCGGTGCGGCCGGCCGCGTAGCCGATGAGAAAGGTGGTCAACGGGGCCGCCGGGCGGGCGACGCCGTGTGCGGCGTCGCGGGCCGCGTCCAGCAGCGCCGTGGTGTCCACGTCGAGTTCCACGCCGAGTTCGGTCTTGACCGCCGCGATCCATTCCTCAAGCACCACCCCATGGTGGCCGATCCTCGCGCGGGCGGCCGCGATGTCCGGCCAGGTGTCGCAGTCGAGCGCGGCGGGCCCCGGCAGCCGGCGCAGCCGGAGCCGGCCGAGCAGGGCGCGCAGCGGGCGGCCGGCCAGGGTGTCGGGGCCGAGTTCGGCGAGGGCGGTGCGGAGCGCGTCCGCCCGGTAGACGGCGGTCAGCGGCTGGTCGCGGCCGTCGGCGTCGACGAGCAGCGCGCCGTCCGCCTCGGGCGGCAGCCCGGCGACCAGCGCGGGCAGCGTGCCCGGGTCCAGGAACGGCAGGTCGGCGGCGAGCACCGCGACCAGCGGACGGCCGGTGAGCGCGAGCCCCGCCGCCAGGGCGGGCAACGGGCCGCCGCCCGGCGGGTGTTCGCGGGTCCAGCGGACCGGACGCGCGGTGC
>NZ_RFFJ01000403.1 GCF_003696235.1 Streptomyces triticirhizae
GCCTGGACGTCCGGGTGGAGGTTGTGGTCGCCGCCGCCTTTGATGCTGGCGCCGGTGAACGTGTGTTGGTTGCCCGCAGCGTCGGTGACGGTGAGGCCGGCGGAGCTGGTGGGACGCGTGTGCTTGTTCGCACCCGGGCGGGCCTGTTCGAGGTTGGCGCGCTCGCGGGCCGCCGCGAGGGCGCGTTCGCAGTCGGGTGCGAGGCCGAAGGGGTCGACGGCGGTCTGGGGGTTGTCGACATAGCCGCGTGGATTGGGGCCGGGGGCGAGGCCGAGGGGGTCGAGGGTGGCGTACTGGCCGGTGTCGGGGTCGTAGTGGCGTTGGTAGTTGTAGTGCAGGCCGGATTCGGCGTCGGCGTAGTGCCCCGGGAAACGGAGGGGGCAGTAGGCGCGTTGGTCGCCTGGCTGCGTTCGGGGGGCGCCCCAGACGGTGGCGTGCTGCTGCCAGGCGATCTCGCCTGTCTCGTCGAGGAGTTCGGTGGGTGTGCCGACGAGATCGGCGACGATGCCGTAGAAGCGTTCGTCGATCCACTCCTGGGGGCGGTCCCGGAGAGCGACGCTCTCGATCTGGGTGACGGGTGTGAACCGGTCCTGTTCCCAGTCCCAGACGGTGCGTCGGACGTCGCCTTCGGCGGTGGTCTCGGCCTGTTCTGCGGGGACGAAGCGGTCCCAGTGGAACCGGGTCTCTGACTCGACGGTCTCGCCGTCGGCCGCCATGCGGCGTTTGGCGAGCCGGCGGCCGAAGGGGTCGTAGAGGTAGGTCCAGCGGGTGCCGTCCGGGGTGGTGAGCGCGACGAGCCGGTCCTGGCTGTCCCAGGTGTAGTGCCAGACATCGGCCTTCCGGGAGAGGCGCTTGCGGCGGCGGACGACGACGCGCCCCTGGGCGTCATGCTGGTAGCTGATGTCGGACCGGCGGCGTTCTGGCCCCTCGCCGCTCTGGATCAGTTCGGCGTCGGCGAGGTCCCCTGCCGCGTCGTAGGCGTAGCGCTCCGTCCACCCTTCCGCTCGCACGCCGGTGATCCGGCCACGGTCGTCGAGGTCGATGGAACGGTCGCCGCCGAGGCGGTCGACGATGGCGCTGACCGCGCCGTCCGGCCGGTAGGTGTAGGCGCGGTGTTGCAGCGATCG
>NZ_RFFJ01000404.1 GCF_003696235.1 Streptomyces triticirhizae
GTCAGTAGGCGCTGTCGACGTTGTCCATGGAGCCGTAGCGGTCGGCGGCGTAGTTGCAGGCGGCGGTGATGTTGGCGACGGGGTCGTAGATGTTCTTGCTGGTTCCGTCGACGTGGTACTGCTCGAAGGTGGGGTCGATGACCTGGAGGAGGCCCTTGGAGGGGATGTCCTGTTCGGCGTTGGTGTCCCAGAGGTTGATGGTCAGGGGGTCGCCGGCGGACTCGCGCATCAGGTTGCGGTGGATGGAGTCGTAGGTGCCGGGGATGCCCTCCTTCTCCATGATGGTGAGGGCTTCCCTGATCCAGTTGTCGATCTGTTCGCTGGAGGCGGGTTCGGGCTTGGGCTGCTGGCTTTGGGGGATGACGACCAGCGAGCCGTCCTCGTGGTACTCCTCGCCCCGGCCGGTGTCGGCGTCGAAGCCGTCGGCGTGGCCGTCGATGACGCCCTCGGCGGGCTTGCCGTCGCCCTTGGCCCCATCCTCGTTCTCGTTGTGGGGCTCGGGCTGGGTGGTCTTCTCGGCGGGCTTGCCGCTCTCCTCGGCGTCACCGTCGTCGCTGTTGTCGGCGTCGGCGTTGTCGCCGTTGTCGGTGGTGGTGGGCTTGCCGAGGAGGCCGTCGGGGCCGTGGGGGGTGTAGGCGGCCGGGGCGGTGGTCTGGTCGGCGGCGGTGGTGGTGATGCCGGCCTGGGTGTCGTCGGCGGTGGCGGTGGTGGCGAAGGGGAGCGTCAGGGCCGTGGCGCCGACGGTCACGATGCCGGCCATCACGACCGGACGGGTCATGGTCCGGAAGGTGCCGTGGGTGCTGGCGGTCATGAAGGCGTCCTCTTTCGTGGAGGGGGCGGTGGAGCGTGGTCGCTGGTGTGCGGCCGACCCCCAACATGCACCGCCAACCATCCCCGTGGCAAAGCCCTGACCTGCGAAAACACCCCCACACGCCGGGACCTTCGACCCATCCCACACCCCGCGCCGACACCGTCCCCACACCTCCCGGGGCGCTACGACCGCGCCTCGTAGAGGACCAACGGCCTGTGCCGGCCCTCACACCGGCAGGACCCCCAACCCACCCCACAGCCACCGAACCACCACG
>NZ_RFFJ01000405.1 GCF_003696235.1 Streptomyces triticirhizae
CGTCGATCCCCGCCGACGCCGACGTCATCACCGCCTCGGTCCGCAGCGGATTGATCTCCGACACCGACCCCACAAACGTGGTCTTACCCACGCCGAACCCACCCGCGATCACGATCTTCGCGGACGTGGTCGAACGGGACGGCGCGGAGAGACCCGCCTCGTTAGAGCTTGCGAAGTCCACTGAGCACCCTTTCGAGCAGTGTCACATCTGGCTGACCGCCGGGCTCCCCGTCATGGCCCGGCTGATGGATGGCGACAAGCCCGGCCTCGGCCAAGTCGGCCACCAGAATCCGGGCGACTCCGAGCGGGATGGCGAGCAGCGCGGACACCTCGGCGACCGACTTGACCTCGTAGCACAGCTGGCAGATCCGTTGGTGCTCGGGCAGCTGCCCTTGCAGCCGCATCGGATCGGCGGTGGTCGACACCAGCGCCTCGATCGCCAACTGGTAACGCGGCCTGGTCCGGCCGCCGGTCATCGCGTACGGACGCACCAGCGGCTGTGGTGCCTCGCCCTCCTGCGGACGGCGGCGGTTGCCGGGCCGGGGCACCGACCAGTCGTCGGCCGGGGCCGAGACGGTGGGCTCGGGGCGCCCTCGGGCGCCGGCGTCCGCCGGATGGGCGCTCCCGGACGGGGGCGTTGGGCGCGCCTCGGGGTGCGGTGCCCTCGGATGCGCGGGTGGCTCCGGCGCGGGACGCCGCTCGGGCGCCGGCCGCTGCTGTCCGCCGCTGGGCGCGGAGGGGAAGTTGAAGCGCCCCGGGCGCCCGCCGTCGTGCGGCTGCCCTGGGTACTCGTCACCGTATGGTCCGCCTACGGGCGTTGCCACAATTCCTCCTCCGACTGCCTTCGCTGTCCACGGATACCGCGTTCACCGCCAAACCCCGTCCCCGCACCCTATGGTGCGCGGCCCCAATCCGCACACGGAGCCCGCTAGTTGAGCAGACTTCCCTGGAGTTCCGCACGCAGATCGGGCGTCAGGACCGTACCGGCACGATCCACCAACAACGCCATCTCATAACCCACCAGACCGATGTCAGCCTCCGGATGCGCCAACACCGCCAACGACGAACCATCCGAGATGGACA
>NZ_RFFJ01000406.1 GCF_003696235.1 Streptomyces triticirhizae
CGGGTGCGGCGGAACGGGCCGCCGCGCGGCGGGCGTTGGGGGCGGCGGAACGTCACGCGCCGCGAGGGGCGCCGGCCGGTCCGGTGTGCTCAACGGCAACGCCGCCACCGGGTGGGTGACGGGGTTGATGCGTGGGCGGTCATCGGGTGGCGGTGGCCGGTCCGTTGCTGAGCGCGGTGGGGGAGGGGCTCCGGTGTGCTCAACGGCAACGCCGCCACCGGGTGGGTGACGGCGTTGATCCGTGGTCGGTCATCGGGCCGGGGCGGCTCGTGTCTTCGCCGGGTGTTGCCGGGCGGAGGTGACCGCCGGCCGGTCGGGCGCGGGCGGCGTCGAAGCGGGGTCGTCCGGCCGGATGTCCTCAAGGGGCCCCAGGACAATGGCCGTTGGGCCGGCGCGAGCCGGCGGAGCCGCGTGCCCGCTCGCGACCCGTGGCCGGGGCCTCGGCCACGGGGCCCCGGCCGACCAGGGGTCAGGACAGGCCGAGTTCTCCGTCGATGAAGTCGAAGATCTCGTCGTCCGTCGCCTCGTCACCGATCGCCGCCGGCTCGGCGCCGGCCGCGCCTGCGGTCGGGTGCAGGCGGGAGAGGAGCCCCTGGAGCCGCGCGGCCAGCGCCTCGCGTTCCTCGTCCTCCAGCCGCAGCGAGCCCAACGCGCTCTCGGTCCGGTCGAGTTCGTCCAGCAGCGGGGCGAGCGGCCCCCCGCCGTGGGGGGCGATCAGCGTGTCGAGGAAGGCCGCCAGGTCCGTCGGCGTCGGATGGTCGAACACCGCCGTCGCCGGCAGGCGTTGACCGGTCGCCGAGCCCAGCCGGTTGCGCAGTTCGACGCCGGTCAGCGAGTCGAAGCCCAGCTCCTTGAACGCCCGGTCGACGCCGATCTCCGCCGACGAGGCGTGCCCCAGGACGGCGGCCACATGGTCCACCACCAGGTCGAGGAGCGCGCGCCGCCGTTCCGCCGCGTCCAGCAGCTCGTACCGCACGCCGCCGCCGGCCGGGGCGACGGCAGCGGCGGCGGCCGCCGTGGCGACGGCCGGCCTCGCGCGGACCAGCCCGCTCAGCG
>NZ_RFFJ01000407.1 GCF_003696235.1 Streptomyces triticirhizae
TGGCCGAGCGCACCCCGGCGCTCGCCGCCCAGCTGGCGCGCGCCGCCGAGCGCCCGGCGCCCGCCCGCAACCGGCGCGGCGAGGCCGACATCGCGATCGCCGCCGGCCACACCGGCGAGCCGACGCTGCCCGGCACCTTCGTCGCCTACGAACCGGCGCCGCGCGAGTACGCGTTGAGCGTCGCCCAGACCGTGCTGCGGGTCCACACCCGGGTCGTCGACCTCCACGGCGAGCCCATGGACCAGTTCCAGGAGCAACTCCGCCTCACCGTGGACGCGTTGCGCGAGCGGCAGGAGCACGAGCTGGTCAACAACCGGGAGTTCGGCCTGCTCCACAACGTCGATCCGCGTCAACGCGTGTACACCCGCACCGGGCCGCCGACCCCGGACGACCTCGACGAGCTGGTCACCCGCCGCCGGAACACCCGGCTGCTGCTGGCCCATCCGCGTGCCATCGCCGCCATCGGACGCGCCTGCACGGCGCGCGGCCTCTACCCGCCGACCGTCGAGTTCGAGGGGACCCCCGTCCACGCCTGGCGTGGCATCCCCCTGCTGCCCTGCGACAAGATCCCGGTCTCACGGGCCAACACCAGCTCCGTGCTCGCCCTGCGCACCGGCCTCGAACGTCAGGGAGTGGTCGGCCTGCGCCCGGCCGCCCTCCCCGACGAACACGCTCCTGGCCTCAACGTGCGCTTCGCGGGCATCGACGAGCGCGCCGTGCTCTCCTATCTCGTCAGCGCCTACCACTCCGTGGCCGTGCTGGTGCCCGACGCCCTCGGGGTGCTGGAGGACGTCGAATTGTGACCCCCGGCCCTTCGCCGGGCGGCGCCGCGAGACCCCTGGGTCCTTCGCTCCCTCAGGCCCCCTGTTCCGACCAGTAGCCCGGCGCGGGGGCCGGGGCCTGCTGGGCCTGCGGGTAGGGCGCGGGCCCGGCGGGGTAGCCGCCGGGGCGCGGCGCCGCCGGGCGCGTCGGCTGCGGGGCCGGGCGCATCGGCTGGGGC
>NZ_RFFJ01000408.1 GCF_003696235.1 Streptomyces triticirhizae
CCGGCTGCTCCTGGAGGAGCGCGCGCAGGCGCGTCGTGCGCTCGCCGGCCGGCGGGGCCGTGACGGCCCGGGCCAGCGCCGGCCCGCAGCCCTGCACCACCGACAGGTGCCGCTCGGCGCGGCCGAAGGCCGCGTACACCCAGCGCCGGTCGAGCGCGCCCGCCGCGTCCCCGGGGAGCACCGCCACCACGGCGGGCCAGCGCATCCCCGCCGCCTGGTGGGCGGTGATCGCCCACCCGTGCCTGAGCGTCTCGGCCACCCGCTCCCTGGGCACCACGAACCGGCCGTCCTCGTCCGCCACCCACAGGCCCCGTTCGTCCGCCTCGACCACCCGCACCAGCCGCAGCCGGCCGGGCGCGGGGGAGTAGGCCGCCCGGTCGCCCGGGTCGAAGCCGCCGAACGTGCCGGGGCCCGCGTTGAGCCGGTCCTTGAGCGCCGCGTTGAGCGCGCGGGTGCCGGCCGGGCCGCCGTGCCCGGGGACGATCACCTGGACCCGCTCGGCGCCGACCTCGAAGGCGCGGGGAATGGACTCGACGACCAGCTGGACCGTGCGGTGCACCGCCTCCCCCGGCTCGGCGACCGGAACGATCACCACCTCACGGTTCGGCGCCTCGACGGCGAGCAGCTCGCCCACGCCGATCCCCGAGACCAACTCGCCCACCGGGCCCGGGTCCGGCGTGCGGGAGACGACCCTGGGGAAGCGGCCGGCGGCCAGCACGTCGGCCAGCACCTGGCCCGGCCCGGCCGAGCCCAGCAGCAGCGGGTCCCCGCTGAGCACCAGCCTGGCCCCGTCCGGCAGCGACTCCACCAGCGCGGCGGCCGGCTCGGCCGCCAGCTGCGCGGCGTCCAGCACCACCAGCAGGTCCAGCGGGAGGTGCCCCTCCGGATCCCGCTCCGGGCCCTCCGCGCCGGCCAGCAGCCCGGCCACCGTCACCGCCGCCACCGGCGCCTCGGCGCCCAGCGCCGCCGCCAACCGCCGCCGCCCGTCCGGCTG
>NZ_RFFJ01000409.1 GCF_003696235.1 Streptomyces triticirhizae
GGGGCGCGCGGCGGCGTCGGGTCGGGAGGGGCGCCGTGTCGGGGTCGGGATCGTCGTCGGCCGGCGCTTCGGGCCCCGACTCGCGTGCGCCGGGGGCGCGTTGGGCGCGCGGGGCGCCGGGGGCGCGTTCGGCGGTGTCCCCGGGGCGCGTGGGGCGCAGCGGCGACACCGGCTCGGGGGCCAGCACCGACAGGTCGTGCTCGCCCTCGACCACGGTGAGGATCTCGGCCGGCACCCGCAGCATGACGCGGAGGCCGCCGTAGGGCGAGGGCTCCACATGGCAGGTGAAGCCGTACTGCCGGGCCAGCCGGCCCACGACGGCGAAGCCGGCCTGCGGCGGGTTCCCCAACTCGGTCAGCAGCAGCCCCTCGGGGCCGGCGAGCAGGCGGCGGGCGCGCGCGAGGGCGTCCTCCTCCATGCCGATCCCGGCGTCGTCGATCACCAGGAACACCCCACGGCCGCCGCCGTGTTGCAGGGTGACCGGCACCTCGGTCTCCGGGTGCGAGTAGGCCGTGGCGTTGGCCAACAGCTCGGCCAGCGCGATGGCCAGCGGCTCGGCGGCCCGAGCGACCACGCCGATCCGCTGCTCGCGCAGGTGGTTGGCGACCTTGACCCGCTGGTAGCCCGGGACGCGGGACTGGGCCCCGCGCACGATCTCCGCCAGCGGGGAGTCGGTGCGCGCCAGCCCCGGCCACGCCTCGCAGAGCACGGCCGTCGCCTGGATGCGGCGCAGCGCCAGCTCGTTGCGGAAGTCCAGCTCCAGCAGCCGTGGGTCGTCCATCTCGTGCTGGAGTTCGTGGAGGAGGCTCTGGATCTGGTAGAGCAGCGACTGCACCTTGGCGGTCGCGCCGCGCATCGCGGCCCTGGCCGCCGCGTCCACCCGCTCGCGCTCCTCGGCGACGGCGGCCAGCGCGGCGTCCAGCGCCCCGTTCAGCGCGGCCGCCGCCTCCGGGCCGATCTCGGCGGCCGAGGGCGCGGGCGGCACCGGCGCGT
>NZ_RFFJ01000041.1 GCF_003696235.1 Streptomyces triticirhizae
GGCGGGTTCGGCGCGGGCGGCGGTGGGCGGTGGCCGGCACGGCGCTGGTCGCGGTCGGCGCGGCGGGCGCCGCGCTGTGGCTCAACGGACCGGCGGACGACGTCGATCCCACCGACCGGCCGACCGTCGCCGGCGACCCGGCGCCCGGCGACGACCCGGCGCCGCCCGAGCCCACCGCGCTTGAGCCCTGGGAGGTGGACCTGAGGGACTGGGGCATCCAGGACGCGGCGACGGAGGGCTTCGGCTGCGAACCCGCGCCCGAGCGGGGCGTGTTGTGCTCGGCCGCCGGCCAGTTCGCGCTGCTGCTGAACGCGGACGGCAGCGAGCGGTGGCGGTTCAACGGGCCGCGCACCGGGATGGTCGGCCCCAACGCGACCGTGGTCGGGGAGAACGTGCTGGCCCAGTCGGACAGCGGCCTCGCCGCGCTCGACCCGGCCAGCGGCGAGGTGCGGTGGGAGATCGACGCCCCCGAGCTGGGCGAGACGCTGGTGGTCGGCGACGAGGCGCTCGCGTTCCGCAACGGCGACAGCACGGTGCGCTTCTACGCCAACGACGCGCCCGATCCGCTGGGCAGTTGGGAGGCGCCGGGGCGCTACCTCACCGACCTGCTGGGCCACGGCGACCGCTTTCTCGCCGTGAGCAGGGAGGACGACTCCGGGCATGACCCACGGATGGAGCTGCTGTCGGCGGAGGGGCGGCCGGTGTGGTCGACGCCGGCGACACCGCCGCCCGAGGTGCCGAGCCTGCTGCGCGGCGTGGGCATGGACGAGCGGGCCGCGTACTTCGAGGAGTGGGACGTCGACCTGCCGGTGGCCAACGCCGTGTGGCGGCTCGACCTGGAGACCAGGGAGTGGGCCAGGACCGAGTTCCCCGAACCGACCGAGCCCAGGACCGTGCTCGCCGGGGGCGTGCTCTACGCGTCCAGCACCGGCGGCACCCTCATCGCCATCGACCCGACGGCGGGCGAGGTGCTCTGGCACCGGGCGACCGGCGTGGAGATCGCCTCCCAGCCGGCCCTCGCCGACGGGGTGCTCCATCTCTCCGACGGCGAGGGCGTGTTGCACCGGCTGTCGGCCGAGGACGGCGAGCCCCTGAGCGCGGGCGAGCCGCACCCGGGCACCCCGGGCGCGGGCAGCGACGCCTGGCCGCCACGGCCGGCGGTCGGCGAGGGCGTGGTCTACGTGCCGACGATGGGGAACACGTTGTACGCCATGCCGCTGGGGAACACGTTGTACGCCATGCCGCTGGAGGCCGGGGCGGCGGAGTAGCGGCGCGGGGCCGGCGCGCGGCTGCGCCGGGCCGCGCGGGGCGGGCCCGGTGGGCACAATGGCGCCATGGCCACCCTGGACGAGACCGAGCTGACCGAGCGGTACGCGGCCCTCCCCGACGGCGGCGGCCGGGAGGTCGGCGCCCCGCTGCTGGCCCGCTGGCGCGAGCCGCACCGCAGGTACCACAACGAGGACCATCTGCGGTTTCTGCTGGCCAGGCTGGACGAGCTGGCGGGCTCGGCCGCCGACCCGGTGGCCGTGGAGCTGGCCGGCTGGTTCCACGACGCGGTGTACGACCCGCGCGGCGCGGACAACGAGGAGCGCAGCGCCGAGCTGGCCGAGGCCGCGCTGCCGCACTCGGCGCGACGCGCCGAGGTGGCCCGGCTGGTCCGCCTGACGGCGGGCCACCGCCCCGCCCCCGGCGACACCAACGGCGCGACCCTGTGCGACGCGGACCTGGCCGTGCTGGCCGGCTCGCCCGAGGAGTACGCGGCCTACGCGGCGGCGGTCCGCGTCGAGTACGGCCACCTGGCGGATTCCGAGTTCGCGGCGGGACGCGGCGAGGTGCTCCGCCAACTCCTCGCCAGGCCACGGCTGTTCCACACGGCCTACGGCGGCGAGCACTGGGAGCCGACGGCCCGCTTCAACCTCGCGGCGGAACTGGCGCTGCTGTCCTGACGGAACGGCGGAGGGCGACCCGGGGCCGGCTGGCGCTGGGCCGGGCGCCGGCGCGGGGTGAGGTGCCGGCGGGACGCGCGGCTCGAAGGTTCCGTCGGGGAACGGCCCCCCGACGAGAGACCGGCCGACACCGAGGGCCGCGAGGCCCGGCGCGAAGTCGGCCGGCATCGGAAGGCGAGGCCCGGGCACCAGCCAGGACCGCCGAGAGAGGCCCGACCGGGGCCCGACCGCGCCGGGCGGTGCCGGCTTCGCGCGCACCGACGCGCGCCCCCGCCGGGGCAACGCGCCCACGGCGCGAGCGCAGCCGCGCGCAGCGCGCGCACCGCGAAACCCCGCGCGGGCAGCGCGGCGCGGGCAGCGCTCAGTTCGGCGCGTGGAGGAGCGCCTCGCCCGCCGCCGTTCGCGCGTACAGGACCCGCCGGGCCACGCGGTGCGAGGTCACCAGGCCGGCCGCGCGCAGGGCGGTCAGGTGTTGGGAGACGCCACCCGCCGTCAGGCCCGTTCGTTCCGCCAGTTCACCGGTGCTGGCCGGCGTCGTCAGCTCGGCCAGCAGCAGCGCCCGCGACCTGCCGATGACCCCGGCCAGCGGGGCCGGCGGCCGGGGTCGGCCGCGTTCCCACAGGGTGGCGACGCCCCGCGCCGGATAGCGGAGCGTCGGCTGCCAGGGCGGCGTCACCTTGGAGAAGACCCGGTCGCCGCCGAACGCCGTGGGCGTCAGCAGCAGCCCACGCCCGCCCAGCCGCCGGATGCCGTCGGTGCGCGGATGGGCGACGGTCAGCCGTTCGTCGCCCCAACGCACCGTCGGATCGAGGCCGTTGAAGAGCCGCTCCATCCCGCCCTCGGCCAGCGCCCTGGCGCGGTGCCTGAGGTCGTCGTCGAGCAGCGCCCGCACGCGCGGCCAGTACGGCGCGATCGCCAGCTCCCAGTACGCCTCGATCGCGTCCGCCAGCCGCGCGAGCCCCGAGGCCGGGTCCTCGCGCAGCGCCAGCAGCCCCGGCGGCCAGGGGCGCGGAAGCGCGGCCGTGCCCCGGCGCACCAGCTCGGGCGCCAGGGCGCGCAGCGCCGCCAGTTCGATGGCGAGGTCGGGAACGGGGCTGGGGCGCGGCTCGGACAGGAACCCGGGCAGCACCACCACCGGCGTCGGCACCAGTTCGGCGAGCGGCGCCCAGGCGGCGCGGGCGGCGGCGAGCCGGGGCGCCACCTGTTCCCGCCACGGCCGGTAGAGGACGTGCGCGGCGGGCTCCTTGACCAGCCGCACGCTGATCACGGCCTCGAACAGCGGCGAGTAGGTCAGCCGGACCCGCGTCAGGTCCCGGGCCGTGAGGCGCACGGTGAGCACGGAGCCCATTGTCGGATTCAGCCCCAGCTAAATCAATGCCGCCCGGGCCGGCCGCGCCCCAGGCTCGTCGCCATGAACCCGAAGCCCTCCCCGCCCCGTTCCCCCCACCCGCACGCGTCCCCCGCCCCGTCCCCGTTCCGTTCGGCCGGCTTCCGTTTCCTCTTCGCGGCCTCGGCCGTCAGTCGCGGCGGGGTGGCCGTCGGGAACCTGGCGCTGCCGCTGGTCGCGATCGTCGCCCTGGACGCCTCGGTGGGCGAGGTCGGGCTGTTGGCGACGTTGACCACGGCCGCGTTCCTGCTGGTCGGGCCGTTCGGCGGGGTGTGGGTGGACCGGCTGCGCAAGCGGCCGGTGATGATCGCGGCCGACCTCGCGCGGGCGCTGCTGCTGGGCTGGGTGCCGCTCGCCTGGTGGGCGGGGTGGCTGACCCTCGAACAGCTCTATGGCGTGGCCCTGTTGGCCGGTGTCGGAACGGTCTTCTTCGACGTGGCCGCGCTGAGCCTGCTGCCGCTGGTCGTCGGCCGGGAACGGCTGCTGGCCGCCAACTCCGCGCTGCACGGCTTCGACGCCGGCGTCGCCGTGGCCGGCCCGGCGGCGGCCGGCGGGCTGGTCGCGCTGGTGACCGCGCCGTTCGCGGTGGCGGCCAACGCGGTGGGCTGTCTCGCGTCGGCCTGTCTGCTGGCCGGCGTCCGGGTCGAGGAGCCGGCGCCGGAACGGGCCGGGCGCGGGCGGGTGTGGGCCGAGGTGGCGGAGGGCGCGCGGTTCGTGGCGGGGCACCCGGTGCTGCGGCCGGTCCTGGTGCAGGGCGGCCTGGCCAACCTGGGGATCAGGATGGTGACGGTGGTGCTGCCGGTGGTGCTGGTCGCGGAGTTGGGGCTGTCGGCCGGGATGGTGGGGCTGTTCCTGGCGGGCGGCGGCGTCGGGGTGCTGCTGGGGGCCACGTTCGCCCGGCGGCTCGCGCAGCGGATGGGCGCCGGGCGCACGCTGTGGTTGCTCGGGCTGGCGATCGCGCCGTTCGGGCTGGTGCTGCCGCTGGTGCGGGACGGCGCGCTGCTGTGGCTGGCGGCGGGGGCGTGGGCGGTGGTGACGTTCAAGACCGGGGTGGACAACGTGCTGCTGGTCAGCTTCCGCCAACGGGTCACGCCCGACCGGCTGTTGGGCCGGATGAACGCGTCGTTCCGCACGGTCCTCACGGGCGCGCTGGCCGTCGGCTCGGCCCTGACCGGCCTGCTCGGCGAACTGGCCGGCCCCCGCGCGCCCCTCTGGGCGGGCGCCCTCGCCCTGGCCCTGGTCTGGGTCCCCATCGCCGCCTCCCCCCTGCGCCGCCTGCGCGACCTTCCCGACGCGGCGCCGCCCGACACGGAGCCGCCCAACGCGACGCCGCCCGACACGGCGTGAGGAGGCCGAGGCCCGCTGGCGGGCGACCGTTCCCTCAGCCGTGCCCCAACTCCCCACCTCCCAGCCGCGCCCGGTCCGCCGGAGCCTTCCCACCCACGGGCGGCAGGCCCCCCGGCGGCAGGCCCCCCGGCGGCAGGCCGCCCGGCGACGAGCCCTCACGCGGCAGGCCGCCGCCCGACCGGGCCGCCGGGCGGGTCGCCCGGCGGGTCCCGTTCCGGCCGGCAAGGCCATCGCGGGGCTGGAGCCACGCCCCGCCGAGCGCCGCGAGCAGCAGCAGCGCGCCGAGCCACGCGGTCCAGACATAGCCGAGGCCGGCGTCGATCACCAGGCCGCCGGCCCAGGGGCCGACGGTGTTCCCGGTGTTGAACGCGGCGGTGGTCGTCGCGCCGGCCAGCGTGGGCGCGGCGGTGGCGACGTTGAAGATGCGGGCGTTCAGCCCCGGGCCGCAGAGGAAGGCCGCCAGGCCGAGGAACCCGGCGAGGGTCACCGCGGCGACCGGCTGGTGGGCCAGCAGCGCGATCAGCGCCAGCACCACCGTGGCGGTGGCGAGGCCGACGTAGAGCGTGCCGAAGAGGTGCGCGTCGGCGAGTCGGCCACCGACCAGCGTCCCGATCAGCGCCCCGCAGCCGTAGAGCACGAGCACCACCGGCACCCAGCCCTCGCCGAGACCCGTGACGTCGGTGAGCAGCGGCGCGAGGTAGGAGAAGAAGCAGAACGTGCCGGCGGCGAAGAGCGCCGTCGTGGCGACGGCCAGCCACACCGCGCGGTCCCGGTAGATCACCAGCTCCGAGCGGAGCGGCACGCGTTCGTCGCCCCTGGGCGGCTCGACGCGGGGCACGAAGAGCAGCACGCCGACCAGGCCCAGCGCCGTCATCAGGGCCACCGCCCAGAACGCGGCGCGCCAGCCGAGGTGTTGGCCGAGCAGGGCCCCGCCGGGGACGCCGGCGATGTTGGCGATGCTCAGCCCGCCCAGCAGCACGGCCAGCGCGCGGGCCCGGGCGCCCGCCGGCACCAGCGAGACGGCGACGGCGGCGCCAACGGCCCAGAACCCGGCGCAGGCCAGCGCGCTGACCACGCGGGAGGCGAAGAGCAGGCCGTAGCCGGGCGCCAGCGCGCCCACCAGGTGGCTGGCTCCGAAGACGGCGAGCAGCACGACGAGGGTGCTGCGGCGCGGCAGGCGTTGGGTGGCGGCGGCGAGGACCGGGGCGCCGACCACCATGCCGATGGCGAAGGCGGATATCAGCAGGCCCGCCGTCGGTATGGAGACGTCGAGGTCGTCGGCGACCTCCGGCAGCAGCCCGGAGAGCATGAACTCGCTGGTGCCGAGGGCGAAGACGGCGCCGCCGATGACCAGCACGGCGGTGGGCAGGCGGAAACGGGCTTCGGACCCGGCGCTCGTTGAGGACACGCTCCCCTCCAACGCGCACCTCACGCCCGCGCATTCCTGGGGCCCCGCGCCCCCGACGACTCCTTCACCTCCGCGCCCGCCGGCCCCGCGCGGCCCCTCAGACACCCCTCACGCGCCGGCCCCGCGCGCCCTTCCGGCGGCGCAGCCCCGCCTCGTGGAGGAGGCGGACCAGGTGGCGGCTGTCGACCTCGACCGCGCCGAGGGCCACCGCCTCGGCGTACCGTTCCGCCGGCAGGTCGTAGTGGTCACGGTCGAAGGCGCGGCGCGGGCTGCCCAGCCGGGCGGCGAACGCGTGCAGTTCCGCGAAGGATTCGTCGCTGACCAGGTGCGACCACATCCGACCGTGTCCCGGCCAGTTCGGCGGGTCGATGAAGATCGTCATCGGCCGGCCCCCGCAGCGGTCACCGGCGGGCCTCGGCCAGTCGGCCGACCGGGGCCACCGCCACGCCGGTGACCGGGCAGACCCAGTGCGGGTCCTCGCCCAGCTCCGGCTCCACGTCCAACGCGTGCGGCTCGCGGTCCTCGACCCCGGCGCAGACGGGACACAGCGGCCAGCGGCCCCTGGTCTCCAACAGCGCGTCCTGGATGTCCTGGGCCAGCAGCCCGGGCACGAACACCGCGCCGGCGGGCCACTGTTCGGACCACCAACGACGGTGCGACACTGCCTGCTCCAGCAGCGAGACCTCCTCGGGGCCGGCCGCCCCGTCAGCCGTCAGGTCGGCCAACACGGCCGCGCGGCCCCGGTGGATGGCCTCTTCCGTGGCTGGCTGTTCCATGCTGACCATTGGACCAGAGATCGCCGGGTTTCCCCGAACGGTCGCCGGGTCTCCGGAACGATCGCCGGGTTCCCGAACGGGTGTCCCGGACGGTCGGGGCCCGCCGGACGCGAGGGGGGCTTGACGTCACCCTGCGTCGAAAATACGTTTCACCTGTGAGGCTAGCGATGAAGGAAAATTTCGCCCGACGGCCCGGCAGAGCCCGCGCCGTCGCCGTTGCGCCCAGACCCGCTCCTCCCGAGCCCGGCGCGCTGGCCGCGAAGGTCCGCACGATGGCGCCCTCCATGACCCGTTCCATGCAACGCGTCGCCGAGACCGTGGCCGGCGACCCCGCCGGCTGCGCCGCGCTCACCGTCACCGCGCTCGCCGAGCGCACCGGCACCAGCGAGGCCACCGTGGTGCGCACCGCCCGGCTGCTGGGCTACCCCGGCTACCGCGACCTGCGGCTCGCGCTCGCCGGGCTGGCCGCGCAGCAGGCGTCGGGCGCGGCGCCGGCCGTCACGGCCGACATATCGGTCGACGACCCGCTGAGCGACGTCGTCGCCAAGCTCACCCAGGACGAGCGGCAGACCCTCAGCGACACGGCCGGCGCGCTGGACCTGGGCCAACTGGAGGCGTCCGTCGCCGCGTTGGCCGACGCCCGGCGGATCGATGTCTACGGGATCGGCGCCTCGTCCCTGGTCGCCCAGGACCTCGCGCAGAAGCTGCTGCGGATCGGGCTGATCGCCCACGCCCACACCGACCCGCACCTGGCCGTCACCAACGCGGTCCAGCTGCGCGGCGGGGACGTGGCGGTCGCCATCACCCACTCGGGACGCACCGTGGACGTGATCGAGCCACTCCAGGCGGCGTTCGACCACGGGGCCACCACGGTGGCGATCACCGGCCGGCCGGACGGCGAGGTCACCCAGTACGCCGACCATGTGCTGACCACCTCCACCGCCAGGGAGAGCGAGCTGCGGCCGGCCGCGATGTCCAGCAGGACCAGCCAACTGCTGGTCATCGACTGCCTGTTCATCGGCGTCGCGCAGCGCACCTACGAGTCGGCCGCACCCGCCCTGCACGCCAGCTACGAGGCGCTCGCCCACCGCCACTCCCCGCGCGAACGCTGAGACCGCACGCCCCCGCGCCGGCCCACCGGCGCGCGCCCCCACGAAGCAGCCCGCACCGGAGAAACGCCCGCACGCCCCCACGCCCCCTCGCACGGAGAGCCGCCCACGCATGTCCACGGAGTTCGACACCCTCACCACCGAGGCGCACCGCCCCGAACTGGCCGAGATCGATAGGCGTTCCACGCTGGAGATCGCCCGCACCATGAACGCGGGGGACGCGCTGGTGCCCGCAGCCGTGGCCGAACAGCTGCCCGCGATCGCCGCCGCCATCGACGCGGCGGCCGACCGGATGGCGCGCGGGGGGCGGCTGATCTATCTGGGCGCCGGCACCGCCGGCCGGCTCGGCGTGCTGGACGCCAGCGAGTGCCCGCCCACCTTCAACACCGACCCCGGCGAGGTGATGGGCCTGATCGCCGGCGGGCCGACGGCGCTGGTCGAGGCGGTCGAGGGCGCCGAGGACAGCAAGGAACTGGCGGCCGAAGACCTCGCCCGGATCGGGCTGACCACCGACGACGTGGTCGTCGGCGTCTCGGCCTCCGGCCGCACGCCCTACGCGGTCGGGGCCGTCGAACACGCCGCCGAACAGGGCGCGTTGACCATCGGCCTGTCCTGCAACGCCCACTCCCCGCTCGCGGCCGCCGCCGACCACGGGATCGAGGTGGTCGTGGGCCCCGAGCTGATCGCCGGCTCCACCCGGCTGAAGGCCGGCACCGCCCAGAAGCTCGTGCTCAACATGATCTCCACCATCAGCATGATCCGACTGGGCAAGACCTACGGAAACCTGATGGTCGACGTCCGGGCCTCCAACGAGAAGCTCCGCGCCCGCTCCCGGCGCATCGTGACGCTCGCCACCGACGCTCCCGAGCACGTCGTGGAGGACGCGCTCAACGCCACCGGCGGCGAGGTCAAGCACGCCATCCTGGTCATCCTCGGCGAGGTGGACGCGCCCACCGCGGCCCGGCTGATCGAGGAGTCCCACGGCCATCTGCGGGCGGCACTCCGCCGCGCGCTGGACGCCCCCGCCGGCTGAGGCACCCCGGCGTCCCGCCGGCTGACACGCCGCGAGGGCGGCACCCCCCTCGCGGGGAGCACCGCCCTCGTGGTGACGCTTCGAGGAGTCGGCAGGACTCAGAAGTCCATGCCGCCGCCCATGCCACCGGCAGCCGCGTCGGCGCCAGCGGCGGCCTTCTCCGGCTTGTCGGCGATGACGGCCTCGGTGGTCAGGAAGAGCGCCGCGATGGAGGCGGCGTTCTGGAGCGCGGAACGGGTCACCTTGGTCGGGTCCGGGATGCCGGCCTCCAGCAGGTCCACGTACTCGCCGGTGGCGGCGTTCAGGCCCCAACCCGGGGTCAGGTTGCGGACCTTCTCCACCACGACGCCGCCCTCAAGGCCGGCGTTGACCGCGATCTGCTTGAGCGGGGCCTCCAGGGCCAGGCGGACGGCGGCGGCACCGGTCGCCTCGTCGCCCTCCAGCTCCAGCTTCTCCAGCGCCGAGGCGGCCTGGAGCAGGGCCACGCCACCACCGGCGACGATGCCCTCCTCGACGGCGGCCTTGGCGTTGCGCACCGCGTCCTCGATGCGGTGCTTGCGCTCCTTCAGCTCCACCTCGGTGGCGGCGCCGGCCTTGATGACGGCCACGCCGCCGGCCAGCTTGGCGAGGCGCTCCTGGAGCTTCTCGCGGTCGTAGTCCGAGTCGGAGTTCTCGATCTCGGCGCGGATCTGGTTGACCCGACCCTGCACCTGGTCGCTGTCGCCGGCACCGTCGACGATGGTGGTCTCGTCCTTGGTGATGACCACCTTGCGGGCGCGGCCCAGCAGGTCGAGGGTGGCGTTCTCCAGCTTGAGGCCGACCTCCTCGGAGATGACCTGGCCACCGGTGAGGATGGCGATGTCGCCGAGCATGGCCTTGCGGCGGTCACCGAAGCCGGGGGCCTTGACGGCGACCGACTTGAAGGTGCCACGGATCTTGTTGACGACCAGGGTGGACAGCGCCTCGCCCTCGACGTCCTCCGCGATGATCAGCAGCGGCTTGCCCGACTGCATGACCTTCTCCAGCAGCGGAAGGAGGTCCTTCACGTTGCTGACCTTGGAGTTGACGATCAGGATGTAGGGGTCCTCCAGCTCCGCCTCCATCCGCTCCATGTCGGTGGCGAAGTAGGCCGAGATGTAGCCCTTGTCGAAGCGCATACCCTCGGTCAGCTCAAGCTCCAGACCGAAGGTCTGGGACTCCTCGACCGTGATGACGCCTTCCTTGCCGACCTTGTCCATGGCCTCGGCGATCAGCTCGCCGATCTGGGTGTCGCCGGCGGAGATGGACGCGGTGGAGGCGATCTGCTCCTTGGTCTCGACCTCCTTGGCCTGGCTCAGCAGGGCCTCGGAGACCTTCTCGACGGCCGCCTCGATGCCGCGCTTCAGCGCCATCGGGTTGGCGCCGGCGGCCACGTTGCGCAGGCCCTCGCGGACCAGCGCCTGGGCCAGCACGGTCGCCGTGGTGGTGCCGTCACCCGCGACGTCGTCCGTCTTCTTGGCGACTTCCTTGACCAGCTCGGCGCCGATCTTCTCGTAGGAGTCCTCCAGCTCGATCTCCTTGGCGATGGAAACACCATCGTTGGTGATCGTCGGGGCGCCCCACTTCTTCTCCAGCACGACGTTGCGGCCCTTGGGGCCGAGCGTGACCTTGACGGCGTCGGCGAGCTGGTTCATCCCGCGCTCAAGGCCGCGCCGCGCCTCCTCGTCGAACGCGATGATCTTGGCCATGTGAAGGGGTCCTCCCAGAACAGGGGTGGATTGCTCCAGGACCGCGCTGGCGCCCGCGACGGACGGCCCTCCCGGCGGTGGTTCCTTGCCCCACCCACCCGAAGAACCTCACCGAACCGGTCCTTGCTGTCACTCTCACCCGTAGAGTGCTAACGCCCATGATTAGCACTCTGGAGGGGAGAGTGCAAGCGCGAGCCGCCAGGCTCGCGCTTGCACGACTGGGGGCACCTCCCGGCCGAAGGCTGGGGGAGCAAGCGGATGGCCCCCTGGGCCATCCGCCGCACGACTGGGGGCACGCGTCGGGCCCGCACCCTCGGTGGGTGCGGGCCCGGCGGTGAAGGCGGCGGTAACGGTCGGCGGTTCAGGCGGTCACCCGGACCATGTCGGCCTGGGGCCCCTTCTGTCCCTGAGAGATCTCGAACTCGACCCGCTGCCCCTCTTCCAGGGTGCGGTACCCGTCCATCTGGATCGCGCTGTAGTGGACGAACACGTCCGCACCACCGTCTACCGCGATGAAGCCGTAGCCCTTCTCCGCGTTGAACCACTTGACGGTGCCCTGAGCCATTTCCTAACTCCCCATATTGCCGGCCCTTTCGCGAGCCCACACTCCGCGGACCCGGGTCAGACCTCTCAGACTCCACCCCCGGGCGGTGTGGGGGTGTGCGCCGGAACGTTCGACCGCCGCTGAATGTATCTGGACGGACGCCCAGTGCAACAGGTCATTCGGCAGGGAATTCTCGCCACGCCAGAACGGGCAAACCCCGCGAACGCGCTGGAAGTTGAGCATTTCGCAGCGGGTTTTTCTGGCCAACCCGACAATTGGTGCAACAATTTCCGGCACATAATTTGCGCGCGGGTCCCGCATTCATATGCGACTGGCACGATTTCGGCACGGGAACGCTGCCACTCTAGCGTTCCGGCGCAGGTCATCGCCCCATGACCCCGCAGGTCATGGGGCGATCGGGGCGATGCGAGGGGAGCCGTGGAACGGCGCGGCGGAGCCGCTCAGCGGGCGCCGCCGGCGACGGCCGGGATGATCGAGACGCCGGCGCCGTCGGGGGTCGGGGTGGCCAGTCCCTCGGTGAAGCGAACGTCGTCGTCGTTCACGTAGACGTTGACGAACCGTCGCAACCTGCCGTCATCGTCCAGGACCCGGGCCGCGATGCCCTGGTGGTTGCGGTCGAGGTCGGCGAGCACCTCCTGGAGCGTCCCGCCCTCGGCGGTCACCTCGGAGCGCCCGTCGGTGTAGGTGCGAAGGATGGTGGGGATACGGACGGTGACACTCATGCCAGGCCAGCCTCTCGGAAGGAGTCGAGGTTCGGACGGATGGTCGCGGAGGGACCGGTGGTGCCGGCCACCGCGTCCAGGGTCTTGAGGCCGTCGCCGGTGTTGAGGACCACCGTGGTCGCCGAGGGGTCCAGCACGCCGGCGGCCAGCAGCTTGCGCGTGACGCCCACGGTGACCCCGCCGGCCGTCTCGGCGAAGATGCCCTCCGTCCTGGCCAGCAGCCTGATGGCGGCCACGATCTGCTCGTCGTTGACGTCCTCGACCGCGCCGCCGGTGCGGCGGGCGATGTCCAGGACGTAGGGCCCGTCGGCCGGGTTGCCGATGGCGAGGGACTTGGCGATGGTGTCCGGCTTGACCGGGCGGACCACGTCGTGGCCGTCCTTGAAGGCGCGGGAGACCGGCGAGCAGCCCTCGGCCTGGGCGCCGAAGATCCTGTACGGACGGTCCTCGACGAGGCCGAGCTGGATCAGCTCCTTCAACCCCTTGTCGATCTTGGTCAGTTGTGATCCCGAGGCGATCGGAATCACCAGCTGGTCGGGCAGTTTCCAGCCCAACTGCTCGCAGATCTCGTAGGCCAGCGTCTTGGAACCCTCGGCGTAGTAGGGCCGGAGGTTCACGTTGACAAAGCCCCAGCCCTCCCCGATCGGATCGCCGATCAGCTCGCTACAGAAGCGGTTGACGTCGTCGTAGGTGCCCTCGATGGCGACCAGGTCGCCGCCGTAGACGGCGGCCATCACCACCTTGCCCTGCTCCAGGTCGTGCGGGATGAACACGCAGGACCGCAGGCCGGCGCGGGCGGCGGCGGCGCCGACGGCGCCGGCCAGGTTGCCGGTGGACGAGCAGGAGAGGGTGGTGAACCCGAAGGCGCGCGCCGCCTCCACGGCGTTCGCGACCACCCGGTCCTTGAACGAGTGCGTCGGGTTGCCCGAGTCGTCCTTGATGTGCAGCTCGCCGGTGATGCCCAGCTCGGCCGCGAGGCGGTCGGCGCGCACCAGCGGGGTGCAGCCCGGGTTGAGGTTCGGATGCTCGGCCACGTCGGCCGGCACCGGCAGCAGCGGCGCGTAGCGCCAGATGTTGTTCGGCCCGGCGGCTATGCGCGCGCGCAGAGCCTCCGGGCCGTCGGCGGGAAAGTCGTAGGCGATCTCCAGCGGACCAAAACAGGAGGTACAGGCGAAGATCGGGCCGAGCGGGAAGCGTTCGCCACACTCGCGACAGGAGAGCGCGGTGGCGGGGCCGAGATCGACGGCCGCCGCGTTCGCCCCGTTCGCGGTCGCTCCGGGAGCGGTGTCGGGGTGGTCACCCGAGGTCAGCACAGACATGGCTACGAGGCCCTCTCCTCATCTTCCCCGGGCGACTCTCGCCACGGGACGGAATTGGCACCTGCCCCACCGGAGAGCCTCGCGTCGTCACGAGATCCGGTGGAAGGGTTGCCGGGGCTTCAACGGGCCGTTCCCTCTGCCCCTCTGGATGAGCGGTATGCGGTTGTCAACGCGGTCCCGATATGCGGAGGACACCTGCGCTGTTCGAGACTGTAACGGACAGCCCGCACAATGGCTCGGGCCGTCCGATCCGCGAGACGACCCGAGGAGGTGGCCAGAAAACCCGGCGGCAACGGGTTGGGGCACCCCAGAAAGGGGCAGACGCGGCCATACAGGTGATTACGTGGCCAAATCGAACAGGAGCGACATTCGTGCTGGAAGAGGCAGAGAAGTGGCTGAGCCGCCGGTCCTGGGCCGTCACTGACCGCTCGATGCCGCAACTGCTGAACGCCAAGCGGGCAGCGGGGGCGGCCGGCAGCATCAGCGTGGTCCTCCCCGCGCTCAACGAGGAGGCCACGGTGGGCGCCATCGTGGAAGCGCTGCGGCGCGACCTGATGGAGGACGTCCCACTGATCGACGAGCTGCTCGTGGTGGACTCCGGGTCCACCGACCGCACCTCGGAGGTGGCGGCGGCGGCAGGCGCGAAGGTCGTGCACCGGGACGAGATCCTGCCGCGCGTGCCGACGATGCCGGGCAAGGGTGAGGTGCTCTGGCGGTCGCTGCTGGCGACCACCGGCGAGATCGTCTGTTTCGTGGACGCCGACCTCCGGGAGTTCGACTCGCGCTTCGTCTCGGGCACCATCGGCCCGCTGCTCACCGAGCCCGGGGTGCAGCTGGTCAAGGCCATGTACGACCGGCCGCTCGGCGACAAGCCGTCGGGCGCGCGCCAGGGCGGACGGGTCACCGAGCTGGTCGCCCGGCCGCTGCTGAACCTGCACTGGCCGCAGCTGGCGGGCGTGGTCCAGCCGCTGGGCGGCGAGTACGCGGCCCGCAGGTCGCTGCTGGAGCGGCTGCCGTTCCCCGTCGGCTACGGCGTCGAGCTGGGCCTGCTGATCGACACGCTCAACCTGGCGGGCCTGGACGCGGTCGGCCAGGTGGACGTCGGGGAGCGCAAGCACCGCCACCAGGACGGGCAGGCGCTGGGCCGGATGTCCGCCGCGATCATGCGGACCGCGCAGTGTCGACTGCCGGGCAACGTGCTGCCGACCCGGCTGGGGCTGACCCAGTTCCAGCGGACCGAGGACGGCGGCTTCACGCCGGAGACCCACCCGATCCTGGCCGACGAGCGCCCCCCGATGTCCACGATCCCGGAGTACGCCGCCCGCCAGGCGGCGTGAGGCGGAACGCCCCGGGTGTGACGTGGCCCACGTTCCGCCGGCGGCGCGTTTTCCGCCCGGCGCGGCTGGCTAGGTTCCGGCAGACCCGAGGCGACGCCGCGCCCGCCGGGGGCCGGGGCGGCGACGGACCGTGACCGACCGTGACCGACGTACGCGAGACAGGAACCGAGCCGATGACCGTCGAGCCTCCCGAGACAGACGGCCAGGTGCTGGTCGCCTCCAACCGTGGCCCGGTGAGCTACACGCGTTCCGGCGCCGACGGCGCGCTGACCGCCAGGCGCGGGGGCGGCGGGCTGGTCTCCGGGCTGAGCGCCCTGGGCGGCGACGCCGGCACCTGGGTCTGCGCGGCGCTCAGCGACGACGACCGGGCGGCCGCCGAGGCGTACGGCGGGCGGCTGCCGGCCGAGGACACCGGCGGCCAGTCGGTGCGGATGCTGGACATCCCGCGCGAGACCTTCGAGGCCGCGTACAACGGCGTGGCCAACTCGGTGCTGTGGTTCGTCCACCACCTGCTCTACCAGACGCCGCTTGAGCCCGTCTTCGACGAGGAGTTCGAGGCCGCGTGGGCGCGGTACCGCGCCTACAACCGGGCGTTCGCCGACGCGCTCGCCGAGGAGGCGGAGCGGGGCGCCGCGGTGCTGGTGCAGGACTACCATCTGGCGCTCGTTCCCGGGCTGTTGGCCAAGCGCCGGCCCGACCTGCGGATCGGGCACTTCTCGCACACGCCGTGGGCGCCGCCGGACCTGTTCCGGGTGCTGCCCGACGAGGTGGCGCGCGAACTGCTGCTCGGCATCCTCGGCGCCGACCGCGCGGCGTTCCTCACCGGGCGCTGGGCGCGGGCGTTCACCGACTGCTGCGCCGCGCTGCTGGGCGCCGAGGTCGGCGAGGGAACGGTCACCCACCAGGGCCGCACCACCCGGATCGGCGTGCACGGCCTGGGCGCGGACGCGGAGTTCCTGCGGGAGCGGGCGTCGCGGCCCGACGTGGACGAGCGGCTGGCCGAGCTGCGGGAACGGGTCGGGCCCGGGCGTTCGACGATCGTGCGGGTGGACCGGACGGAGCTGTCGAAGAACATCGTGCGCGGCCTGCTCGCCTACCGCAGGCTGCTCACCGACCGGCCCGAGTGGCACGGCCGGGTCGTCCATGTCGCGTTCGCCTACCCGTCGCGCCAGGACCTGGCGATCTACCGGGAGTACACGGCTGAGGTGTCGCGGGTCGCCGAGGCGATCAACGCGGACTTCGGCCGGGACGGCTGGACGCCGGTGGTGCTGCACGTCAAGGACGACTTCGCGCGTTCGCTGGCCGCCTACCGGATGGCGGACGTGGCGCTGGTCAACCCGATCAGGGACGGGATGAACCTGGTCGCCAAGGAGGTCCCGGTGATCTCCGAGAACGGCTGTGCGCTGGTGCTCTCCCGGGAGGCCGGAGCGGCCGAGGAACTGGGCGCTGACGCGCTGTTGGTGAACCCGTACGACATCGCGGGCACCGCCGAGGCGCTGCACCGCGCGCTGACCCTGGACCAGCCGACGCGGGAGGCCCAGGCGAAGCGGCTGGCCGAGGCCGCCACGGCCCTCCCCCCGACGGCGTGGTTCCTGGCCCAACTGGACGCGCTGCGGGGCTGGTAGCCGGCCCACAACCGACCACGCGCCTTGGCCACCCCGGACCGCTGTCGTCCCCGCCCTGGCCGGCTAGGCCAGCTCGTCGGCCAGGGCCGTGAGGAGCGCCGCCAGGCCCTCCGGGCCCTGGACGGTCAGGTCCGTCGCCTCGGCGAGTGCCGTGACCTCCGTGCTGCCGCTGCACACCCGCAGCCCGGGGGTGCCGGCCTTCGCCAGGTCGGCGACGGCGGCGAAGGCCGGCAGGTCGCCCAGGTCGTCGCCGGCGTACAGAACGGAGCCGGCGGCCGTCTCGCGCGCGAGCGCGGTCAGCGCGACACCCTTGTCCATCCCGCCCGGCCGCAGCTCCAACACCAGCCGCCCCGGCTCCAGATGCAGCTCGTGCCGCTCGGCCAGCCGCGCCAGCGGCTCGCGCAGCGTCTCGAACGCGCCCTGCGGGTCGGCCGCGCGGCGGGTGTGGACGGCCAGCGCGTTGCCCTTGTCCTCGATGAACGCGCCGGTGGGCGCGGTCAGTTCGGGAAGCTCGGCGCGGGCCGCCGCGACCCCCGGGTGCGGCGGCGGGGTGCGCAGCTCGCCGGGGGCGGCGTCCCAGCGCTCCGCGCCGTAGGCGCCGAGCACGATCAGGCCGCTCAGCTCGGGGTGGCCGGCGAACCCGCCGAGCCGGACGGCGACTTCGGCCGGACGTCCGGTGATCACCGCGATCACCGCGACCCGGCCGGCCAGCCTGGCCAGCGCCGGAACCGTGTCCGGGTGGGCCCTGGCCTGCTCGGGGTCGGCCACGATGGGCGCGACGGTGCCGTCGAAGTCGAGTGCGATCAGCGCCCTGGCCGGCTGGTCCAACAGCGCCGCGAGGCCGGCGCGCCCGGCCTCCGTGGTGGGTTGGGGAAGGCTGCCCATGGCAACGACCCTACCGGTGGGCTCGCTTGGCGTCGCGACGGCGTCGCAGTCGGTTGACCGTGACGGGGTCGTGGGCCAGAGCCAGCGGGTCGTCGAGCAGCGCGTTGAGCAGCTGGTAGTAGCGGGTCGGCGAGATGCCGAGCCGCTCGCGTATCGCGCGCTCCTTGGCGCCGGGGCCGGGCCAGGACGCCCGCTCCAGGGCGAGCACCGCCCGCTCCCGCTCCCCCAGCGCGCCGGACGGGTCAGGCGGGCCGTCCGGCTCGGCCGGTTCCCCGCTCAACCCGGCAGATTCCCCACTCATCCGGGCATCGTAACCAGCGGCACCGACAGCGCGGCGCCGGTGCCCGGGGCCCTGTTCCGGATCGGCCGCGCGGGCTCACTCGTTCGGTGATCTTGCGTTAGTGGACTAGACCTCTCGGGGTCCTCCGGGCGAGACTGGCGCGTGTGAGTCTCCAGGAGCACCAAGCGAGATACGTGATCGCCCTCGACGTCGGGGGCACCACGCTCAAGGCCGCGTTGACCGGACCCGACAACGAGCCGTTCCTCCGCGCCCGGAGGGACACCGCCACCGAGGGGCCCGAGGCGGTGGTGGCCGGAATCCTGGACCTTGTCGCCGAGTTGGCCGCCGAGGGCCGCGCCCGGCGCGGCGGCCCGCCCGCCGGGGTCGGCCTGGCCGTGCCCGGCGTGGTGGACGAGGCCGCCGGCATGGCCCGGTACAGCGCCAACCTCGGCTGGCGCGACGTGCCGCTGGCGCGGCTGGTCGCCGAGCGGCTGGACGGCACGCCGGTGGGCCTGGCCCACGACGTGCGGGCCGGCGGGCTGGCCGAGGGGCGGCTGGGCGCGGGGGCGGGCGTCGGGCGGTTCTTCTTCGTGGCGCTGGGCACCGGGATCGCCGGGGCCATCGGCGTGGGCGACCGGATGGAGCCGGGGGCGCACGGGGGCGCGGGCGAGATCGGGCATGTGGTCGTGCGCCCCGGTGGTGCGCGGTGCGGCTGCGGCCAGTACGGCTGTCTGGAGACGGTGGCCTCCGCCTCGGCCGTGGGCCGGGCCTGGGCGGAGGTCTCGGGCGCGGCCGGCGCCAGCGCCGCCGACGCGGCGCGCGCCGTCCGGGCCGGCGACGCCCGCGCCAACGGGGTCTGGCGGGAGGCGGTGGACGCGCTGGCCGACGGCCTGATGGTCGTGGTCAACCTGCTGGACCCCGAGGTGGTGATCGTCGGCGGCGGGCTCGCCGAGGCCGGCGAGACCCTGCTCGACCCGCTGCGTTCGGCGCTCGCCGCCAAGGCCACCTTCCAACGACTGCCGGCGGTGGTGCCCGCCGCGCTCGGGGAGTCGGCCGGCTGCCTGGGCGCCGGCCTGCTCGCCTGGGACCGAAGCCAACTCCCCCACACCCCGGAGGTTTCCCCGTGACCGCGACCCGTGACGCCGCCCAACCGACGTCCAGCACCGCCGAGTTCGTCGTTCCCACCGGCGCGGACGCCGGCGCGGCGCGCACCAGACTCGTCGGGGGCCGCGTGGTGACGCCCGATGCGGTGGTGGAGAACGGCGAGGTGGTCATCGAGGCCGGGGTGATCGTCGGGGGCTCGACGGGGGAGGCGGCGGAGCCGGCGGGCACGGCCGTGGTGGACCTGGACGGGTGCTGGCTGGTGCCCGGCTTCGTCGATCTCCATGTGCACGGCGGCGGCGGGGCCTCGTTCTCCGCCGGGAACGCCGAGGAGGCGCTGCGGGCGATCGCCACCCACCGGGCGCACGGCACCACCACGATGGTGGCCTCCACGGTGACCGGGGCGCTGGACGACCTGGCCGCGCAGGCCGGGGTGCTCAGCGAGCTGGTGGAGCAGGGCGATCTGGCGGGGGTGCACTTCGAGGGCCCGTTCATCGCGGAGAACCGCTGCGGCGCGCACGACCCGACGCTGCTGCGCGACCCGGACCCGGCGGACGTCCGGAAGCTGGTCGACGCGGCCAGGGGCACCGCGCGGATGATGACGCTGGCGCCCGAACTGCCGGGCGGTTTGGCCTCGGTGCGGCTGCTGTCGGACCTCGGGGTGCTGGCCGCCGTGGGGCACACCGACGCCAGCTACGAGGTGACCCGGCGCGCGATCGAGGCGGGCGCGCGGGTGGCCACCCACCTGTTCAACGCGATGCCGCCGCTGGCCCACCGGGTGCCGGGGCCGATCGCGGCGCTGTTGGAGGACGAGCGGGTCGCGATCGAGTTGGTCAACGACGGGACGCATCTGCACCCGTCCGTGCTGGCGTTGGCGTTCCGTTCGGCCGGCGCGGACCGGGTGGCGCTGATCACCGACGCGATGGGCGCCGCGGGGATGGGCGACGGCAGCTATCCGTTGGGGCCGCTGCGCGTGGAGGTGGTCGACGGGGTGGCCAGGATCGCCGACGAGCGGACGCCGCCGGGCACGGGCGCGATCGCCGGCTCGACGCTGACCCTGGACCGGGCGCTGCGGCGCTCGGTGACGGTGGACGGGCTGCCGATCGTGGACGCGGTGCGGGCGCTGTCGACCACGCCGGCGCGGCTGTTGGGGCTCGGCGACCGGGTGGGCTCGATCGAGCCGGGCAGGAGCGCCGATCTGGTGGTGCTGGACGAGGCGTTGACGGTGGTCGGGGTGATGCGCGGGGGCGCGTGGCTGGCGCGCTCGTGACGCCGCGCACGCCGGCCCGTTCGGGCGCCGCCGCCTGCGGGCCGGAACGGGCCGCTATCCCTGGTCCTCGCTGATGTAGAGCTGGTCGACCACCGCGTCGCACGAGGCGGTGCAGGAGTACTGGATCGTGTTCTCGCCCTCGACCAGCTCGACCAGGTTCCAGGTGTGCGCCCAGGAGTCGTCGAAGGCGTCGCTGGCGTCGTTCCAGTCCAGCAGCTTGACCGGGTCCTCGCGGGGCGTGCCATTGACCGAGAACGACAGGGTCTGCCCGTCGCTGATCGCCGAGTAGCCCATGTAGACCCGGTACGTGCCCGGTTCGCCCTGGAAGTCAAACGTCCAGGTGATCGTGGAGCCCTGCCGGTTGAGCAGCGCGACATAGGAGCCGGAATCGGCCCTGGACCCCTGGAAGGTGGCCTCAAGCGCCGCCCCGCCGGTCAGCGTGAGCTGGGTGATGTCGGCGGCCGGCAGCTCGTCGGTCTCGGGCTCGTCGGACGGCTCCTCCTCCTCGCCCGTCGCGCCCTCGTCGTCCTCGCCCCCGCCGTCGCCGTCGTCCGTCGGCTCGGCGGTCTCCTGGCCGCTCGCCTCGTCGTTCTCGCCGTCGCCGCTGAAGAGGATCGCCGCGCCCACCCCGATCACCACGGCCAGCACCACGGCGATGGCGCCGATCAGCAGCCCGTTGCGCCGGTTGTCCTGGTCGCCGCGACGCCGGTCGGAGGGCGGGCCGCCGCCGTAGCCGCCGGGCTGGGTCTCGGGTGCCGCGTACCTGGCGTCCGGCGAGTGCTGCTGCCGGTACCCCTGCTGGCCCCCGAAGGTGCGCTCCCCCACCGGGCGCACCTGGTTGTACGAGGGCTGCCGGGGCGCCGCCGGAGGTGGGGCCTGCCCGGCCTCGGGTCGATAGAGGTAAGCGAACGGGTCGTCGCCCCCGTCAGGCGTGCCCTGGCCGCTGTTCCCCGCGCTCATCGACTGCCGCTCCTTCGTTGCGGTACCACATGTCCCACCCCACCTGTCTGGGCGCGAGCCTACCCCGTTCGAGCGAACGCCCGAGCCAGCCGGCGCACCGCCCCCGGCGGCCGCCGCAGCGGGGCAGGTCAGGGGCGGCGCACGGGTCGCGCGCTGGCGCGGCGCGCGGCCCGGAACGGGTCGGTGGGGTCTCAGCCGTGGGGTCAGCCGGCGCGGCGGCGGCCCTGGGCGCGGGACCGCTTCTCGATGTACATCCGCTGGTCCGCCGACTCCAGGATCTCCTCGGTGGTCATCCCGCAGGACGCCCAGCCGATGCCGAAGCTGGCGCCGACCCGCACCGAGCGGCCCTCCACCCGGATCGGCGGGATGATCGCGCTGCGCAGCCGGACGGCCAGGTCGTTGGCGTCCTTGGGGCCGAGCCCCTCGGCCAGCACCACGAACTCGTCGCCGCCGAGCCGGGCCACGGTGTCGTTGTCCCGCACCCCCTGCTCCAGCCGGCGGGCCACCTCGACCAGGACGGCGTCGCCGCAGACGTGGCCGAAGCGGTCGTTGATCGACTTGAAGCCGTCCAGGTCGCAGAAGAGCACCGCGAGCCCCTTGCCGTCGCCGCCGGGGGCGTCGGGCTGCCACACGTGTTCGTGGTGGTCGAAGGAGTGTGGGCGGCCCAGGCCGTAGCCGTCGAACGCGGCGGCGCCGACCACCTCGGGGGCGGGCGCCGGGTAGGGGCGGGACTCCGGCGGGTTGGCGCAGATCCGGCCGCCGAGCCGGGCGCGCAGCTCGGCGCTGTTGGGCAGGCCGGTGAGCGAGTCGTGGCTGGCGCGGTGCGCCAGGGCCAGCTCGTGGCGCTTGCGCTCCTCGATGTCCTCGACGTGGGTCAGCTGCACCTGGGGCCCGGCGGCCGGGTCGGCGACCACCGAGTTGCGCAGGCTGACCCAGACGTAGGAGCCGTCCTTGCGGGCCAGCCGCAGTTCGGCCCGGCCGCCGTCGTTGGCGGTGCGCAGCAGCGTTCCCATGTCCTCGGGGTGCACGAGGTCGGCGAAGCTGTAGCGGCGCAGCACGGCGACGGTGCGGCCGAGCAGCCGACAGAGCGCGTCGTTGACCCGCAGCAGCCGGCCGTCGCTGTCGCCGCCGACCTCGGCGATGGCCATCCCGCTGGGCGCGTACTCGAACGCCTGCCGGAAGCTCTCCTCGCTGGCGCGCAGCGCCTCCTGCTCGCGCTCCAGGCGCACCAGCGCGCGCTGCATGTTGCCGCGCAGCCGGGCGTTGCTGATGGCGATGGCGGCCTGGGATGCGTAGAGCTGGAGCGCCTCGCAGCCCCAGGGGCCCGGGCGGCGGCCGTTGCGCGGCTTGTCGACCTCCAGCACGGCGAGCAGCTCGCCGTCCGAGGCGTACATGGGCGCGAAGAGCCGGTCCATCGGGTGCCACTCGTCCGGATAGCGCGGCGCCGGGCCCGTGGTGTGCCACTGGGGAACGTCGTCGTGGTCGAGCACCCAGCCGTCGGTGTACGGGATGAAGCGCAGTTCGCCCCAGCGCTCCCCCATGCTCAGCCGGCGCTCCCAGGAGGCGCGCGAGCCGGTGCGGCCGGCGATGGCGGCCTCGGCCTTGTCCACCTCGACCCGGTCGGCGCCGGCCACGGCCGCGACCAGCAGGTCTCCGTCGGGCCTGACCACGTTCACGGCGGCCAGTTCGAAGCCGAGCGCGGTCACGGTGCCGTCGGCGACGGTCTGAAGGGTGTCCGCCATGCTGCGGGCGGTGTTCAGCTGAGCGACGACCTGGTGCAACTCCCGCAGCGAAGCGAGGCGCACATAGGGCTCCGTCTCCGTTTCCATCACTCCCCCGGGTGAAATGCACGTGCAGATACAGAGGCCACTGAATCACAGGGAGCTGCCCACTAGGTACACAGGGTCAGCGATTAGTAGCCTACTGTGACTCATGTCACACTGCGAGCAGGCTCGGTCGCGGGACGTAGGACGAGTCGGGACAAAGCCCTGGTTCCGGGGTCCGATGCGATTCCCCCGACCGGGGCGTTAGCGTGCCGGGGTGTCCCTACCAGCTCGACGGCCCACCGCGCCCCACGATGTCGCTGCCCCCTCGTTCCCCCATCCTGAGGGGGTGAGCGAGGAGGAGTTCCGCAGCGCGATGGCGCGGCTTGCCGGCGGGGTGGTGTTGGTCACCGCGCACGACGAGGACGACGGTCCGGCCGGCGCGCCCGCCGGGATGACGGCGACGGCGTTCCTCTCCGTCTCGCTCAGCCCGCCGCTGGTGCTGGTCAGCGTGCGCTCAGGCTCCCGGATGGACGACGTGCTGGAGCGGAGCCCTGGGTGGGCGGCCTCGCTGCTGAGCCAGGAACAGCGGGTGCTCGCCGGCCGGTTCGCGATGAGTGGGCGGCTCAGCGACCGGCTCCTCTTCCGTGAGGTTCCGCACACCCTGGGGGAACGCTCGGGGGCGCCGCTGGTCAAGGGGGCGCTGGCGACGCTGGAGTGCGAGACCGAGAGCCGGGTGGCCGCCGGCGACCACACGCTGGTGATCGGGCGGGTGTTGGACACCACGCTGAACGGAGAGGCCGGGGAGCCGTTGCTCTACTACCGGGGCGCCTACCGGCGCATGGGCTGAGCCCCGGCGCCCCCTCGCGCTCCCACGCGCCGCCGCGCTCAGTCCCAACCGCCCCTGCCGGAGCGGCCCTTCTTCACCTCGGAGCGGTGCCGCTTCTCCCGCAGCCGGCGCTCCTTCAGCGCGCGCGGCGGCTTCTTCGGGCGGCGGGGCCTGGGCGGCGGCGCGGTCGCCTCGGCCAGCAGCTCGGCCAGCCGGCGGGCCGCCGCCTCCCGGTTCCGCCACTGCGAACGGTGCTCGCTGGCGCGGACCACCAGCACGCCCTCGTCGGTCAGCCGGCCGGCGAGCCGGGTCAGCGCGCGTTCCTTCCACACCTCGGGCAGCGCGGTGGTGGCGGCCAGGTCGAAGCGCAACTCGGCCTGGCTGTCCGAGGTGTTGACATGCTGGCCGCCCGGCCCCGAGGAACGTGAGAACCGCCAGCGCAGCTCCGACTCGGGCAGGCTGACCGCACCACGGATGGGAAGGTGACCGGACATGTGTGCCATGGTCCCGCCTCCGCCGGCCGCGCGCACCACCGTTTCGGCGCGGGCGCCTGCGCGCCGGCGTCGTCGCGGGGCGTTCGTCGTGTGCGGGTTCCCGGACTTTCCCCGGAGTTTTCCGCGAGCCCGCCGTGGAACCGGTGCTCGGCTGACATCGTTGGGGACAGTGAGAGTAACGTCTTCGCAAAGAAGACCAGAACGATCCGGACTAAGGGGATTTCTCCATGGGTGTGAGCCTGTCCAAGGGCGGCAACGTCTCGCTGAGCAAGGAGGCTCCAGGACTGACCGCGGTCACCGTCGGCCTGGGCTGGGACGTCCGCACCACCACCGGTACCGACTTCGACCTGGACGCCAGCGCCCTCGCGGTCAACAGCGCCGGCAAGATCGTTTCGGACCAGCACTTCATCTTCTACAACAACCTCGCCACCCCCGACGGCACCATCCAGCACACCGGTGACAACCTCACCGGTGAGGGCGAGGGCGACGACGAGCAGATCAAGGTCGGCCTGTCGGGCCTGCCGCCGGAGGTCGACAAGATCGTCTTCCCGGTCTCGATCCACGACGCCGACAACCGTGGGCAGAACTTCGGCCAGGTGCGGAACGCCTTCATCCGCGTCGTCAACCAGGCCGACGGGAACGAGCTGGCCCGCTACGACCTGACCGAGGACGCCTCCACCGAGACCGCCATGGTCTTCGGCGAGCTGTACCGGAACGGCGCCGAGTGGAAGTTCCGCGCGGTCGGCCAGGGTTACGCCTCCGGCCTGGCCGGCATCGCCCAGGACTTCGGCGTCAACATCTGAGGTCCCGCTGTTGAGGTCCTGATCGGACGTCCTGTGGCGGGGGCGTCGGCCCGGCGTTCCGTCATCGTCGGGTCATCGCGCGCCCGCGCCCGACGCGCGCCCCCGGACGGCTCCGGCCGTCCGGGGGCAGCCGCGTCAGCCGATCTCGACCACGGCCCGCAGGGCCGCGTCGTGGCTGTGCGCGCCGACCACCAGGCCGTAACGGCCGGGCGGGGTCGCCCAGTCGCCGGCCGTCACATCCCAGACGGCGAACGCCCGGGCCGACACGGTCAGCGTGATCTCGTCGGCCTCGCCCGGGTCCAGCTCCGTTCCCTCGAACGCCGCCAACCACCGCACCGGGCGCTCCGGTTGGCCGCCGGCGGGCGGCTCCAGATACGCCTGAGCCAGGCATCTGCCGCGCCGCTCCCCGGTGTTGCGCACGGCGACGGTCACGGTGACCGGCTCGCCCGGCGCCGCGCGCCCGGGCGCGGTCAGCTTGTCGAAGGCCCAGGAGGTCCAGCCCAGGCCGAAGCCGAACGGCCGGGCCGGCTCGACGCCCGCCGCGTCCCAGGCGCGGTGGCCGACGAACACCCCCTCCGCGTAGTCCAGCACGCCGTCCACCGGGGTCAACGGCCGCTCGGGGACGTCCCGTTCGGACGCCGGCAGCGTCCAGGGCAGCCGGCCCGCCGGCTCGGTCACCCCCAGCAGCACGTCCGCCAGCGCGGCCCCGCACTCCTGGCCGGGGAACCACGCCCACACCACGGCGTCCACGGCCGTCCCGGCGTTCGTTCCGGTCGTTCCATCGGCGCCGTTCGTTCCGTCCGCGTCGTCGCGCTCGTCGAGCCAGGGCAGCAGCACCGGGGCGCCGGCGTTGACCACCACCACGGTGGGCGTGCCGGTCGCCGCCACCGCGCGCACCAGCCGGTCCTGGGCGCCGGGCAGGGCGAGCGACGTCCGGTCGAAACCCTCGCTCTCCACCTCGTCGTTGGTGCCCACGACCACCACCGCCACGTCCGAGCCGGCCGCCGCCTCGGCCGCCGCCGCGATCCGTTGGTCCAGCGAGGGGCGCGGCGGCTGGTGGCGGAGGACGACCACGCCCCAGTGGCCGAAACCGCCCAGGTCCGGGATCGCGAGATCGACCCGCACCTCGACCGTGCGCCGGCCAGCGACCTCGACCTCGGCCCTGCCGCCGCGCGGGTTGTTGTTCACCGAGGCCAGCACGTCGTCGGCGGTCGCGTGACGCGGCTCGTGGTGGACCAACCCGCCGTCCACCCAGGTGCGGTGGGCGCCGAGGACGCCGGCCTCCAGCAGGTGCGTGCCGTCGCCCACCAGCTCCACCTCGGCGGTGACGCGGGCCCGCGTCTGCCCGGGCTCGCGGCGGCTGGCGCTCGTCCAGGGCCGCTCCAGCGGCTGCCGCGCCACGACCGCGCCCTCGTCGTCGAGCCACTCGACGGTGGCGCCGCGCAGCGCCTCCCCGTCCAGCGGCGGCAGCAGGCCCCGGGCGTCGCAGCCCTGCTCGACGACCAGCTCCACGCCGTCGCCGAGCGCGGCCCGCAGCCCCTCGGCCGGCGACACCACCCGCTCGGGATAGGTCCGCCCGCTGCCGCCGCCCTGGGTGAAGGCGTCCACGGCGTTGGGCCCCAGCAGCGCGACGCGCCGCAGCCGCGAGCGGTCCAGCGGGAACGCGCGGCCGTCGGCGCGCAGCCCACCATCGAACGGGCCGCCAACTCCCGTAGCTCGGACGGGACATCGACCTCGGGCGCCGGGCGCGGCTCGCCGTCGTCCAGCGCGCCGACCCGGCGCGCCAGCCGCAGCACCCGGGCGGCCTTGTCGTCCACCAGCGCCTCGGGGACCTCCCCCGACTCCACGGCGGCCAGCAACGCGCCGCCGCTCCACGGCCCTTCGGGCCCCGGCATCACCAGGTCGAGCCCGGCCAGCGCGGTGGGGGCGCAGCTCTGCGGGGCCATCCAGTCGCTGACGACCACGACGTCGAAGCCCCAGCGCCGCTTCAGGGTGTCGGTCAGCAGCCGCCGGTGCTCGCACGCCGGGGCGTGCTCGTGGCCGTCGTCCAGGCCGTTGTAGGTGGCCATGACCAGCCACACGCCGGCCTCGACGGCGGCCTCGAACGGCGCGAAGTAGACCTCGTGCAGGGTGCGTTCGTCGACCCGGGAGACATAGGTGGTGCGCTCGGTCTCGCTCTCGTTGGCGACGAAGTGCTTGACGCAGGCCGCCACGCCGTGGCTCTGGATGGCGGTGACCAGCTCGGCGACCACGGCGGAGGTGAGCGCGGGGTCCTCGGAGTCGAACACGCCCCGCAGAAGAGCCTGCTCTTCAACGACCTGCTGCACGGGGTGCGGGACGCGACGGCCTTCGCCGGGGACGCCGGGCTGGCGGGCACGGCGTTCAACGACCGGGTGGTGTCGCCGCCGGCGCTGGCCTACATGTGGGTGGGCGCCGGGGAGTTCTACGCCCACTACGACCCGCTGGACCGCACCGGGCGGTCGATGGTGACCCCGGCCCACGAGGTGCTGGCCGACTTCGGGCTGCCACACGAGGAGCTGTCCGCACGGTTCGCGGCGGATCTGGCGGCGCACCGGGCCGAGTTGGCGCGGGTGCCGCTGCTGGGCGAGGTCTTCGCGTTCTCGCTGTGGCTGACGTGCTTCACCTCGGGGGTGATCGCGGGCGCGCTGTTCGACAAGCCGGACCCGGGGCTGCTGGACGAGGCGTTCCAACAGCCGTGGGCGGAGGCGACGTTGGCGACCCTGCCGGCCTCCTCGCTGCGGAAGATGGCGGCGCACGGGGAGTTGCGCGCGGTGGCGCGGCACTATGTGCCGCTGTGCCGCGCGGATCCGAACGAGACCGTCTAGCCCAGCAGCCCGGCGACCCAGGTCACACGGGGCGCGAGACCGGCCGCCTGGTCGCGTAGCTCGTGGCTGAGCCGGGCCGGCTCGGTGAGCAGTCTCGGTCCCCAGTGGGCGATCAGCTGGTCGTCCGGCGCGCGTTCGGCGGCCCGCAGGAGCAGCCGCGCGATCCGTTCGGCCGCCGCCTCGCCCTCGGCGCGGTGCAGGCCGACGGCCTCGCGCAGGTCGCGGTGGGCACGATCGACCGCCAGCAGCCTGGCCAACTCGGGCAGCGGCGCGCGGGAGTCGTCCACCCGCAGGTTCACCGGCTCGTCCTCGTGCTCCCCCACGACGAGGAGCGCGGCCGACTGCCGGCCGCGCGCGTCGCCTCCCGCCTCGTCGCCGGCGGTCAGCGCGGCCAACAGCCGTTCCGGCAACGGCAGTTCGGCGGACCGCCGCCACCCCTCGGCCAGCGCCGGGACGACGTCGTCGCTCGCCAACGTGTTCCCCTGCACGGCGACCCGCTCGTCTTCCCGCTCGCCGATCCGGTGGCCCGCGCTCGCGGTGCACGCGTCGCCGGTCCAGGAGGCCACCCGCCCGGCGTGATCGGTCACCGCGAGTTGCCGCCCCGGGGCGTCTGGCAGCGCCGCGAGGGCCGCCACGGCATCGGCCGGCTCGGCCCCCCGCGCCACGAGTTCCAGCGCCGCCTCCGCGTGCCACAGCGACGAGGCCGCCTGCGCCACCGCCACGCCCACCCCACGACGCGCCACCGGCGCCCGCGCCCCGATCGCCAGCACACAGCTCGCCACCGCGACGCCGACGAGCCCACTGTCCGGGTCATGGCCCACCACCGAGAACGTCATGTCCCCCACACTGGCCGATGTCGCGTTCGTTCGGCCAGGGGTTCACCCCCGGGCCCGTGACCGTTCCCCGGCGTCGTCGAGGGCTCAACGCCCCGAACGACGCCGGGAGGGTCACCGGGTCGGCCTCGGCGGCCGGCCCTACCTGAGGTGGCGGTCGAAGAACCGGTGCGCGTCGTCCAGTTCGAACCGGGGGGTGCCGGTGTGGCCGCCCAGGTTGGCGTGCAGGGTCTTCTCCCTCGTGCCGAAGGCGTCGAACAGGTCCAGGGCCCGCTGCCGGGGGTTGCCCTCGTCGTCCCACTGCAACAGCATCAGCAGCGGAACGGTGACCAGCCGGGCCTCCGCGCGCTGGGCGCGCGGCACGAACCCGCCGGCGAAGAAGCCGGCGGCGACGATGCGCGGTTCGACCGCCGCGAGCCGGACGCCGAGGGCCATCCACCCCGAGTAGCCCACCGGGCCGCCGACTTCGGGCAGCGAGAGGAGGGCGTCCAGGGTGGTCCGCCACTCGGGCGCCGCCCGCTCCACGAGCGGGCCGACGAGGGACTCCAGGATCTCGTCGACCGGCTCGCCGGCCCGCGCCGCGCGGCGGAGTTCGGCGCGGGCCCGCTCGTCGGCGGCGGAGAGCGGCCGGTCGCCGCACCCGGCGGCGTCGATGGTGGCCACCGCGTAACCGCGCGCGGCGCTGATCCTGGCCCGCGCCACCAGCCGGTCCGCCGTCCTGGGCAGGCCGTTGTTGTGGGCCGTCAGAATCAGGGGAACGGGCCCGGCGGAGTCGGGCAGCCACAGGGTGCCGGGAACCTCGCCGAGGAGGAAGTCGCGTTCGACGACGCCGTCGTCGAGGCGGTGTTCGGAAGTGAACCGCATGGTCGTGTGTCCTTCGGGAGTGCGATGAACGGCGCTCCCGGACGACGACCTATCGCCCGACCGTGACCCCGAGAGGGAGCACCCATGTCGTTACCGCGTTCACGGGTACCACCTCCTCGCTCTGTCGCACGGCCTCGGGAACCGTAGCAGTGGTCCCGGTGGCGCGCGACAGTCCCGGCCCCGCAGGGCCGCCCCGCCCGGGCCGCCAGGGCCCGGGCTCCGGTCAGCCCCCGGCCAGCGCGCGGGCCGCGTACTCGAAGCGTTCCATCGCGTCGACCCAACGCAGCCCGCGATCCGCCGGGTCGAGCGCGAAGCGCAGCCCGTGCGCCCGCAGGCGGTAGCCCAGGTCGGTGTCCTCGAGTCCCCACTCCAGGTACGCCTCGTCGAAGCCGCCCACCGCCGTCAGGTGCTCGCGGCGCACCGAGACGTCGCAGGTGAACATGAGGTGCCAGCAGGTCTGGAGGTTGTTGAGGTTCTCGGAGAAGAAGTCCCGCGGCAGCCACTGGCACGGGTCGTGCCGGTGGTAGGCGATGTGCTCGGCGACGAAGCGGGGGCCGACGACCTGGTCGGCGTCGACCATCAGCACCAGTTCGCCGCCGGCCGCCTCGATGGCGGCGTTCCGGGCGGCGGCCCGCGAGGAACGGGCCGTCCTGGGCAGGTGGCGGCAGGTCAACGGGTAGGGCACGGACTCGGGAGGGAACGGACCATCCGCTCCGTTCCGTCGCCCGACCCGTCGTCGGCGACCACGACCTCGAAGGAGTCCCCGGGGTCGAGGACGTTCTGCCCGAGCGTGGCCAGCAGCAGCCACAGGTCATCCCGCGCGTTGTACGCCGGGACGATCACCGATACCCGCAGGGCCCCCGTTCCCCCGTTTCCTTCGAGCCCGGAACCCGGCTCAGCCCACGAAGATCGGGCGTCGGGAGAGCGCGCGCGGGGTGTTGAGGGCCCGCTTCGGCTTGCCCGCCGTCTCCTCGGCCAGCAGCTCCAGGAACGACTCGAGTGTCATCTGCTTCTGCTCGCCCAGCCGTTGGCGGACGGTCAGGTCCTCGCCGGACAGCTCCTTGGCGCCGACGACCAGGATGAACGGCACCCACTCGCGCTCCGCCTCGCGGATCTTCTTGCCGAGCTTGAGGTCGCGGTCGTCGACGTCCACCCGGAACGGAATCCGGTCGGCGAGCCGCATGGCGCCCTCGACATGGTCGTCGGAGACCGGCAGCAGCCGCACCTGGGTGGGCGCGAGCCACACCGGCCAGTGCGCCTTCTCGCCGCGCGCGACGCGCATCGCCTGGTTCTCCAGCATGGCGTAGACGTTGCGGTCCAGCGATCCGGAGACGGAGGTGTGCATCAGCAGCGGGTGCCGCTTGGAGCCGTCCTCGGCGACATAGTTGATGTCGAAGCGCTCGGTGTTCTCGACGTCGATCTGGACGGTGGAGAGGCAGGCGGCCTTCTTCGCGGTGTCGATGAAGTTCATCTCGAACTTGGCCACGAAGTAGAAGAACCGCTCGTCCCACACCTCGACCAGCGCGGGCCGGCCCAGGACGGCCATCAGCTCCTCGACGAAGCCGGGGTGCTCGTCCAGCCAGGAGCGGACGAAGCGGATCGCGGGCACGCAGTCGAGGCCGATGTCGTCGAGCCACTCGACGCAGAGTCTCACCTGCTTGATGAACTCCTGCTTGGCCATGTCCATGTCCTGGACGAGGCTGTGCATGTCCGGCATGGTGAACGACCGCAGCCGGCGCAGCCCGGCCACCTCGCCGCCCTGCTCCCTGCGGAACGAGAAGTGCGTCAACTCGTAGAGCCGGACGGGCAGGTCGTGGTGGGAGGCCACCATGTCGTGCTGGATCATGTACTGGCCGAAGCAGGCGGCGAAGCGGAGGAAGTACTCCTTCTCGTCGCTGCGCACCACGTACTGCCGCGCCGGGAAGCGGTGCAGGTACTTGGAGAGCGCCGGGTGCGCGTAGTCGTACATGATCGGGGTCTCGACCTCCATGGCGCCGTAGTCGACGACCATCTCGGTCACCCGCTGCTCCAACAGCCGCTTCATCAGCAGGCCCTTGGGGTACCAGCGGAGGTTGCCGGTGTCGGAGGCGGACTCGTAGTCCACCAGCTCCTGTTCGCGCATCAGCTTGATGTGCGGCGGGGCGTCCTCGGCGGTGCGGTTGCCCTCCCGCTCGTAGGCGAAGAGGTCGGACAGACCCTGGTGCGAGGCGAGGTCGAAGTCGTCGGCCAGCACGAAGCTGCCGTCCGGCTGGTAGATCCGCCACTCGGAGCGCAGCTGCCGTTCGGCGGCCAGCGCCTTGGACTCGGCGACGGGGTTGCCCCTGGCCGGCTCGTCGGCGTGCGAGGCGTCGGTGGGCGTGAGGGTCATCGACAGCTCGGAGAGCGGATGGCCCTTGCAGGCGACCTCGTACGACTTGTAGTACCCGAACGGGGCGCGGAAGACCTCAAGTCCCTTGTCGGCGCGCAGCTCCCCGGCCATCCGCTCGATGACGTCGGCCGCCGTCTGGGGCCGGGAGAGGTCGGAGGAGAGGTGCGCGTACGGATACACCATGATCCGCGTCGCCCCCACCTTCTCGGCGGTGGCGCGGATCTCGGCGACGGCCAGGTCGGCCACCCCGTCCGCGTCGGCCTCGTCGGGCTTCTCGACGGCCGTGAACGCGACGAGCACCTCCTCGACGCTCGCCTGGGAGTCGTCAGGGGCGAGTTCCCCCACGACGTCTGCGACGCTCGTTCGGTCGGTGACCCGGAACGAGAAGCGATCGGCGTGGACCAACATCAACCGCAAGGGAACCCCCTGCCTCCGGGGCGGGACGACCGACGGTGGGGCACCACCCGGAGTAGCGAAACGAGCGAGTACGCGAAGTACGTCGCGAAGATGGACAGTTCGGGATGTGCTGGGCGGTGACGACCGCCGTGCCGGGCGGCGCGTCAGGGCGCCAGTTTTTCGGCCACATCATACGCGGCGGCCGTCCCGGGACGACTCGGCGTTTTTTCCGGAGGGGGCCCGGCCGGCGGCCGTTTCAGGAGGGGCGCGTTCGGCGAGGCGGCGGCGCATCACGTTGGCCACCCGGGTGGGGCTGGTGTCGTGGAACGCGAAGAACGCGCCCAGGTCCGCGCGGCGCAGCTCGGACTCGCCGAGGTGGTCGGTGTCTCGGCCGGTTCGCCGATCGGTTCCCTGGTCGGTGCGCTCTCACGCGGGCTCGCCATGGCGCTTCCCCTTCCGTTGCTCGTCCCGCTGGTCGTCCCGCTGCTCGTCCCGTTGGTTCTCCCGGCGGTCCGTGGGCCGGCCCAGTGGGTGGCGGGTCAGCCGGGGCGCGGTGCGGTCGGGCGGCGGCAGCGCCTCGCGCCGCACCTCGGCGGCCAGTTCGGCGAGCGCGGCGTCCGGCGGGCACGCCCGGAACGTCTCGTGCGACCGGGAGCGCAGCTCCGCCGAGCCGTCCGCGCCCACCCGCAGCACATGCGGCACCAGCAGCGCGTCCGCCTCGGCCAGCGCCCGCTCCAACGGCTGGTCACGGTCGTCGAGTTCGGCGCGGACGCCGGCCGCCGCCAGCCGGTCGGCCAGCACCCGGGAGCCGCCGTCGATCCGGTAGGGCTCGTCCCCGTACAGGTCCACCTCCCCGTCGCCTCTGGTCAGTTCGGTGTAGGCGAGCGGAACCGGTAGCGGTCCCGCCCCAGCAGGTCGCCGACCGCGCCGGTGCCGCAGAACGTGCAGCGGTAGAGGCAGTCCCTGGTGGTGTAGACGGCGCCGGCGAAGCCCTCCCGCAGCACGGTCGGCAGCTCGTCGCGGGCCGGCCAGGGCAGTTCGTCGAAGGTGTCGATGTTGGTGAAGCCGATCAGCCGGGGCCGCCCCCGCCACCGCGCGACCGCGCGTGGGCGGCGATCGACGCCAGCCCCAGATGCTCGATCGGCAGGGAGTAGTACTGCCGCGGAGTAAGTCGGCGTTTCTGCCCGGAGAAAAAGGACTCACGGGCACCCGGAGGCCCGGAAAGCGAGGGAGGATTCACCAGAAGGACGGTCATGAACGGACCCCGTTGCCGCTCAGTTCGATGATGAATTGCCGTCCGCGCACACCCACCATCGGCTGACGAATGGCCAGCCCTTTGTTGCCGCGTTCTGCCGACTGTTGCCGTGCTCTTCCGACGCGCCTGTGAACGCCAGGCGACAGGCACACCAGCCGTGCTCCTGACCGGTACGTACAGAGGATGAACACGACCGCGCCCGGTTCCGGAACCCTGGGGGGAATGCGTGACCGAACCGAGAAGGGGCAAAGCCGGGTAAGGCCCCCGGCAACCCCGCCGAAAGCGGGGCGATCACCGGTCGCCCGGGCCATTCACCGAAGGGGAACTAAGGATTCCGCCGACCGTCGCGAACTCCGCCACCGGGTTCCGGAACCGGAAATGCCCGACGCCGACCGGTGAACGGCCGGAACCGCTGCTGACACCCCTTCGCACCGACCGTCCTCGGCGCCCGAAGGACCCGACGGATCGCCGCCGACCACGGTGAACTCCCTGTCAGCCCAACGTTGTTGGGCCCGCCCGCGCCGGGGACTTCGACGCGAGCCCAGGGGGACGCCGTGGCGTTGATCGAGGCACACGGGCTGACCAAGGTCCTCCGCCGGCCCGACCGGGCCCCGCGCCTCGCCGGCGCCGCCCGGCACCTGCTGCGCCGCCGCTACACCCCGCACACCGCCGTCGACCACGTGGACCTGGCGGTCGAGCCCGACGAGGCGGTGGCCTACATCGGGCCCAACGGCGCGGGCAAGTCCACCACGGTGAAGCTGCTCAGCGGCATCGTCCACCCCACCGAGGGCGAGGTCAGGATCGACGGGCGGGCGCCGCACCACGACCGGCAGGCGCTCGCCCGCCGGATCGGCGTGCTCTTCGGGCAGCGGACCCAGCTGTGGTGGGACCTGCCGGTGGCCGAACCGCTGGCCGTGCTGCGCGACCTGTACGGTGTGGAGAAGTCCGTCCACCGCAGGCGACTTGACCGCTTCGACGAGGTGCTGGGGCTCGGCGAGCTGATGGACGTGCCCACCCGCAAGCTCTCGCTCGGCCAGCGGATGCGCGCCGACCTGGCCGCGACCCTGCTGCACGGGCCCCGGGTGGTCTACCTCGACGAGCCCACCATCGGCCTGGACCTGTCCGCCAGGGAACGGGTGCTGCGGGTGCGCACCGAACGCCCCGTCGACCCCGACGCGGTGGCCGACGCGCTGCCCCGCGCCAGGGTCACGCGCGGGGACCAACCGGAGTGGCTCACCGTCAGGTTCGACCGCGCCGCCCTGACGGCGGGCGAGGTGGTGGGCGTGCTGTGGCTGGAGGCGCTGATCGTGGCCGGCGTGGGCGTCGCGCTCGCGCGGGGCGACGTGGGCTGGTCCGTGTGGCACGTTCCGCTGGCGGCGGTGGTGCTGGCCTCGGCCGTCGCCGTCCGGGTCGCGATCAACCTGGCGGCCAACGCGGTGGCGTTCTGGCTGACCAGCCCCACCTCGATGTTCGCCGTCGCGGTCCACCAGGCCGGCGACCTGGCGAAGTTCCCGCTCAGCGTCTACCCGGCCGGGCTGCGGCTGGCGCTGGGCATCCTGCTGCCGTTCGCCTTCGTGGGCACCTTTCCGCTGGGCTTCGTGCTGGCCGTCGGGGACCACGCCTGGCTGGGGCTGCTCACCCCGCTGGTCGCCGTCTACTGCTGGGCGGTGGCGCTGTTCGTCTTCCGCCTCGGGCTGCGCCGCTACGAGAGCGCCGGCAGCTGAGCGCCTGCCGGCTGACGCGCCGGGCGGCCGGCCTTCGGCCCGCACGGCATGGGGACTTGCCTTAGCCCACCCCGTACTGAAGGGTATGGGCCCATGCAGATCGTCATCACCTCGCGAAAGGCGGCGACGCTCGACACCTGGCGGCGGGCGGGCGCCGACGGCACCGAGGTGATCCTCCACCTGGGGCCGCGTTCGCCGCTGCCGGTGGACGCGATGGTGGTGGCCGGGGTGCACGCCTTCCCCCGCCTCGGCGGCCGGCCGCGCTGGGACCGCGCGCAGATCATCGAGAACACCCACGAGGACGACTGGCCCAAGTACCTGGTGGTGCCGCCGACTCGGCCGATGGTGCTGGGCGAGGACCGGGTCGCCCGCATCCACCCCGACTACCGGCGGATCAGCCCCGCCGGCTACGCCGCCTCCCGCGCGCTGGCCGAGATCGTCCGCTGGAACGCCAGCCAGGACGACACCATCTCGGCCGCCGAAGTGAACCTGCCGCTGCTGGAGTTCGACAACCCGGCCGACGCGGCCAGCGCCCGCGCCTTCCACCGCGCGCTGGGCGAGGTGCTGGCGACGACCGGCTGACCGCCCGGGGCGACCGGGCGCCGCCCGTTCAGTTCGCCTCGACCAGCCGCAGTTCGGGGTGGGCGGTGCCGCCCTCGATGGCGGTGGAGGACAGGTGCGAGACCACCCGGTCGTCCACCGGGTCGTTGGCCGGGTCCTCGTGCACGACCAGGTGCTCGTAGGTCGTCGCACGCTGCGCGGGGACCCGCCCCGCGTCCCTGATCAGCCGGATCAACTCCAGCCGGTTGGAACGGTGCTTGGCCCCGGCCGAGGAGACCACGTTCTCCTCCAGCATCACCGAGCCCAGGTCGTCCGCCCCGTAGTGCAGGGAGAGTTGGCCGACCTCCTTGCCGGTGGTCAGCCAGGAGCCCTGGATGTGGGCCACGTTGTCGAGGAAGAGCCGCGCCACCGCGATCAGCCGCAGGTACTCGAAGAGCGTCGTCTGGGTCCGGCCGCGCAGGTGGTTGTTCTCCGGCTGGTAGGTGTAGGGGATGAACGCGCGGAAGCCGCCCGTGCGGTCCTGGACGTCGCGCACCATCCGCAGGTGCTCGATCCGTTCCGCGTTGGTCTCCCCGGTGCCCATCAGCATGGTGCAGGTGGACTCGACGCCCAGGTTGTGCGCCGTCTCCATGATCGACAGCCACTCCTCGCCCGACTCCTTGAGCGGGGCGATCGCGGTGCGCGGCCGGGCCGGCAGCAGCTCGGCGCCGGCGCCGGCGAACGAGTCGAGCCCGGCGGCGTGGATACGGCGGATGGCCTCCCCGACGCTGACGTCGGAGATCCGCGCCATGTGCGCCACCTCGGAGGCGCCCAGCGAGTGGATCACCAGCTGGGGGAACGCCTCCTTGATCGCCGCGAAGTGCCGCTCGTAGTACTCGACGCCGTAGTCCGGGTGGTGGCCGCCCTGGAACATGATCTGGGTGCCGCCCAGCTCCACCGTCTCGGCGCAGCGGCGCAGGATGTCGTCCAGGTCCCTGGTCCACACCTTCTCGCTCTTGGGCGGGGCGTAGAACGCGCAGAACTTGCAGGCCGTGACGCAGGCGTTGGTGTAGTTGATGTTGCGCTCGATGATGTAGGTCGCGATGTGCTCCACGCCCGCGTAGCGCCGCCGGCGCGCGGCGTCGGCCGCCCGCCCCAGCGCGTGCAGCGGCGCGGAGCGGTAGAGGTCCAGCGCCTCCTCGGGGCTGATCCGCCCGCCCTCGGCGGCCCGGTCCAACACTCGGGTGAACTCGGCGCCCATCACGTTCCCTCCGACGGTTGCGGTGACCTCACGGCTGCTCCAGCGTACGTCAGGGCCCTCCGCGCCGGCCGGCCGGAGGTGGGCTGGTCGCCCCCGTCAGTCCTCGTCCTGCTCCAGGGTGAGCGAGCCCTCGGACTGGTTGCCCTCGGCGTAGCCGTTGAACGTCATCTCGCCCTCGCCCGCCGGGCGGAGCACGAACTCGAACGGCTCGGGGACGCAGGTGGCGGACAACGTCGAGTGCTCCGAGTCGAGTTCGGCCTCGAAGGTCAGCTGGCCGTCGGCGACGGCCTTGAGGGTGAGCTGGTCCACGCAGGTGGCCAGGCCGATCGCGTCCGTGGAGGAGGCGGTGCCCACCCGCTCGCCGACCCGCCCCTCGGAGACCTCGACGACCATGGTGCCCACCGAGAGCCCGCTCATCCGGATGTCGCCGACCCACTTACCCACGTACTCCTCGGGCACGGCCTCGGGGTCGGGCTCGTCCTCGCCGCCGCGCAGCAGGAACGCGGCCGTGCCCGCACCCGCCAGCAGCACCACCGCGAGCACCACGGCGAGCACCGTCCGCCGCCGGCGCCGCCGGCGCGGCGGGGCCGCCTCCTCCGAGCCGCCGGTCCTCGGGCCGGGCAGCGGCGCGCCGAAGGTCCCGGACGGCGCG
>NZ_RFFJ01000410.1 GCF_003696235.1 Streptomyces triticirhizae
GGATCTCGAAGCCGCCGTGTTCATCGAGCAGTTCCTCCCAACCGGCTGTCGAAACGGATCTTCCTGGATACCAACCGGCTTCCCGTAGCACGCGATCGGTTTCTTCCGACCAGCGCCGCGTCGCTTCCGGGAAGGTTGATGAATCGCAGATGAAGTCGCTCGGTATTCCGGTCAGTTCCATGCGGTCCTGTCCCTTGGCTGGGTGATCGGCGGGACTTCGGGCGACGTGACACTCCTGGTAGGGCCCGTGGATCAGCGAAGTCCTTCTACCAGCTTCTCCAGGGCTCTGTCTCCCGTCTCGGCGAACCCGTGCGCGTTGTCCATCCCCAGAAAGACCCTGCCGTCATCCGCCATTCCGATATACATGTTGCGACGCCCTGCCATGCCGACGGGGTAGAGGTACGCGCCCGCCTCCTCGCTGAGCACGTCGAAAATCTCGTCATCCCATTCTGCGAGGGCAGGGTTGATCTGAAAGTCGACTTTGAGTGCAGTGATTCCGGGGCCGCGCTCCTGGACCTCCAGGCCCCCGAACTCGGCCAGGAAGCTCCTTGCGGCCGGGTGGATGGTGAATCCACCGCGCTCGCTCAGCAACTGCTCGTACTGGCTGGTCGAAACAGCTCGGCCTGGCTGCCAGCCGGCCGCGCGTAGAACCTGGTCCGTCTGGTCCGACCAACGCCTCGGTGATTCTTCCATTTCTAGGTGACTCCTGTGATGCCGAACTGGTCAAGTACGTGGGCGCACGATGCGCATATCTCTTTTGGCTCGCCGTGCCTGCTGTTCTCCGCAGCACGGACGTTCACGGCGGCCATGCTTCCACCGCGTGGATCGACGCCCGCGTTGAGTGCGTTGCTGAGCGCTTCGGCCTCACCACACCGGCTGTGCTGGTTACCCGGCAACCGGATGTCCTGTGGAACTCTGTCGTAGGCCGCCTGGACGTCCGGGTGGAGGTTGTGGTCGCCGCCGCCTTTGATGCTGGCGCCGG
>NZ_RFFJ01000411.1 GCF_003696235.1 Streptomyces triticirhizae
GGCCGCCGGCGGCCCGCTGGCCGCCCCGCCGGAGGCCGGGCCGACGGTGGACCGGCTGGCCACGCTCCTCGCCGAGGCCGGAGCCCCGCCGCACCGCCCCGAGTTGGGCACCCTCGTCGCCGAGGTGCCGCTCGACGAGGCGGCCAGGGCCGAGGCCGCCGAGCGGGTCGCCGCCGTGGACGAGGAGGCCGTCCGGCTGCGCTCGGCCGTCAAGTCCCGCGACGGCTTCACCACCACCCACCTGGTCAGCCCCTACTCCCGCTACCTCGCCCGCTGGTGCGCCCGCCGGGGCTACACGCCCAACCAGGTCACCACCGCCTCGCTGCTCACCGCCCTGGTCGCCGCCGGCTGCGCCGCCACCGGAGAGCGCTGGGGCTTCGTCACCGCCGGCGTGCTGCTGCTGGCCTCCTTCGTGCTGGACTGCGCCGACGGCCAGTTGGCCCGCTACGCGCTCAGGTACTCCACGCTGGGCGCCTGGTTGGACGCCACCTTCGACCGCGCCAAGGAGTACGCGTTCTACGCCGGCCTCGCCCTGGGCGCCGCCCGCTCCGACGACGACGTCTGGGCCCTGGCGCTGGGCGCCATGATCCTGGGCACCTGCCGGCACATCGTGGACTTCGCGTTCAACGAGGCGCACCCGCCCAGCCCCTCGGGCGGCGCCGCCAACGCCCTGTCGGGCCGGCTCGACCGCATCGGCTGGACCGTCTGGGCCCGCCGCATGATCGTGCTGCCCATCGGTGAACGCTGGCTGCTGATCGCCGTGTTGACCGCGCTGACCACCCCCAGGACCACCCTGGTGGTGCTGCTGGTCGCCGCCGGCTTCGCCGGCTGCTACACCACCGCCGGCCGGCTGCTGCGCTCGCTCCGTTCGCGCGGCACCGCGCCCGGCGCCCCCGAGGCGCTGGCCGGCCTCGCCGACAGCGGGCCGCTCGCCCTGGCCGCCGCCCGCGTCCCGCTG
>NZ_RFFJ01000412.1 GCF_003696235.1 Streptomyces triticirhizae
CAGCGTCTCGTCGGTCGCCGCCACCGTCAGGGTGGCCGTGGCGGCGGGCGGCGGGGCGTCGGCCAGCGCCCGCCAGCCCACGCCGAGCTTCCGCTGCGGCAGCCGGCCGGCGAGCCAGGTGGCGACGACGGGCGCCCGTTCCGGCTCGGTCGCGGCGAACAGCCGGGCCAGCGCGGCCACCTTCGCCGACCGCCCGGCGGTGGCCGCGACCTCCCGCCAGGTGCGCGCGACATCGGCCAGCAGCATGGCTCCATGCTCGCCGCTTCCGCCGCCGGCGTCGCGCCGGAAGGGGCCACCCGGGACCGGGGCGGCGCGCGGCGCATGATGCGATGAGGGCCATGAACCTGCTTCGAGTGGCTGAGGTGCGGCACGGCTACGGCCGGCGGCCGGTGCTGGACGGCGTCTCGCTCGCGCTGGGCGCCGGCGAGGCCGTCGCCGTGCTGGGGCCCAACGGGGCGGGCAAGTCCACGCTGCTGCGGATCGCCGCCGGCCGGGAGCGGCCCGACGCCGGGACCGTCACCTTCCGGGACGCGCCGGCCGACGAGGACGCCGCCGCGTTCCGCGCCGACGTGGCCTGCGCGCTGGGCCCCGGGGCCCACTATCCGGACCTCACCGTGCGCGAACACCTGCTGCTGGTCGCGCTGGCGCACGGCGTGCCGGACGCGGAGGAACGGGTGGACGCGGCGCTGGGCGAGCACCGACTGGCCGACCACGCCGAGCAGTTCCCGGACGCGCTCTCCGCCGGGCTCGGCCAGCTGCTGTCGCTGGCCGCCACCCGGGTCAGGCCGGTGGCGCTGCTGATCCTGGACGAGCCGGAGGCGCACCTGGACGCCGAGGCGCGCGTCGCGCTGGGGGCGCGGCTGCGCGGCCTGGCCGCCGGGGGCGCCGCCGTCCTGCTCGCCACGCACGACCCGGCGCTCGCCGAACGGGCGGGCGCCCGGCGGCT
>NZ_RFFJ01000413.1 GCF_003696235.1 Streptomyces triticirhizae
GCCGCAAGACGCTGCGCGCCGCGCTGGCCGGCTGGGCCGGCTCGCCGGCCGCCGCCGAGGCCGCCTGCCGGGCCGCCGGCGTCCCGCCCACCGCCAGGGGCGAGTCGCTGACCGTGGCCGACTACGCCCGGCTCGCCGAGCACCGGCCGCAGGACTGACCGGCCCCGCCGACACCGCTGGCCGACCGGGGCCGAACGCCCCGGCCCACCAAGCCCGTTGACCCCGCTCCCGAGGACCCACCGATGACCGCCGCGCCCTCCGTCACCGTCCGCGTGCCCGCCAAGGTCAACGTCCAGCTGGCCGTGGGCCCGCCGCGCCCCGACGGCTTCCACGACCTGGCCAACGTCTTCCTCGCCGTCGAGCTGCACGACCTGGTCACCGCGACCGAGGCCGAGTCGCTCTCGGTCGGCTGCGTCGGCCCCGGCAGCGAGCAGGTGCCCACCGACGACCGCAACCTGGCGGTGCGCGCCGCCCGGCTGCTGGCCGAGCACCACGGGCTGGACCCCCGGGTGCGGCTGGACATCGTCAAGGACATCCCGGTCGCCGGCGGGATGGCCGGCGGCAGCGCGGACGCCGCCGGCGCCCTGCTGGCCTGCGACCGCCTGTGGGGCACCGCCACGCCCCGCGACGTACTGCTCGCGCTGTGCGCCGAGTTGGGCTCCGACGTGCCGTTCAGTCTGGTCGGCGGCGCGGCGCTGGGCCGGGGCAGGGGCGAGAGGCTCACCGAGCTGCCGGTGGGCGGGGTCTTCCACTGGGTCTTCGCGCTCGCCGACGGCGGCCTGTCCACCCCGGCCGTCTACCGCGAGTGCGACCGGCTGCGCGGCGCCGACCCCGTTCCCCCGCCCGAGCCCGACCCCGCGCTGCTGGCCGCGCTGGCCGCCGGCGACGCCGCCGCGCTGGCGCCGACCCTCGCCAACGACCTCCAGCCCGCCGCCCTCGCG
>NZ_RFFJ01000414.1 GCF_003696235.1 Streptomyces triticirhizae
AGGGAGGCGGACGGCGACGGGGAGGCGGAACGTCCCGAGGCGCGGGCGGCGGCCGCCGTCGCCGAGGGCGCGGCCGGGGGCGGCGAGGGGTCGGCGTCGCCGGCGGCGGCTGTGGACCCGGAGCGGGAGCGGCAGTTGGCCCGGCAGCGGCGGGTCATGGAGAGCGCGAGGCGGCGGCGCGAGGAGGACCCGGCGCGGGCCGGGCTGCGGCGTTCGGTGCTGGTCGAGACGGCCATCGCCGTCGTGCTGCTCGGCGTCACCACCGCCCTGACCGGCACCCCGCCCGCCCGCACCGAGGCCGAAGCGCCGCCGGCGGCGGCCCGCGAGGCCGGCGGGGAGGCGGCCCGGCCCGAGCCGGTCAGCCTGCCCTACGACACCGGCGGCGCGGACGGCTCGGGCACGGCGACGCTTCAGCTGGACCCGTCGACCGTCGGGGAGAACACCCTCCACCTCTATCTGGAGAGCCCGGACGGGCAGGCGAACGGCGCCGAGGAGATCAGGATCAGTCTCACGCTGCCCGGGGAGGGCCTCGGGCCGCTCCGGTTCGAGCCCGAGCAGGTGGCCGTCGGACACTGGACCGTCGAGGGGCTGCGACTGCCGCGCCCGGGAGAGTGGGAGCTGGACCTGACCATCCGCAGCTCCGCGATCGACCAGACCACCGAGACCACCACCGTCACCATCGCCCAGTGAGCAGGACCCGCACCACCATGAGCCATCTCACCGACTCCACCGACCGCACGGCCACCGAGGGCGCCGAGGCCGCCGAGGGAACGGGCGCGCGCGCCGTCTCCCGCCGCCGGCTGCTCGGCACCGCCACCGCGACCGGGGTCGCCGGCCTCGCCGCCGGCGCGGCCG
>NZ_RFFJ01000415.1 GCF_003696235.1 Streptomyces triticirhizae
TGTCCATCTCGGATGGTTCGTCGTTGGCGGTGTTGGCGCATCCGGAGGCTGACATCGGTCTGGTGGGTTATGAGATGGCGTTGTTGGTGGATCGTGCCGGTACGGTCCTGACGCCCGATCTGCGTGCCGAGCTCCAGGGCAGCCTCCTCAACTGACGTATTCCTCCCCCCACATGAGCACCACCGTCCGCCTCGTCGAACCTCATGTTTCAGCTCGGAGGAGCCATGAACACCCCGCCGCCCTCGCAGGGCTCGTACGGTGCCTCGCACAACTACGGGTCCTATGACGACGAGGGCGACCAGCCGTTGGTGCGTCCGTACGCGATGACCGGCGGCCGGACGAAGCCGCGTTACCAGTTGGCGATCGAGGCGCTGGTGTCGACCACCGCCGATCCGATGCAGCTTCAGGGGCTGCTGCCGGAGCACCAGCGCATCTGCCATCTCTGCCTTGAGGTGAAGTCGGTCGCCGAGGTGTCGGCGCTGGTGGCCATTCCGCTGGGGGTGGCCCGGATTCTGGTGGCGGACCTGGCCGAGGCCGGGCTTGTCGCCATCCATCAGCCGGGCCACGAGGGAGAGCCCGGCGGTCAGCCAGATGTGACGCTGCTGGAAAGGGTGCTCAGTGGACTTCGGAAGCTCTGACGGATTCGGCCACCCGGTCCAGGGAACGCCCGCCGCCGGTCAGCCCGCCGGGCCGCCGGCGGCCCAGCAGGTGGCCACGACGTCCGCGAAGATCGTGATCGCGGGTGGGTTCGGCGTGGGTAAGACCACGTTTGTGGGGTCGGTGTCGGAGATCAATCCGCTGCGGACCGAGGCGGTGATGACGTCGGCGTCGGCGGGGATCGACG
>NZ_RFFJ01000416.1 GCF_003696235.1 Streptomyces triticirhizae
CGGCCACCGGGCGCAGCGGCGCCGGCAGGCCGCGCCGCGCCGCGAGCGCGCGGAGCGTGGCGGTGGGCGCGAGCACCGGGGAGTCGAGGATCAGTCCGGCGACCTGGCGGCGCAACGGGGAGTGCGTGGCGGCGTGCAGCGCCATCGTCGCGCCGGCGGACCAGCCGTAGAGCACCACCCGGCGTGCGCCGGAGCGCACGGCGAAGCGGAGCGCCGCCTCGGCGTCGCGCCACTCCCCCGCGCCCAGCCGGTAGGCGCGCTCGGCGCGGCGGGGGGCGCCGGGGTCGCCCCGGAAGCTGGGCAGCAGCACGGGGAACTGGTGCTGGTGCAGAAAGGGCAGCACGTTCAACGGCCCCTCCCGGGTCGCGCCGAGACCGTGCAGCGCGACCACCCAGGTCTCGCGGGCGCCGGGCACATACCAGGCGGGCAGGGTCACGGAGCCGTGCGGGAGTTCGACGTCGGTGTGCTCGATGCCGAGCGCCGAACGGGGCGTTCCGGTGTGCAGCTGCGGGGTGAGCCCGACGGACGCGCCGGTCGCGAACGGCGGCTCGGTGGCGCCGAGCAGCTGCCGCACCACGGTGTCGGGCGAGGCGGGTACGTCCAACGGCGGCCCGACCACGGCGGAGCCGTGCCGGCCGGTGAGCCGGTAGGTGCCGGGGCGCAGGGAGAGAGGGGAACGGGTGAGGGTGACGGTCTCGGCGGTGCTGTCGTGGACGGCGAACCGGACGCCGGCGAAGCCGACGGGCCGGCCGGCCCCGGCCGCGCCGAGGCCGGTGCGGCCGGCCCACCGGCCGGCCGCCATCGTGGCCA
>NZ_RFFJ01000417.1 GCF_003696235.1 Streptomyces triticirhizae
GGGCTGCTGGCCGCGCTGCCGCCGGGCGGCGCGGCCGATCCGGTCGCGGTGCGCCGCCGGCTGGACTGGGAGTGGCCGCGCCGGCTGACCGACGAGGCCAGGGAACGGCTGACCGCCGCCGCGCTCGCCGAGGCCGAGACGCTGGGCGTCACCGGGCGCGGCGCGCTGGCCTCCCACGCCCGCCCGCTGCTGGAGGAGCCGCCCCAACCGGCGGCGGCCGCCGAGGCGTTGGCGCCGCTCTTTCCCGAGCCGGTGGACCATGTGCTGCTCCAGGCCGACCTGACGGCGATCGCGCCGGGCCCGCTCCGCCGTGACCTGAGGGCGACGATGGCGCTGGCCGCCGACGTGGAGTCCACCGGCGGCGCCACGGTCTACCGGTTCACGCCGGCGTCGGTCCGCCGGGCGCTGGACGCCGGGCTGACCACGGACGAGCTGCACGCGTTCCTCGCCGAGGTCTCCCGCACGCCGGTGCCGCAGCCGTTGGACTACCTGGTGGACGACGTGGCCAGGCGACACGGCCGGCTGCGGGTGGGCGCGGCGGCCAGCTATCTGCGGTCCGAGGACGAGACGGCGCTGGGGCAGCTGCTGGCGGACCGGCGGTGCGAGCCGCTGCGGCTGCGCCGGATCGCGCCCACGGTGCTGGTCTCCCCGCTCTCGCCGGACCAACTGCTGCTGCGGCTGCGCGAGTTGGGGCAGGCGCCGGCGGCCGAGACGGCGGAGGGCGCGGTGCTGACCCTGCGCGCCGAGCCGCGCCGCACGCCGGCGCGCAGCGCGCCCGTGCCGGCGCCCGA
>NZ_RFFJ01000418.1 GCF_003696235.1 Streptomyces triticirhizae
AGCTCGCCGAGCCGGCCGGCGGGGCAGCCGGCGCGCCAGGACGCGAGGCGGGCGGCGAGGGAGCGGTCGCGGGTGACGCGGGCGGCCAACGTCCTGATGTCGGCGTCCCGTTCGCCGGCGCGGGCGCGCAGCGCCTGGCGCTCGTCGTCGGCGGCGCGTTCGTCGTGCATGGCGGGGTTGGGCGGCACGAGAAAGATGCCGCTGTCGGGGCCGCCGGGCGGCGGGGTGGGGGCGAGCAGCGCGGCGGCGGTGCCGACGGCGACGGCGGAACGGGGCAGCAGCGCCGCCTCGGCCAGGACCTCGCGGGCGCGGGCGTGGCTGTGCTGGTCGGTGATGACGACGCCGTCGACCAGCTCGGGGCGGGCGGCGAGGACGGCGGCGTGGTCGGCGGGGTCGACGGCCTGGGCGAGATAGCGCCAGCCGGGCAGGGCGGGGATGCCGTGCTCGCCGAGGTACTCGACGGTGGCCAGCACGTCGGGTCCTGGCGGCAGCAGCCCGCCGTCGCCCAGGGCGGCCAGGATGCGGGCGTCGTCGGCCGCCTCGGTGCGCAGCGCGAACAGGCGGCGCTCGGTGGACTCCAGGGCCTCGTCGAGGAGTTGGGCGAGGCTCTCGGCGTTGCCGTCCAGCTCGGCGACGGTCAGGGCGTCGGCGACGCCGAGCAGCTCGGCCAGCCGGGGCTCGGCGGCCAGCGAGCCGGCGGTGGCGCGCTCGGCCGTCAGGGCCGCCTCGGCGGCCTGGGCCGCGTCGGCGGCGCGGGCG
>NZ_RFFJ01000419.1 GCF_003696235.1 Streptomyces triticirhizae
CCAGAAGAAGACCATCAGCGGACACCACCACCGTGTGCGACACCCCCGGGGTGTTCTCCACAAAGCTGGTGATCAACCAGTTGAGGTTCTGCGCCGCCTGGCTCATCGGGCTCACACTAACGCTCCTGCTCGTAGGTGTGACCGGGACCTTGGCCCCGTTCGTCGTTCTGCGCGTCGCGGCCCGCGCCGCGCCCTTGCTGTACCCCGCGACGCAGGCTGCTCAGCCGACCACGGACATCCTTGGGGTCGCGGGAAACCTGCGGTCCACCGGGGGCGGACTCGGAGGAAGAGTGTTCCGTCAGATTGGCCTTGGGCACCCGCTTGGGCAACCCGGACGACGTGGTGCCGCCGGTGCGCTCCTCGCGGCGCGGCCCGCGCTCCCAACGCGGTGCCTCGGGCTGGGGTTCCAACCCCTGGCCCTGTGCCGTTCCCTCCTCGGGCCGCTGGTGGTGACGTGGTACACGACGGGGAAGCCCCTGGTCGTTCGCCGGGTCCCGATCAGCCCCAACCGGGCCCGCCGCAGGGAAGCCTACGCGCTGCGCGCCGTTCCCGGGACCATCCTGGCCCGAATCGGCGGCCCGCGAGAAGGCGTCGAACGACGGTTGTTGGGAGGTGGACGGGTCGGTTCCGTACGTGCCCTGCCACGCCCCTTCGGGGGTCCCACCGGCGGGGTACGCGTCGGCGGGCGGCAGTTGACCCCGGGGCGCCGGGGCCTGGTGCGCCGGCCGCGCCCCCGCCGCCCACTCGCCGGCCGGCGT
>NZ_RFFJ01000042.1 GCF_003696235.1 Streptomyces triticirhizae
GGCGGCCGAGGTGGCGGCCCGGCTGCGGGTCGCGGCGCCGGTGCTGCTGCCCGGCCGCTCGGGCCAGGACTGGCAGCTGGTGGTGGCCCGGCTCAGCCGGGGCGACGCGGCACCGGAAGCGGACCCGGGCCCGGCGGCCCGCGCCGTGCTGGAGGAGCTGTTGAGCGACCCGACGGCGCCCGAAACCGAGGTGGCGGTCGCGCACGCCGAAGGGGAGGCGGTGGCGCTGGTCCCGGTCTGCCCGCTGGCCGACGAGGGAACGCCCGGCGGGCCGCTGCGGGCCGAGGCGTTGGAGAACGCCGTCCGCCACCCGCTGACGGCCGGCCTCGCCCCGGACGGGCGGCTGACCGTCGGCATCAGCGCGTCCGTGCCGGACGCCGAGGGGCTGCGGGGCGCGCTCGCCGAGGCCCGGCACGCCCGCCGGCTGGCCGCCGCCCGCCCGGACGCGGTGGCGGTCGCCGGCCACGACCAGCTCGCCTCGCACATGGTGCTGCTCCCCTTCGTTCCGGAGGACGTGCGGCAGGCGTTCAGTGACCGGCTGCTCGCCCCGCTGCGCGACTACGACCGGCGGAACCGTTCCCAACTGCTGCCCACGCTGGAGGCGTTCCTCGCCGAGGACGGCTCCTGGACCCGCTGTGCGGCGCGGCTCCACCTCCATGTGAACACCCTGCGCTACCGGATCGGCCGGATCGAACAGCTCACCGGGCGGGACCTGGGCCGGCTGGAGGACGCCGTCGACTTCCTGTTGGCGCTGCGCCTGGGGTGACGGGCGTCCGGGCAGCGGGCCCGCCGGGTCGGGGCGTCCGCCCAGCGAACGGTACGCGCCACGCGCGGCGGCCGGGGAATGGCCGATTCTCCACGCAACCACACCGCCCCCCCACCACCGTCTTCCTCCCAACGGACCGGCGAATACGGGAACTTGTGAACTGTTTCACGCTCCCCTCTTGGCCGGGCGGCGTCCCTCATGCTGAGATGCACTCACATCACGAGGGGCTAACGGCTAACAGCACAACGACGCGCTGGGAGGGCGATGTGACGGATACCGCCGTGCCACATCCGGTTCTGGAGACGGCGAGCGGAACGGCGCTCGACAGTGCGGTATGGCGGCTGCGGTCACGAGGCTGTTGGGATGACGCGGCGGCGCTGCTGGTCCCGGACGCGAAGGACCAGCCACGCGCGGCCCTGCTGCGGGCCCGGCTGCTGGTGGAGCGGTGCATGTTCACCGGGCAGGGCTGGGAGCGCGCCGAGGAGGCGCTGCGCGCGGTGGAGTCGATGCCCCTGAACGACGAGGAGCGCGGGGCTGCCGCCTGCGAGCGCGGGTATCTCGCCTACGCGGCGACGCTGTTGCGGGTGCGGGACCGGGCCGACGAGGCGCGGGCCGCGCTGGGCCGGGCGGCGGCGCTGCTGGCCCCCGACTCCCCCGGCCGGCCGCTGCTCGACTTCCGTCGCGGGCTGATGGCGGAGCATGTGAGCGGCAACCCGCAGGCGGCGGAGACCGGTTACCGCAGGGCGCACAACGAGGCGCTCAACCGGGGTGACGCGCTGCTGAGTTCCTATACCTGGCGGCATCTGGCCGCGCTGGCCCTGGAGAACGGCGACCTCGCCGAGGCGCGCCACGGCTTCGCCGAATCCCTGCGGCTGCGCGAGGAGTTGGGCTTCCTGGTGGGCATCGCCCCGGCCCTGGTGGCCCTGGCGGAGGTGCAGCCCCCGGACGAGGCCAACCGACTGCGCGTCGAGGCCGCCCGGCTCCACCGGCTGCTGGGGAACGTTCCGCACTGGCTGTCCCCGCACCTGCCGCCCGAGCTGCCGCCGGACCTCGCCCCCGAGCCGCTGGCCCCCTCGGACTGACGGGCCGTTCGCGCAACGGCACGGCCCCGCCCCGGCTCTCGTTCCTCTCGTTCCGGGGCGGGGCCGTTCCCTCGTCTGGCGGGGTCAGACGGTGCCGACGGACAGGGCCGTCACATGGGCGCGGGCCAGCCGCTCGGCGGAGGAGCGGTCGCCCTCGGCCAGGGCGTCCAGCAGCGCGCCGTGCTGGCGGGCGTCGGCGACCAGCTCCACCGGGCCCGGCACCCTGCCCGGCATCCGGTGACACTGGGACTTGCGGTGCAACTCCTGGGCCACGGCCACCAGTTGACGGTTTCCGGTCAGCCGGAGCAGCTCGCGGTGGAAGCGCCGGTCGGCCTCGGCGTAGCCGACCAGGTCGCCCACCGCGGCGATCCTGACCGTGGCGTCCGCCAGCGGGCGCAGCTCCTCCCGGCTCCCGGGCGGCAGCGCGCCCACCAGCCGGAGGATCGCCGGCACCTCCAGGGCGGCCCGCACCTCGGCCAGCTCCACCATGTCCCGCGCGCTGTGCCCGGCGACCCGGAACCCACGGTTGGGCACCGTCTCGACGAGCCCCTCGCTGGCCAGCCGCTGCATCGCCTCCCGCACCGGGGTGGCCGAGACGCCGTAGCGCTCGGCCAGCACCGGGGCCGAGTAGGTCTCGCCGGAGCGCAGCTCACCGGTGGCGAGGGCGTCCCTGAGGGCGGCCAACACCTGGGCGCGCACCGAGCGACGCGCCGGCAGCGCGCGCCGGCGAAGCGTCGGCACCTGCCGTGACCTCGGCGGCGGCCGATCGACCACGACCGAGGCCCCCGAAATGGCCGATTCCAAGCGGGTGGGTTCCATCTGTCCACTCCATCCCTCTCGCCCCCGTCACCCCCGAATCACGTGGGTTCCAGCACCCTAGGCGTAGTTTCCACGGCAGCAAACCCCACCCCCCGGTCGGGTAAGGTAAGGCTTACCTGCACCAGTAAGGGATCGATGGCCCGATGACCGTGCCCGCCGTCACCGCGACGACGCCGCTCACGCCCGCCTATGCCCGGGTGGCCGAGCTGATGCCCAGCCTCCGGGTCACCGAGGGCGAGCCGCGCTCCGACGCCGGCTGGACCCGGGGCGACGCGCTCGCCGATGGCGGCCCCGCGCTGGACGCCTTCCTCGCCGACGAGGAACGGGCCGGGCTCGCGACCTACGGCGAGAAGCCCAGGCCGGACGTGGTGGCGACGTTCGCGCTACACCGCTACGCCTGGCCGGCCGCCGCGCTCTTCACCGTTCCCTACTTCCTGCTCCGCCGGGTGCCGCACCTGGCCCCCGAGGACGTCTCGCTGCGCCGCGACCCGACCCAGCTCACCGTTCGGGTCACCGCGTTCGCCTGCCTGCCGAACGATCCGCTCGCCCACCACCCGGGCGCGCTGGTGGTGCCCGACGAGGAGGCGCTGCGCGCCGAGACGCGGCGGGCGGCGGCCGACCACCTCGGGCCGCTGCTCGACGCCTTCGGGCCCAGGATGCGCCGCCGCTCGCGCGCGCTGTGGGGCGCCGCCACGGACGAACTCGTCGAGTCGCTGTGGTATTTCGGCCATCTGCTGGGCGAGGAGGAGCGCGCGGTGCGGGAGTTGGCCCTGCTGCTGCCCGGCGCGACCCCGCCGTTCGCCGCCGGCGCCGGCTTCCGCGAGCTGCTCGCCCCGGACGAGACCGCGCTGCGCACCAGGGACCGCGCCAGCTGTTGCATGTACTACACGCTGCGCCCGGCCGACACCTGCGCGACCTGCCCCCGCCTCTGCGACGCGGACCGGCTCCGCCGGCTGACCGGCGGCTGAAGCCTCGGGCCGGGCGCCTGATAACAGATCATTCATCATCGGGCGGCAAGTTCCGCCGAATTACCACTCGTTGGTGGCATTACGCCCGAATAGGAGCTGACGGGAACTCAGGTACCATCACGCTTCTTCCAGGGCGGCCCTCGGGGCCACCCGCTGTGAACTGCTGAGATCGGGCGACGCCCCCGGGTGAGCCCGCACACCCGGGCGAGGGGCACACATCGCGGTGAAGGTGACGGACATGGAGTTCAGTTGGGTGTTGGCCGGTGCCGTGGCACTGGCGGGCTTCCTGGTGGCGACGGCGCTGCTCACGCGGGGGCGCAAACCCGACGGCGAGGACCGCGAGTCGGAGTCCTCCTGGGAACGCCTCGAAGCACGCCGCCGCCGCAAGGAGCGCGTCTACGCCTCCGCCTCCTACACGCTGCTGTTCTGCTGCGCCGGGGTCGCCGCCGCGCTCTCCTTCCAGGGCCTCGTCGGCTTCGGCCGGGAGAACCTCCAACTCTCCGGCGGCTGGGAGTACCTGGTGCCGTTCGGCCTCGACGGCGCCGCGATGTTCTGCGCGGTGATCGCCGTCAGGGAGGCCAGCCACGGGGACTCCTCGATGGGTTCGCGGATGCTGGTGTGGCTCTTCGCCGGCGCCGCCGCCTGGTTCAACTGGGTGCACGCGCCCCGGGGCAGCGGCCACGCCGGCGCGCCCCACTTCTTCGCCGGCATGTCGCTGTCGGCGGCCGTCCTCTTCGACCGGGCGCTGAAGCAGACCCGCCGCGCCGCGCTGCGCGAACAGGGCCTTGTGCCCCGGCCGATGCCGCAGATCCGCTTCGTCCGCTGGCTGCGGGCGCCACGGGAGACGTTCGCCGCCTGGTCGCTGATGCTGCTGGAGGGCGTGCGGACGCTGGACGAGGCGGTGGACGAGGTCCGCGACGAGCGGCGGAAGAAGGAGGACGCCAAGCGCGACCGGCGGGAACAACGGCAGCTGGAACGCGCGCGGTTGCGGGCGATCGGCGGCTCGCGGCTGCGCGGCAGGCGGCGCATCCCGGCGCCGGAGCCGGCCGCGCTGGAGGCCGCCGCGCAGCCGAGGGCGCTGGCCAGCGGCGAGCCGGAGTCCGGCTCCCTGGCCACGGCGGCGCCCCGCCTGGACACGCTGGAGGAGAAACTGGCCCGCATCGAGCGGCAGTTCCCCTGACGGGGTGGCCTTGCCGGGGTGGCCTTGCCGGCCCGGCTTGGCGGATGAGGGTGCGGGCCTGCGGCCCGCAGCCCTCGCGGGGCGCTCCGCGCGCGGCGCCCGGGAGGTTGACGGGCCTGACGGCCCGTCTCCGTCCGGCGGAGCCACCGCCCGGCCGGGCTCGGTCGGCCAGAACGATGTCGGGAGAGCAGGCGGCGACGAACCGTCGATGATCGCCGTGAGCACCGTCGCGGCCCCGGCGCCCGGTTCGCCGGCCTCCAGGGAACGGACCAACGAGCCCGCACGGCAACCCACCTGGCCGGCCGCCTCGACGCTCGCCGACGGCAGAGCCGCGAGGCATGGGGAACGGGGCACCGGGCGCGTCGAACGGCGAGGCCGCTGCGGCAGCGGAACCGTCCGGCCACCCACCCCGGTGACGACCACTCACGCGCGCCGACGCCGAAGCTCCCGCGTTCCGATGCGTCCGTCATGCGGGCCCCAACCGGAGGGCGGCGCTGCGGCGTTGAGGCGGTCCACCAGGAACGGACCCGGCGAAGCCAGCAACCGGACGAGGCCGCTGGCCTCGGGGAACCCGGGTCAGAGGCCCGAGAGGGCGCACGCTCCCCGCCGCCCACCGAGCCCCTGAGCGGCCCGGGCACGTCGCCACCGCCGCGCGTCACCCAGCGGAACGCCGACCCACACCGCGGAGCGCGAGGCCACCAGGCCCGGGACCAGAGATCCCAGCCGTTGCGCGGGAAGGGGCCCGAGCCGACAGACCCGAGACAAGGGCCCCAGCCGACAGAGCCGGAAACCAGAGACCCGGCCCGCAACCCCGGAAAAGGGGTGCGCCCCCTGGCCCGGAACAGGACCCGAGCCATCACGCCCCGTTGAGACCGGGAAGGAGAGCCCGAGCCGTCATGCTCAGGAAGGAGCCCGGGCCGACAGGCCCGGGAAGGGTGCGGGCCCCCAGGGCCCGCACCCCCGCGTGAGCCCTCCGGTGCGGGCCCCCAGGGCCCGCACCCCCGTCAAGCCAGTGCAACGCCCTCGTGAGTGAGGAGCAGCCGCTTGCGGTCCAGGCCGCCCGCGTAGCCGGTGAGGGAGCCGTTCGCCCCGAGCACCCGGTGGCAGGGGCGGATCACGGTCAGCGGGTTGGCGCCGACCGCGCCGCCCACCGCCCGTGCCGCGCTCCTCGGCAGGTCGAGCCGCGCGGCCAGCGCGCCGTAGGTGGTGGTCGCGCCGAACGGGATCTCGTCGAGCGCGGCCCAGACCCGTTGCCGGAACGGGGTGCCCACGGGCTCCAGGGTGAGGGCGAACTCCTTGAGGTCGCCGGCGAAGTACGCGTCGAACTGCTCGGCCACCTCGCTCAGGGCCGCGTCGTCGCGGACCCAGTCCGGCTGGACGCTCGCCCCGCCGCGCTGGCCCGGCACGGTGACCGAGGCCAGGACGCCGGGGCGCGGGCCGGCGAGCAGCAGGTCGCCGAGCGGGCTGGGGTGAACGGTGTAGCGCATGGGGCTTTCCTTCGTTCGTCTCTCGAATGTCGTATGAGGGGGCGGGAGGGTCAGGCGGCCGTCGCGCGCCAGAGGTGGTGAAGGGCGTAGGAGCGCCAGGGCCGCCAGTCCTCGGCGTCGCCGGCGGCGGCGCCGATGAGCGCGAGTCCGTGGCGGACGCCCGCGTCACCGGTGAGCATCACGTCCGGGTCGCCCAGCGCCCGCATCCGGACGTAGCCGGCCGTCCAGGGACCGATGCCGCGCAGCGCCAGCAGCGCGGCGCTCGCCTCCTCGCGGTCGGCGCCCGGGTCGAGGACGACGCGTCCTTCGGCCAGCGCCGCGCCCACCGTGCGGAGGGTCTCCCGGCGCGAGGCGGGCATCCCCAGTTCCGTCAGCGGGGCCTCGGCGAGCGTGGCCGGCTCCGGGAAGAGGTGGGTGAGGCCGCCGTCGGGCCGGCCCAGCGGCTTGCCGAGCGCCTCGACGAGCCGGCCGCCGAGGGTGCGGGCGGCGCCCACGGTGATCTGTTGGCCGAGCACGGCGCGGATCGCCAGTTCCTCGGGGCTGACCGCGCCGGGGGAACGCAGCCCCGGCTCGGCCGCGACCAGCGGCGCCAACAGCGGGTGCGCGCCGAGGCGTTCGTCCACCGCGTAGGGGTCGGCGTCCAGGTCGAAGAGGCGGCGGACGCGTTCCACGGCGCAGGTCAGGTCGCGCAGGTCGGTCAGTTGGAGCCGGCAGGGCAGCCAGCGTCCGCCGTCGGCGCCGGCGGACTCGTCGACCTCGGCGATCCCGGTGCCGTGCGGCAGCGCCAGCGTGCGCCGGTAGGTGCGCGCGCCGGGCGGGCCGACGACCTCCTCGACGCCGGGGATGGCCCGCCGGGCGAGGAAGTCGAGGATCGCGCCGGCCGCGTAGGCGCCCCGGTAGGCGAGCCGCAGCGGGACGCCGGAGCCGTCGGTCGCCGCGTCGCGGCCGGCGGCCGGGCCCGTGGCGCGCAGCCGGCTCGGCGTGCGGTCGTAGACGGCGCGGATCGTGTCGTTGAACTGGCGCACGCTGGCGAATCCGGCGGCGAACGCGACCTCGGTGATCGGCAGCCGCGTCGTCTGGAGCAACACGCGTGCGGTGTGCGCCCGTTGGGCCCTGGCGAGGGCGATCGGGCCGGCGCCCAGCTCGGTGACGAGCTGGCGTCGCACCTGGCGGGCGCTGTAGCCGAGGCGGTTGGCGAGGCCGGCGACGCCCTCGCGGTCGACGACGCCGTCGCCGATCAGCCGCATCGCGCGGCCCACGGCGTCGGCCCTGGCGTTCCACTCGGCCGAGCCGGGCACGGCGTCGGGGCGGCAGCGGCGGCAGGCCCGGAAGCCGGCGCTCTGGGCGGCGGCGGCCGAGGGGAGGAAGCGGACGTTGGCGCGCTTGGGGGTGGTCGCCGGGCAGCTGGGGCGGCAGTAGATGCCGGTGGTCACGACGGCGGTGAAGAACACCCCGTCGAACCGTTCGTCGCGGCCGCGCACCGCCTGGTACCTGCTGTCGTCGTCCATCACTCCTCCAGTGTGCGGGGCGGGCGCCCCGCACACTGGCGGGATTCGGACATGCAGATGGGGGGCGGGAGGAGTCAGTCGCGGGCGAGCCGGGCGGGGAAGCCGCCGGTGGCGACGGGGCCCCAACGGGTCGGCGTGACGCGGATCAGGGACTTGCCCTGGCGGACCATGGCCTGGCGGTACTCGGCCCAGTCGGGGTGCTCGCCGGCGATGTTGCGGTAGTACTCGACGAGCGGCTCCACCGCCTCCGGCACGTCCAGCACCTCGGCGGTGCCGTCGACCTGGACCCAGGGTCCGTCCCACTCGTCCGAGAGCACCAGCACGCTGACCTCGGGGTCCCGCTTGGCGTTGCGGGCCTTGGCACGCTCGGGGTACGTCGACATCACGATGCGGCCGGAGTCGTCGACACCGCAGGTCAGAGGCGAGCCCTGGGGGGAGCCGTCGGTCCGCCGGGTCAGCAGGATGGCACGGTGCCTGGCCCGCACGAAGTCGAGCAGGCCATCGAGATCAACGCGCGTGTTCGTCGCGATCGAAGGACTCATAAGGGCAGACCATACGCCCACTCCCGACGCCACCGTACGGTGGCGTCGGGAGTGCGTGGGGCGTGCCTCGGACGCGCCGGCTCAGGCGGCCAGCGCGGCGGGCGTCTCGGCCGGCGAGAGCGCCAGTTCCAGCACCTGGGAGACGTCGGAGACCGGGTGGATGTCCAGGGTCCGGCGCACCTCCTCGGGCAGGTCGTCCAGGTCGGGCTCGTTGCGCCGGGGGATGACGACGGTCGTCAGCCCGGCGCGGTGGGCGGCGAGCAGCTTCTGCTTGATGCCGCCGACCGGCAGCACCCGGCCGGTGAGGGAGACCTCGCCGGTCATGGCGACCTCGGGCCGCACCGTTCGGCCGCTGAGCAGGGAGGCCAACGCGGTCGTCATGGTGACGCCGGCGCTCGGCCCGTCCTTGGGGACGGCGCCGGCCGGGACGTGCAGGTGGATGCCGCGCTCCCGCAGGTCGCCGACGGGCAGCTCCAACTCGGCGCCGCGCGAACGGAGGTAGGAGAGGGCGATCTGCCCGGACTCCTTCATCACGTCGCCCAGCTGGCCGGTCAGCGTCAGGCCCGAGCCGCCGGTCTCCGGGTCGGCGAGGGACGCCTCGACGTAGAGCACGTCGCCGCCGGTGCCGGTGACCGCGAGCCCGGTGGCCACGCCCGGCACCGAGGTACGGCGGGCGCCCGGCTCCTGGGCCGACTCGGGAACGTGGTGCGGCCGGCCGATCAGCCCGCGCAGCCCCGCGTCGGTGACGGTGTCCGGGAGCGTCGTCTCGCCCAGTTCGGCCCGCGCGGCGACCTTGCGGAGCACCCGCGCGATCGTCCGCTCCAGGCCGCGCACCCCGGCCTCCCTGGTGTACTCGGCGGCCAGCCGGCGGAGCGCGGCGTCCTCGACGCGCACCTCGTCGGCGGCCAGGCCGGCCCGCTCCAGCTGGCGCGGCAGCAGGTGGTCGCGGGCGATGGTGACCTTCTCGTCCTCCGTGTAGCCGTCGAGCCGCACCAGCTCCATCCGGTCGAGCAGCGGCTGTGGGATGGCCTCAAGGGCGTTGGCGGTGGCCAGGAACACCACGTCGGAGAGGTCGAGTTCGACCTCGAGGTAGTGGTCGCGGAACGTGTGGTTCTGCGCCGGGTCCAGCACCTCCAGCAGGGCGGCGGCCGGGTCGCCCCTGAAGTCGGCGCCGACCTTGTCGATCTCGTCGAGGAGCACGACCGGGTTCATGGAGCCGGCCTCGCGGACGGCCCGCACGATCCGGCCGGGCAGCGCGCCGACGTAGGTGCGGCGGTGGCCCCTGATCTCCGCCTCGTCGCGGACGCCGCCGAGCGCGACGCGGACGAACTTCCGCCCCATGGCCCGCGCGACGCTCTCGCCGAGCGAGGTCTTGCCGGTGCCGGGCGGCCCGACGAGGGCCAGCACCGCGCCGCCGCGCCGGCCGCCGACGACGCCCAGGCCCCGGTCGGCGCGCCGCTTGCGGACGGCGAGGTACTCGGTGATCCGCTCCTTGACGTCGGCCAGCCCGGCGTGGTCGGCGTCCAACACCGCGCGGGCGCCCGGGATGTCGTAGGCGTCCTCGGTGCGGACCTTCCAGGGCAGTTCGAGGACGGTGTCCAGCCAGGTGCGCAGCCAGCCGGCCTCGGGGCTGTTCTCGGAGGCGCGCTCCAGCTTCTCGACCTCCTTGAGGGCGGCCTCGCGGACGTGCTCGGGCAGGTCGGCGGCCTCGACGCGGGCGCGCGGGTCCTCGCCGCCGTCGGCGTCGTCGCCGTTCAGCTCGGCCAGCTCCTTGCGGACGGCCTCCAGCTGGCGGCGCAGCAGGAACTCGCGCTGCTGCCGCTCCACGCCGTCCTGGACGTCCTTGGCGATCGACTCGGAGACCTCCTCCTCGGCGAGGTGGTCGGTCAGCCAGCGGGTGGCCAGGCGCAGCCGCTCCACCGGGTCGGTGGTGGCCAGCAGGGTGGCGCGCTGCTCGGCGGTGAGGAACGGGAAGTAGCCGGCGTTGTCCGCCAGTTGGCCGACCTCCTCGATGCCGGTGACCCGGTCCACGACCTGCCAGGCGCCGCGCTTGCGCAGCCAGCTGGTGGCGAGCGCCTTGTACTGGCCGACCAGCTCGGTGACCGCGCCGGGCAGCGGGTCGGGCAGCGGCTCCTCGACCGGGGCGACCTCGACCCACAGCGCCCGGCCCGGGCCCGTGGTGCCGGCGCCGACCCTGGCCCTGCGGAGCCCGCGCACCAGGGCGCCCGGGTCGCCGTCGGCGAGCCGGCCGACCTGCTCGATCCGGCCCACCACCCCGATGGCCGGGTAGCTTCCGTCCACGCGCGGCACCAGCAGCACGCGCGGCTTCTCACCCCGGGGCGCGGCGGACTGGGCCGCCTCCACGGCGGCGCGCACCTCGGAGTCGGAGAGTTCGAGTGGCACCACCATCCCCGGCAGCACGACCTCGCTCTCCAACGGCAGCACCGGGAGGGTGAGTACGTCGAACGACGATTCCATGACGTCTCCCTTGGCAGGCAAATTGAGCTATGCCGACTCAATGCCGGGAGAGCGGGGGTTGTTCCCCGGGATGCGGAACGTTCGCTGTCGGCGATCAACGGACCGGGCGCGGACCGGGCGCGGGCGCGGGCGCGGTCTCGACCTCGGGGAAGCCGGGTACCCGGAACGCCGGCGGCGGCCACCGTTGTTCCGCGACCGGACTCCGGCGGCGCCAGCGTGATCTTCGACCCGTGTGGCGCGGGCGGCGCCGCGCCCACTACAGCTCGCGCAGCGCGTTCCGCAGGAAGACCTCGGTCTCGGCCGGCGGCATGGCCTCAACGGCCAGCCGGTTCATCACATGCCGGTACTGCTCGACCTCGCCGGGCTTGTCCGGGTACGCCCCGCCGGTGAGCTGCTCCAGGTAGACGACGTCGGGCAGTTCGCCGCCCGGGGGGCGCAGCACGGTCACCGGGCCGGCGATGGCCGAGTGGGCGCCGGCCGAGAACGGCACCACCTGCACCGTGACGTGCGGCAGATGGGAGACCTCGATCAGATAGGCCAACTGCCGCCGCATCAGCTCGCGTCCGCCCATCGAGCGGCGCAGCGCGGTCTCGTCGATCACCGTCCACAGATAGGGCGGCTGGGCGCGGCGGAGGATCTGCTGCCTGGCCATCCGCAGCTGGACCTTCCGCTCCAGCCGCTCCTCCTCGTCCGGGTCCAGGCCGATCACGGCCCGGGCGTACTCCTCGGTCTGGAGCAGCCCGGGAACGAACTGGAGCTCGTACCCCCTGATGACCGTCGCCGTCTGCTCCAGGCCCAGATAGACGTGGAGCCAGCTGGGGACCACGTCGTGGTAGTACTGCCACCAGCCCTGGCTGTTGGACTCGCGGGCCAGGGCCAGCAGGGTCGCGCGTTCCCCCTCGTCCAGCACGCCGTAGAGGGTGAGCAGGTCGGCGACGTCGCGGGCCTTGAAGCCGGTGCGGCCCATCTCCAGGCGGCTGATCTTGGAGTGCGAGCCCCGGATCTCCCGGCCGGCGTCCGCCCCGGTGATGCCCCGGGCCTCGCGGAGCGCTCGGAGCCGGTTGCCGAGGATCATGCGGGGCACCGTTGGCCCCGTCTGACGAAAGTCCAGGGCCATCTGTGGCTGGCTCAGCTCGCTGAGGGCGCCATCGGAATCCAGCTCCAACTCCATGTGTCGCTCCCTGCCGTCGCCGCGAACGCCCCACTGTACTAGGGGAGTCGGGGATCGGTACTCCCTGATGAGCCGGGATGGAGCCGGGATGTGCGGGGACGGGCGGCGGCGCGGGGGTGACGGCCCCGGCGCCGCGCGCCTACCGTGGGCCCATGACGCCCAGCACCCATGCGGTCACCAACCAGGTTCCGCCGCTCGTCGACTACGACGTCTTCACCCAGGACGCCGCGCTCGCCGAGGGCTTCGCGCGCCAGGTGGCGCCCGACGTGGCCGAGGAGGCCACCGCCGAACTGCGCGATCTCGGCCGCTCGGCCGGCTCGGCCGAGGCCGCCGAACGGGGGCGGCTGGCCAACGAGAACCCTCCTGCCCTGCGCGTTTTCGACGCGGTCGGCCACCGGATCGACGAGGTGGAGTTCCACCCGGCCTGGCACCAGCTGCTGGAGCGGGCGATCGGGGCCGGGCTCACGGACGCCTGGTCGCGCCCTTCCGGCCAGTTGCGTAGAACGGCTGGATTTATGGTGTGGTCCCAGGTGGAGGCGGGGCATGGATGCCCCGTCTCCATGACCCATGCGGCGGTTCCCGCGCTGCGCGCCGCGCCCGAACTGGCCGCCGTCTGGGAGCCGTTGCTCACCTCGCGCGCCTATGAGCCGGGCCTGGCGAAGCCGGCCACCGGGAAGGCCGGCGCGCTGGCCGGCATGGGGATGACGGAGAAGCAGGGCGGCTCCGATGTGCGCGCCAACACCACCAGGGCCGAACCGGCCGGCGAGCCCGGCCTGTTCCGGCTGACCGGGCACAAGTGGTTCTGCTCGGCGCCGATGTCCGACGCGTTCCTGGTGCTGGCCCAGGCGCCCGCCGGGCTGAGCTGCTTCCTGCTGCCCCGGGTGCTGCCCGACGGGAAGCGCAACGCGTTCCGCCTCCAGCGGCTCAAGGACAAGCTGGGCAACCGTTCCAACGCCTCCTCGGAGGTGGAGTTCGACGGCGAGACCCTGGCCTGGCTGGTCGGCGAGGAGGGGCGGGGCGTGCGCACCATCATCGAGATGGTCGCCGCGACCCGGATCGACTGCGTCACCGGCTCGGCGGCGATCATGCGGCAGTCGGTGGCCAGGGCGATCCACCACGCGGCGCACCGCTCCGCGTTCGGCGGCCCGTTGATCGACAAGCCGCTGATGACCAACGTGCTGGCCGACCTCGCCCTGGAGTCCGAGGCGGCCACGGCGCTGGCGCTGCGGCTGGCCTCGGCCGCCGACGCGGCGGCGGCCGGCAGCGCGCGGGACCGCCATCTGCTGCGGCTGGCGGTCCCGGCCGCCAAGTACTGGGTGACCAAGCGCTGCACCCCGGTGGCGGCCGAGGCGCTGGAGTGCCTGGGCGGCAACGGCTATGTGGAGGAGTCGGGGCTGCCCAGGCTGCTGCGGGAGTCGCCGCTCAACTCCCTCTGGGAGGGCTCGGGGAACGTGCAGGCGCTGGACGCGCTGCGCGCGCTGACCCGGGAGCCGGGCGCGCTCAACGCCTACCTCGCCGAGGTGGGCGCGGCCACCGGGGCCGACCACCGGCTGGACGCCGCGCTCAAGGACCTGCTGGCCGAGCTGTCCGACCTGGAGGGCGTGGAGGCGAGGGCGCGCAGGATCGTGGAACGGCTCGCGCTGGTGCTCCAGGGCGCGCTGCTGGTGCGGCACGCGCCGCCGGAGGTGGCCGACGCGTTCTGCGCCTCCCGGCTGGGCGGCGACTGGGGCGGCAGCTTCGGCACGCTCCCGGGCGGCGACCTGTCCGCCGTGGTGGACCGGGCCAGGGCGGTGCCGGAGGACTGACCGACCGGTGGAGGTGTCCACGGAAGGAGGCGCCTGTCGGAGGAGGGATCTGCCGGAGGAGAGGTGAGTGCCGGAGTTGGGGTGCCGGAACGGACCGTACCACCCGTTTGAGGGTTGAGTCGTCACACACCGTGAACTGTTCGATGTTCGGGCAGGTTTGGAAGATCTCGATCGGGTAACGCGCCCTGATGACAACCTCACCGAGAGGCTCTCTGCGAAAGAGGACGTCATGACGGCACTGATCATCATCATCCTGAGCGTGGCGGTCCTCGCCGCCATCGCGCTGGCGCTGCTGCGGCCCACGTTGGCCCCGGGCGGCACCATGCTGCGGCGGCGCTTCGGCCCCGAGTACGAGCGGGCCGTGGCGCGGCACCAGGGGGACAGCAAGGCCGCCCACCGGGAGTTGGCCACCCGGCTGCGCCGACACCGCCGGTTCCGGGCGCGTCCGCTGCCGCCCGGCGCCCACGAGAGGTACCGGGCCAGGTGGGCCAGGGCGCAGGAGCAGTTCGTCGACTCCCCCGCCGGCGCCATCGCCGAGGCCGACCAGCTGCTCAACCAGTTGATCAGGGAACGGGGTTACCCCTCGGACGGCTATGGCGAACAGCTCGCCGCCGTCTCCGTGCACCACCCGCACCAGGTGGACGGGTATCGGCAGGCGCACCTTCTGGCCGGCCGGGAGGACCCGGGCCAGAACGCGGAGCGCACCGAGGACCTCCGCGCGGCGCTGCTGGCCGCCCGCGAGCTGTTCCAGGCTCTGCTGGACGAACGCCCCGAGGCCGCGCCCGCGACGGAGGCGCCCGGGGAGCAGACCACCACGAGCGCCGCGCCGCGCGGGGCCGAAGCCCCGACCAGGGCCGGCACGGGAGGCGAAGCCTGATGCGTCTGACGCTGAAGGGCCTTGACCGAAGCACGGGCAGAAGCACGGACCGAAGCACGGACGGCGAAGGCACCCACGGCGACGGGATGAGGGAGACGGAGGCGGCCGCCGACCCGCCCCGCTCCGAGGACGACGGCGCGCCGCGGGCGCGGATGCCCGAGCCGCCGAGCCGGCCGCCGGCGCCCCCCGTTCCCACTCAGGCGCCGACGCACGCACCGAAGGACGGCCCGGCGGACGGCCCAACGGGCGGACCCACGGACGCCCCTACGGCACGGACAGCCGCACCCGTGCCCGCGCGCCCCGCCGCCGACCCACCGGCCCCCGAGGCCGAACGGCCGGCCACCGCGCCGCTGTTCGGGGCCGAGGCCGCCGACGCGCTGCGCGCCGAGGTGAAGGGCGCGGTCTCCGGCTTCGTGGACGACCCGAAGCGTTCGGTCGCGCGGGCCGACGCCGCGCTGGAGGAGGCGGTGACCCGCCTCACCGACGAACTGGCGCGCCGCCGCCGGGCGTTGCGCGACGGCTGGCAGACCGGCGAGGGGGCCGATGGCCCGACGACCGAGGACCGGCGCACCGCGCTGCGGGACTACCGCGACCTGGTGGACCGCCTGTTGCGCTGCTGAGCCCGCGTGGGACGGCGACGCCGGACCACCCGCCGTCCCCGCGCGTCCCCCCACCGAACGGCCCCTGGGACCCCACACCTCGGGGCCGTTCGCATGTCCGCCCGCCGGACGCCGGCCGGACGCCGGCCGGACGCCGAAAGATGACCACGGTGTTGCGGCCGTGTGTCCTGCCGCCGATGTCCGTTTTCGCCGCTACGTTGCCCACGCTGCACAGAGCGTGAGAATCTCGGTCCGCTGCCCATATAGCAGGACAGTACTGTCCAAATACTGGATACTGGTGGACGGGCGCGTGACCGCGTGCAACGCTGCCGTCATGTCGCGAGCGGGAATTGCCTTGGTGAGTCGTCGCCATGTTGATCTCGGTCGGATGTCCAGCGCCATCTGTTAGGTGGCCACAGAGCACTGAGGCGCCCTGAGGGAGGGCGCCGCTCGACTCCGGCCCGCGCCCGTTCCGGGCCGCTCCTCTCCGTCCCGTTGCCTCGCTGACCTCCGACTCTGCCCTGCCCGCCGCGACGTTGCGCCGGTCTCCAGGACAGAGCCTCCCTGCTGCCCGCAGAAAGACCGTGATCATGCCGGACTCCGTCAAGAAGCCCGTCGGCACACCCCGCCGCAAGGCCGGCCGCCACCGCGGTGAGGGACAGTGGGCCTCGGGTCACTTCACTCCTCTCAACGCCAACGAGCAGACGAAGAAGGACGACGACGGTCTCAATGTGCGGACACGCATTGAGACGATCTACGCGCACCGGGGATTCGACTCGATCGACGGCGCCGACCTGCGCGGACGGATGCGCTGGTGGGGCCTGTACACCCAGCGGCGGCCCGGGATCGACGGCGGCAAGACCGCGATCCTGGAGCCCGAGGAGCTGGACGACGAGTACTTCATGCTCCGGGTCCGCATCGACGGCGGGCTGCTCACCACCGAGCAGCTGCGGGTGATCGGCGAGATATCCCAGGAGTTCGCGCGCGGCACCGCCGACATCACCGACCGGCAGAACATCCAGTACCACTGGATTCGCATCGAGGACATGCCGGAGATCTGGCGCCGCCTCGAAGGCGTCGGGCTCTCCACCACCGAAGCCTGCGGCGACACCCCCCGGGTGATCGTCGGCTCCCCCGTCGCCGGCATCGCCGCCGACGAGATCATCGACGGCACCCCGGCCATCGAGGCCATCCAGCGCCGGGTGATCGGCAACAAGGCGTACTCCAACCTGCCGCGCAAGTTCAAGACGGCCGTCTCCGGCTCTCCGCTGCTGGACGTGGCGCACGAGGTCAACGACATCGCCTTCGTCGGCGTCGTCCACCCCGAGCACGGCCCCGGCTTCGACGTCTGGGTCGGCGGCGGCCTGTCCACCAACCCGAGTCTGGGCGAACGCCTCGGCGCCTGGGTGCCGTTGGACGAGGTCGCCGACGTGCACGAGGGCGTCGTGGGCCTCTTCCGCGACTACGGCTACCGGCGGCTGCGCACCCGCGCCCGGATCAAGTTCCTGGTCAAGGACTGGGGCGTGGAGAGGTTCCGCCGGGTCCTGGAGGACGAGTACCTGCTGCGGAGGCTGGTCGACGGCCCGGCGCCCGAGCAGCCGCCCAACGAGTGGCGCGACCATGTGGGCGTCCACCCGCAGAAGGACGGCCGCTTCTACCTGGGCTTCGCCCCGCGCGTCGGCCGGGTGGACGGCACCACGCTCACCAAGATCGCCGACCTGGCCGAGGCCCACGGCTCCCGCCGGGTGCGCACCACCGTCCACCAGAAGATGCTGATCCTGGACGTGCCCCGGGAGCGGGTCGAGCAACTCGCCGAGGAGCTGGAGGCGTTGGGCCTGACCACCCGGCCCTCCCCGTTCCGGCGCGGCACCATGGCGTGCACCGGGATCGAGTTCTGCAAGCTGGCCATCGTCGAGACCAAGGCGCGAGGCCAGTGGCTGATCGAGGAGATGGAGCGCCGGCTCCCGGAGTTCGACCAGCCGCTCACCATCAACATCAACGGCTGCCCCAACTCCTGCGCCCGCATCCAGGTCGCGGACATCGGTCTCAAGGGGCAGCTGGTCACCGACGACGAGGGCCGGCAGGTCGAGGGCTTCCAGGTGCACCTGGGCGGCGGGCTCGGCCTGGACCCGGGCTTCGGCCGGAAGGTCAGGGGCCTGAAGGTCACCGCCGCCGGGCTGGCCGACTACGTCGAGCGGGTGTTGCGCGCCTACCTGGCGCGGCGCGAGCCCGACGAGCGGTTCGCCCAGTGGGTCGCCCGCGCCGACGAGGGGGACCTCAGGTGAGCGAGCGCGCCGCCCCGTTCTACTGCCCGTACTGCGGCGAGGAGGACCTGCGCCCCAGCGAGGCGGGCCACGGCGCCTGGGAATGCGCCGACTGCAACCGGGCGTTCCGCCTGTCGTTCCTGGGCCTGTTGGCCAGCGGTATCGCGCGCGCCGCCGCCCCCGTCCCCCGCGAGGGCGACGGCGGCGGCGCCGACGGCAGCTGAAGGAGACCTGAGATGGAGACGACCACCACCGGGCACGAGACGGCGCGCGCCGAGGAGTTGCGCGCGCTGGCGGAACGCGCCGGGCGCGAGTTGGAGGAGGCGGACGCGCTGACCATCCTGCGCTGGGCGGCCGAGACCTTCGGCGACCGGTTCTGCGTGACCTCCTCCATGGAGGACGCGGTGGTGGCCCATCTCGCCTCCCGCGCCCGGCCCGGCGTGGACGTGGTCTTCCTGGACACCGGCTACCACTTCCCCGAGACCATCGGCACCCGCGACGCGGTGGCGGCCGTGATGGACGTCAACGTGCTGACGCTGACGCCCGTTCAGACCGTGGCCGAGCAGGACGCCGAGTGGGGTCCGAGGCTGCACGAGCGCGACCCGGACCGCTGCTGCGCGCTGCGCAAGGTCGCGGTGCTGGAGCGCGGACTGGCCGGCTACGAGGCGTGGGCCACCGGGCTGCGCCGCGACGAGTCGCCGACCCGGGCCAACACGCCGGTGGTCGGCTGGGACGAGCGGCGGGGCAAGGTCAAGATCGCGCCGATCGCCCGCTGGACCCAGGAGGACGTGGAGTCCTACGTCGCCGAACACGGGGTGCTGACCAACCCGTTGCTCCAGGACGGCTACGCCTCGATCGGCTGCGCGCCCTGCACCCGCAGGGTCGCCGAGGGCGAGGACGCCAGGGCCGGCCGCTGGTCGGGGCTCGGCAAGACCGAGTGCGGGCTGCACGGCTGATGACCACCGGGAAGACGACCACCGAGAAGGCCACCGAGAAGCCCGGCAACGGGCGGCGGGATGCGAGGAGTTCGGGGATGAGCGTGACCAACCAGGGCGCCACCGTCTGGCTCACCGGCCTGCCCAGCGCCGGCAAGACCACCATCGCGCGGGCGCTGGCCGGCCGGCTCGTCGAGGAGGGCCACCGCGTCGAGGTGCTCGACGGGGACGAGATCCGCGAGTTCCTCTCCGCCGGGCTCGGCTTCTCCCGCGAGGACCGGCACACCAACGTGCGGCGGATCGGCTTCGTCGCCGAACTCCTCGCCTCGCACGGGGTGAAGGCGCTGGTCCCGGTGATAGCCCCCTACGCGGACAGCAGGGACGCCGTCCGCAAGCACCACGAGGCCGCCGGCACCCGCTTCATCGAAGTGCACGTCGCCACCCCCGTCGACGTCTGCTCGCAGCGGGACGTCAAGGGGCTGTACGCCAAGCAGGCCAGCGGCCAGCTGGCCGGACTGACCGGGGTCGACGACCCCTACGAGGTGCCCGAGTCCCCGGACCTCCGGATCGAGGCGCACCAGCAGACGGTGTCGGACTCCGCCGCCGCGCTCCACGCGCTGCTGACCGGGCGGGGGTTGGCATGAGCCAGGGCACCGGGGAGACGCGGACGACAGCGGTCGGGGACCTCACCCGGCCCGGCGAACGAAAGGAATCCCCCATGACGGCGGCACTCTCGATCACCGACGAGACCGGCGGCCCCTTCGCCCTGTCCCACCTGGACGTGCTGGAGTCCGAGGCGGTCCACATCTTCCGCGAGGTGGCCGGGGAGTTCGAGCGCCCGGTGATCCTCTTCTCCGGCGGCAAGGACTCCATCGTCATGCTGCACCTGGCGCTCAAGGCGTTCGCGCCGGCGCCGCCGCCGTTCTCCCTGCTGCACGTGGACACCGGCCACAACTTCCCCGAGGTCATCGCCTACCGCGACCGGGTGGTGGCGCAGCACGGGCTGCGGCTGACGGTGGCGCTGGTGCAGGACTTCATCGACAGCGGCGAGCTGCGCGAGCGCCCCGACGGGACCCGCAACCCGCTCCAGACCGTTCCGCTGCTGCGCGCCATCGAGACCAACCGCTTCGACGCGGTCTTCGGCGGCGGCCGGCGGGACGAGGAGAAGGCCAGGGCCAAGGAGCGGGTGTTCTCGCTGCGCGACGAGTTCGGCGGCTGGGACCCGCGCCGCCAGCGGCCCGAGCTGTGGCAGCTGTACAACGGGCGGCACGCGCCGGGCGAGCATGTGCGGGTCTTCCCGCTCTCCAACTGGACCGAGCTGGACGTCTGGCAGTACATCGCCCGGGAGAAGATCGAGATCCCGGAGATCTACTACGCGCACCGGCGCGAGGTGTTCCTGCGTGACGGGATGTGGCTGGCGGCCGGCGAGTGGGGCGGGCCGAAGGAACACGAGACGGTGGACGTCCGCCAGGTGCGCTACCGCACGGTGGGCGACATGTCCTGCACCGGGGCCGTGGAGTCCGACGCGGAGACCATCGAGCAGATCATCGCCGAGATCGCCGCCTCCCGGCTGACGGAACGGGGCGCCACCCGGGCCGACGACAAGCTGTCCGAGGCCGCCATGGAGGACCGCAAGCGCGAGGGGTACTTCTGATGAGCACGGCCGAGACCGCCGACACGGCGGCGATATCCGCCACCTCGCTGCTGCGCTTCGCCACCGCCGGCTCCGTCGACGACGGCAAGTCCACGCTGGTGGGGCGGCTGTTGCACGACTCCAAGTCGGTGCTCAGCGACCAGCTGGCCGCCGTCGAGCTGGCCTCCCGCAACCGGGGGCAGAGCGCGCCCGACCTGGCGCTGCTCACCGACGGGCTGCGCGCCGAGCGGGAGCAGGGCATCACCATCGACGTGGCCTACCGCTACTTCGCCACCCCGCGCCGCCGGTTCATCCTCGCCGACACCCCGGGCCATGTGCAGTACACCCGCAACATGGTGACCGGCGCCTCGACCGCCGAGCTGGCCATCATCCTGGTGGACGCCCGCAACGGCGTGGTGGAGCAGACCCGCAGGCACGCGGCGGTGGCGGCGCTGCTGCGGGTGCCTCAGGTGGTGCTCGCCGTCAACAAGATGGACCTGGTGGGCTACGCGGAGCCGGTCTTCGCCGAGATCGCCGCCGAGTTCACCCGCTACGCCGCCTCGTTGGGCATCGCTGAGGTCACCCCGATCCCCATCTCGGCGCTGGCCGGGGACAACGTGGTGGCGCCCTCGGCGACCATGGACTGGTACGGCGGCCCGACCGTGCTGGAGCACCTGGAGACGGTGCCGGTGGCGCACGACCCGTCGGCCGAGCCGGCGCGCTTCCCCGTGCAGTACGTGATCCGGCCGCAGTCCGCCGAGCACCCCGACTTCCGTGGCTACGCGGGGCAGATCGCGTCGGGCGTGCTGCGCGTCGGCGACCGCGTCACCGTCCAACCCTCAGGCCGCACCAGCGAGATCACCCACATCGACGCGCTCGGCCAGTCCGTGGACGTGGCGTGGGCGCCGCAGTCGGTGACCGTCACGCTCGCCGACGACCTGGACATCTCGCGGGGCGACCTGATCGCGCCGACCGAGTCCGTCGCGCCGGCCAGCCAGGACCTGACGGCCACCGTCTGCCATCTGCACGACCGTCCCCTGACGCCGGGCGCCCGGGTGCTGCTGAAGCACACCACCCGCACGGTCAAGGCGATCGTGAAGGAGATCCCGTCCCGGCTGACCCTGGACGACCTCTCGCAACACCCCGAGCCGGGCCGGCTGGAGGCCAACGACATCGGCCGGGTGGTGGTCCGCACCGCCGAGCCGCTGGCGTTGGACGACTACGCGGTCTCCCGCACCACCGGCTCGTTCCTGCTCATCGACCCGGCGGACGGCGCGACGCTGACGGCCGGCATGGCCGGCGAGGCGTTCGCTGACGCCGCGCGGCGGCCCGGCGCTTCGGCCGAGGCCGACTCCGACGACGGGTGGGACTTCTGATCATGCTCAGGGACGTCTTCTCGACCTTCGCCAAGGAGGGCGGACGGGTCGGCAGTGGCGCGCTCGGCAGCGGCCACGGCGGGATCGCGCGATGTGCCGGCTGAGCTGACGCGCCCCGCGTCACGCCGGCCGACCGCCGTTCCGGTGCCCTTCGGGCGCCGTTCCCGTACCCGATCCCGTTTCACGACGACGTCCGTCACATGGGCCCAACGCCGCCCATGTCCCTGAGAGGAACCCGACCCATGACCGCCAACCGCCCCTCCCGCCACGGAAGATCGCGCCGACCGCTCGTCGGGCTGGCCCTGCTGCCGCTGCTGCTGGCCCCGCTCGCCGCCTGCGGCTACGGCTCGGACGCCGAGGACGAGGAGCCGGCGTCGAACAACACCGCGAGCGGTCCCGCGCTCTCCGCCGACGAGGTGCGCATCGGGTACTTCGCGAACATCACCCACGCCACCGGCGTGATCGGCCTGGAGAACGACGGCGCCATCCGCGAGGAGCTGGGCGGCACCGAGATCAGGACCCAGGTCTTCAACGCGGGCCCCTCCGCGATCGAGGCGCTCAACGCGGGTGACCTGGACATCACGTTCATCGGCCCCAACCCGGCGATCAACGGCTTCGCCGGCTCCGGCGGCCAGAGCCTGCGGATCGTCGCGGGCGCGGCCTCGGGCGGCGCCTCGCTGGTGGTCAACCCGGAGACGGTGACCAGCCTGGACGACCTGGAGGGCAAGCGGATCGCGACCCCGCAGCTGGGCAACACCCAGGACGTGGCGCTGCTCAGCTACCTCAACGACCAGGGCCTCGAGGTGGACCCGGAGTCCGGCCGGGGCGACGTCTCGGTGCTGCGGATCGCCAACTCCGAGATCCCGGCCGCCTTCGACGGCGGCGACATCGACGGCGCCTGGGTGCCCGAGCCGACGGCCGCCAACCTGGTCAGCCGGGGCGCCGAGACCCTGCTCGACGAGGGCGAGCTGTGGGAGAACGGCCAGTACGTGGTCACCCATGTGATCGCCTCCCAGGACTTCCTGGCCGAGCACCCCGACGTCGTCGAGGCCGTGGTGCGCGGCGTGGTGCGGACCAACGCCTGGATCAACGACAACCCCGACGAGGCCAAGACGGTCTTCAACGAGGCCCTGGGCAACCTGCCGGGCGGCAACGAGCTGCCCGCCGAGGTGCTCGACCCGGCCTTCGAGAACGTCGAGTTCCTCAACGACCCGCTGGCCGAGACGCTGCTGGTGGGGGCCGAGAACGCCACCGAGGTCGGACTGTTGGACGAGACGGACCTGACCGGGATCTACGACCTGTCCATCCTCAACGCGGTGCTGGCCGAGGAGGGCCTGCCGGAGGTCGAGGACGCCGGCCTGGGCGTCGGCTGACCGCCGTCCCACACCCGCGCACCCGCCCCGATTCCGCGATCGTTCACCCGCCACGTTCACCCCAGGAGGTGACTTCCGATGGCCATCGCCGTTGACAGCGCGGTCGGCGAGGACGCCACTGCCGAGGCCGGCTACGCCGTGCGCTTCGAGCATGTGTCGAAGTCCTTCGGCCGGCCGGGCAAGCAGCAACTCGTGCTGGACGACATCAGCCTCGATGTCGCCCCCGGGGAGTTCGTGACGCTGATCGGCGCCTCGGGCTGCGGCAAGTCGACGCTGCTCAACCTCACCGCAGGGCTCGACGCGGCCTCCGCCGGGGACATCTCCGTTCCCGGCGGGCGGCCGGCCCTGATGTTCCAGGAGCACGCGCTCTTCCCGTGGCTGACCGCCGGCCGCAACATCGAACTGGCGCTGCGGCTGCGCGGCGTGCCGAAGGCGGAGCGCCGCGAGGAGGCGGAGCGGCTGCTGGCCCTGGTGCGGCTCCAGGGCTCCTACGGCAAGCGGGTGCACGAGCTGTCCGGCGGGATGCGGCAGCGTGTCGCGCTCGCCAGGGCCCTGGCGCAGGACAGCCAACTGCTGCTGATGGACGAGCCGTTCGCCGCGCTCGACGCCATCACCCGGGACGTGCTCCACGAGGAGCTGACCCGGATCTGGTCCGAGACCGGGGTCTCGGTGCTCTTCGTCACCCACAACGTGCGGGAGGCGGTCCGGCTGGCGCAGCGCGTCATCCTGCTGTCCTCCCGCCCGGGCCGGGTGGTCACCGAGTGGCGGGTGGAGATCGAGCACCCGCGCCGCATCGAGGACGCCGAGGTCTCCGCGCTCTCCGTGGAGATCACCGAACGACTGCGCGAGGAGATCCGCCGTCATGGCCAGCAGTGAGACAGCGGCCCGCAGCGACCGGGACCGCGGCGACCGGGACGCGCCATCGGGTGACCTGGCGGGCCTTGAGGCCGGCCTGGACGCGTTGGAGAGCCCCGGCGGCGCGGAACGGGTGCCCGTCGGCCGCGTCCTCCTCACCAAGGTGCTGCCGCCCATCGTGGCGATCGCGCTGGTCCTGGCGGTCTGGCAGATCGCCTACTGGTCGGATGTGCAGCCGGACTACCTGCTGCCCAGCCCGGGCGACGTGGGCGCGGTCTTCGGCGAGATGTGGCGCGAGGGCACGCTCTTCGAGTACGTCTGGACGTCCGTCTCGCGCGGCATCCTGGGCTTCCTGATCGCCATCGCGGTGGGCACCCCGCTCGGGCTGCTCGTGGCCAGGGTCAAGCTGGTGCGCGCCGCGATCGGCCCGGTGCTCACCGGGCTCCAGTCGCTGCCGTCCATCGCCTGGGTGCCGGCGGCGATCATCTGGTTCGGGCTGACCAACGGAACCATCTACGCGGTGGTGCTGCTGGGCGCGGTGCCGTCGATTGCCAACGGCATCGTGGCGGGCGTCGACCAGATCCCGCCGATCTATCTGCGGGCCGGCCGCACCCTGGGGGCCACGGGCCTGAGCAGCGTGCGGTTCGTGCTGCTGCCGGCGGCGCTGCCGGGCTATCTGGCGGGGCTCAAGCAGGGCTGGGCGTTCTCCTGGCGCTCGCTGATGGCGGCCGAGCTGATCGTGCACTCGCCCGATCTGGGCACGGGGCTCGGGCAGTTGATGGAGAACTACCGCACGATGCAGAACATGTCGGGCGTGCTGGCCACCATCATCCTGATCCTGGTGGTGGGCGTCGCGATCGACCTGCTGTTCTTCTCGCCGCTGGAGCGGCGCGTGCTGCGCTCCCGTGGCCTGATGGCCCGCCTGACATGACGGGCGGCCCGCACGTCCCGGGCGGCGGCGCCGCTCCCCCGGCGCTGCTGTTGGTCGCCCACGGCAGCCGGGACCCGCGCCACGCGGCGACCGTGCTGGCCCTGGCGGCCCGGGTGCGCGAGGCCGCGCCCGGGACGGCGGTCAGCTGCGGCTTCCTCGACTTCAACCTGCCGCGCGTCGCCGACGTGTTGGGCGAGCTGCGCGCCGCCGGGCACCGCTCGGCGGTGGCGGTGCCGCTGCTGCTCAACCGCGCCTTCCACGCCACCTCCGACATCCCGAAGCTGCTGGCCGGGGAACGGGCGAGGCTCCCGGAACTGACGGTGTGGCAGTCCGAGGTGCTGGGGCCGCACCCGCTGCTGACCGGGCTGTTGGAACGGCGGCTCGCCGAGGCCAACGGCCGTCCGCTGGCCGGACGTTCGGACACCGGGGTGGTGCTGGCCTCGGCCGGCACCTCGGACCCGGCCGGGCGGGCCGCGCTGGAGGCGCTGGCCGAACGGTGGCGGCGGACGGCCGGCTGGGGCGCGGTCATCTCGGCCTACGCCTCGGCCAGCGCGCCCGACACGGCGCTGGCCGTGCGCGCGCTGCGCGCGGAGGGGCTGCGCCGGGTCGTGGTCGCTCCCTATGTGATCGCGCCGGGGCGGCTGCCCGACCGCATCACGGTCGGCGCCAGGGAGGCGGGCGCCGACCTGTTGGCCCCGGTGCTGGGCGCCGCGCCCGAACTGGCCCAGGTCGTCCTCCACCGCTACCGCGCCGCCGCCTCGCGGCGGCGGCCCGCGCTCCCGCTGGCGGGCTGACCTGGTCGTTCGCGCGAGCCGAAGTCGCCGCACAGGACGGGTGGTTCACCCGACATGACGAGCCGTCGCTCGGGATGGTTTTCGGCCCGCCCGGAAGCGGGCCCGCGCGGGGCCGACCCGGTGGGCTGGCCTACAGTCGGCCGGCCGGTTCCGGCGGCGGGCGGGCCCGGCGGCCGGTCGGGTGTCCGGCCAGGCGCCGACGGCCGACCGGCGGCAGGTGTGACAGAGGGCTTCGCGGCCGACCGCCCGGACGGCAGCCGACCCGGCGGCCGGCCCGGCGGCGCGTCAACGGGCCGCCCTCGGCCGGGAGTTCCGGTGGATGCGCGGGCACATCCGGACCCGCGCAGAGGCGACGCGACCGTCAGATCAACTCCCGCGTGGCCGGCCGAACCGGCCCGCCACCGACCATGCGACGGACCAGCGGCGCAGCCGCCTCGCCCGGCTCAGCCGGCCGGTTGGTCGGCAACGCCCACCGTGCGACTGAGACGGCCGGGGGGACGTACTTGTAGCCCACCCGGCGCACCGTGACGATCCGCTCCCGGTAGGCCGGCCCCAACTTCCGCCGGAGCCTGGCCACATGAACGTCCACCGTGCGCTGGTCCCCGACGGGGCCGTAGCCCCAGATCGTGGCGACCAGCGACTCCCGGGTGTAGACCCGGTGCGGATGGCGCACCAGGTGCGCCAACAGCTCGAACTCCAGATAGGTCAGGCGCAGCGGAACGCCGTCCACGGTCGCGGTGCGTTCCTCGGTGTCGACCACGATGCCCCGGGAGCCGGGGCGCTCCTCGGGGGCCACGGCGGCCGGCCGGAGCGGGGTGGTCAACGCGCCCTGTGCGGCGAGCAGTTCGGTGAGCTGCGCCGGCTGGGTGCCGGCCGGGGCCAGCACCAGATAGCCGACCAGCGGCACGGAGCCGTCCGCCGTCTGGCTCTCCGGCGCCAGGGTCACCGTCACATCGGAGAGTTCGGACAGGTCGGGGAGCGCGGTAAGGTGCCGCATCTTCGGCTCCTTCCTTCCTTGGGTCTTCGAAGGGTCAGGCCGCCGAGGCGGGGGTGTAGTGCTCCGCGACGTCGCCCTCGACGACACGGCTGCGCTCTCCGTCGACGCCGACGGGGACGTCCCCGGCGACGGTCACCCGGTGGAGCAGGCGGGGCAGGGTGCCGTAGTCGTCGGGCGCGTAGTGCTGGGTGCTGCGGTTGTCGAAGATCACCAGGTCGCCGGGGGCCCAGCTCCAGCGCACGACGTTCTCCGGGCGGGTCACATAGCCCTGGAGGATGCGCAGCAGGTCGCGGGAGTCGTCGGCGTTGAAACCGACGAGGCGCTGGGCGAACCCGCCGATGAACAGGCCGCGTTCACCGCTCTCGGGGTGCACCCGGACCACGGGGTGGGCGGTGCGGTACCGGCGGGAGACGAACTGCCGGCGGTGCTCGGCGGCCCGGGCGGTCTTCGGCTCGGCGTAGTCGTGGTCGTTGGTGTGCACCGCCCAGAGGCGGTCGGCCAGCTCGCGCAACGCCTCGGGCAGGTCGCGGTAGGCGGTGGCGCTGTTGGCGATCAGGGTGTTGCCGCCGTAGGGCGGGACCACCAGGCTGCGCAGGGTGGTCGCCTTGGGCGGGGTGCGGATGAAGGTGACGTCGGTGTGCCACCGGTTGGAGCGCACCCCGTCGCCGTCGACCGCGAGGATGTTGGGCTGGCCCTCGGCCGAGCCGACGGTGGGGTGGGCGGTGGTCAACTCGCCGAAGAGCGAGGCGAACCGGAGCTGGGCGGCGTCGTCGAGCGACTGCCCACGGAAGAAGAGCGCCTTGTGCTCGATGAGGGCGCCGTTGATCTCGCTGACCACGGCGGGGTCGATCGGGCGGGAGATGTCGACACCGAGGATCTCGGCGCCGATGCGGCCGCCGATCCTGCGAATGTCGAAATCACTGCTGGTCATGGTCCTTGCTGCCTTTCCCTGACCGAAATCGCGTCCTGTGACGGGTGGGGGCGTGGTGGCCCCGAGGCAGCCGCGAAATTCCCCTGGCCCACCGAGAACCGTGACCGTGCGGTGGTTCCTCCGGAACTCCGTGGATTCCGGTTTCACGCGGCGTTTTTCGGCCGGAGGCCGTTGGGCGGCGTGGAACGGAGTCGCGACAGGCTCGGAGTTGTCCGGAATGGTGCGGAACCGCCGTGCTGGTGAACGGAGTCGGTGGGCCGACGCATCGTGGGGTGTGCACGCGGGGAGGCGATGCACGGGACGGACGTGCCGAGGAAGTGCGTCGGCTGGTCGCTGTTTCAGCGTCCGACGGCACAGATCGCGCTGGCCTGCCGCCGAAGATCGACGTGCAGCCGCGCTACGAGAAAGTCAGCCTGACTCACGATATGTGAGAATGCCAGCACCCTTTGGTCGCCGTCAAGATTGTGGTGTTCCGTCTCACATCACGGGACAACGGGCGTCCACTTCCCGATATCGCGGTGCGCGTTCCTCCGTGTGGCGGCGGGTGGTTGGCGAGCGGCGTGCGAGGAGGACCCTCGGGCGCACTTGACCGGAGCGGAGGTCTCGCGGTACTTCTTTCGCCATGCCGACCAGCAAGCGCCTTTTCTCGCGGTGCCATGTGGATCTCGTCCGCGTGGCCAGCGCGCTGTGTCGTCGCGGCCGTCTCTGAGCGCCGTCTCCGTTCCGCCCCCGCCGGGGTGGTACCGAACACCTGAGGGAACGGCCGCGCCCGGTGGTCTCCCGTCGGGTGTGGTTCCCCGCGTCGCCGGTCGTCCCGGCTGAAGATCCGGTCGCTCCGGCTGAACGCCTCTCCGGCCCCCGGCCGAGCGCCTCCCTGGCCGAACCCGCCCGCATCACCACCGTCTCGTGAGGATCACCATGTCCACCGCCCTGTCCACCGCCTCGTCCACGGATGTGACCGCCGCCGCGACGGCGCCCGCCGCCGGGCCGCTCCCCGTCGTCGAGAACCCGCGCACGCCACAGGAGTTGGCCGCCACGGTGCGCTCCTACGCCGCCCGCGTCGACCTGTGGGAACCGCTGGTGCGGTTCACCAGGCCGGAACGCTGGTGGCACCGGCTGGCCGCCGGCGCCGACCACGAGGTGTGGCTGCTGAGCTGGCTCCCGGGGCAGGGCACCGAGATCCACGACCACGGCGGCGCGTCGGGGGCGTTCGGGGTGGTGCGCGGGGAGCTGACGGAGCGCTCCTTCGTCCTGCCGGGAGCGGAGGCGCCCCGGCCGCCCCGGGCGCGGGGCCTGGCCGTCTCGGCGGTGCGCGCCTTCGGCCCGCGCCATGTGCACGAGGTGACCAACCTCGGCACGGAGCCGGCGGTGAGCATCCACGCCTACGCCCCGATCCTGAGCACCATGTCGTACTACACCGAGGCCGAGGACGGCGCGCTGCTGTTGAACCGCACCGATCCGATCGAGGACTGAGGGAGCGTCGATGAGCGAGGAACGACTCCCCCGGACCACCACCCGCACCACCATCGACGGTCAACTCGCCCTGGCTCGCGAGACCTTGGACCGGGTCACGGCCGAGGATGCCTACCGGGAGTGGCGCGCCGGCGCGGTGTTGGTGGACACCCGCATCCACGAGCAGCGCGCCCAGGACGGCACGGTGCCGGGCGCCCTGGTGATCGAGCGCAACCACCTGGAGTGGCGCTGCGACCCCGCCAGCGGGGCCAGCGTGCCGGAGGCGGTCGACACCGAGGTGCGCTGGATCGTGCTCTGCGACGAGGGCTACGCCTCCTCCCTGGCGGCAGCCTCGCTCCGGGCGTTGGGCCTGAGCCGGGCGACGGATGTGATCGGCGGCTTCCAGAGCTGGCGCGCCGCCGGCCTGCCGGTGACCCCGCCGAGGGCCGCCGCCGAGCCGGCCGGCCCCCGCGCGGCCTGAACCTGGCCACCCCGGCCCGCCGGGCCGTCGCCGCCCGGAGGTCCGCCGGGCGGCCGCCTCCGGGGAACGCCGCCGGCGCCTCAGCCCGCCAGGGCCCTGGCCTCCTTCTCCGCCGGGAGGCCGACCGGGGAGCGCTGCCCGCCCAGCCGGGTGTCCGGCGGCAGCGTGCCCAGCCAGGCCCAGGTGTCCCGGACCGTCTCGGCGACCGGGCGCACCGTCAGGCCCGCCGCCAGCGCCCTGGAGACGTCGGAGCCGTGCATCGCCGCGTGCAGCGGCCCCGGCGGGAGCCACACCGGCAGCTCGGTCCAGGGCTGGATGTCGGCGGCCTCGATCTCCTCCGGCGTCAGCCAGCGGAGCGTCGCGTCGGAGCCGGTCACCGCGCGGCAGTGCTCCAACAGCTCGCCCATGGTGCTCGCCCCCGGAGGGCTCACCAGGTCGTAGGGGCCGTGTAGCCCCTCCGCCGCCGCGTCCAGGGTCCAGGCCGCCAGATCCCTGATGTCCAGGTACTGGAGCGGCAGTTCGGCCGGTCCTGGCGCCAACACCTCGCCGCCGCGCGCGATCCGCCGGAGCCACCAGGGCAGCCGGCCCACCATCTCGTACGGGCCCAGCAGTAGCCCGCAGCGCACCAGCAGGGAACGTTCGGCGCCCAACTCCCGCTCCACGGCCAGCTCGGCGCCCCGCTTGTCCGCCGCGTACTCCGTCTGTCCGGCGTCCGGATCGCCCTCCACCAGCGGGGCGGACTCGTCGGCCCCGGGGGGCGAGGGGAAGCGGTAGACCGAGCGCGAGGAGACATAGGCGTAGTGGCCCACCCGACCGGCCAGCAGCCGTGCCGTGTCCCGCGCCGCCGTGGGCGCCCAGCTCCAGGTGTCCACCGCCAGGTCCCACTCGCCCCGCTCCAGCGCGGCCAGCCCCTCGGGGGCCAGCCGGTCGCCGTGCAGCGCCCGCACCCCCGGCGGGTCCGGGTTGCTGCCACGGTTGAAGAGCGTGACCTCCCAGCCCCGCGCCAACGCCTCGTCCACCAGGGCGGGACCGGCGAACGCCGTGCCACCCAGCACCAGTACCTTCATGGGCCCCACCCTGCCCGGCCGCCCCCGGCCGACCAAGGCGGCTCTCCCCCGGGCGAATTCGCCGAGAGCAGAGTCGCGTCAGCACGCCGAGCAGCGCCCCGACCAGCGCCCACAGGGCGGCGACCAGCCGAAGGGCCGGCCCGGGGCAGGTCGTAGCCTGGACCGCGTGAACGAGTTTCTCTCCGCCGACGGCGGCCTGACCCTCCGGCGCTGGCGGGACAGCGACCTGCCGGCCGTCCGCGACGCCTTCAACGAGCCGGGAATGCACGCGCAGTTCGGCACGGTGGTGGAGGAGGGCCGCGTCGACGACGCGGCGGCCGGCCGCTGGATAGCCCGCCACGGCGAGCGTTGGGAGCAGGGCAGCGCCTACTCCTGGGCGGTGACGGACGGGACCGGGCCGGGCGCCGCCCTCCTGGGCCATGTCGCGGTGAGCAACGTGAACCATGTGCACGACGGCGGCTGGGTCTCCTACTGGACCGTAGGCGCCGCCCGGCGCCGGGGCGTGGCCAGCGCGGCCGTGCGCGCCCTGTCCGCCTGGTGCTTCGCGGAACTGAGGCTCTTCCGCCTGGAGTTGGGGCACCGGGTGGACAACGAGGCGTCCTGCCGGGTGGCCCTGGCGGCGGGCTACACGGTGGAGGGCCGGCAGCGGGCCAAGCTGCGCTACGGCACCGTCCGCCACGACGTCGAGACCCACGCCCGCCTCGCCACCGACTGAGCCGCGCACCTGGCCGCCGGGCGGCGCCGCCCCACCAGCCGGGCCACGCGCCGGCCGGCCACCCGTCGGCCGGCCACCACCCGTCGGTCCGCTACGCACCGGCCCGCTCCACCTCGTCCAGCAGCGCCAACAGGGCCGCGACCGTGCGCCAGTTCCTCCCGGTGGCGCGCTCGCCGACCACGCGGCCGACCAGCCGCGCGCCCAGCCGGCTCCGCCCCATCCCGCCCGGGAAGTAGGCGAACACCTCCCGCTCCCCCAGCCGCAGCTCCTCCGGCGCGAACTCCGCCGGATCGAGCCCGGCGACCGGCAGCCCGGCCGCCGGAGCACCGAGAAAGAGCACCAGCAGCTTCGACGCGTCGAGATCGTCCGCCGGAAACGGGCAGCGCCGCGCCGCCCCGCGCAACTCCTCGGCGGTCAGGACCAGACAGTCCACCGGGAAGCCGAAGCGCTCCTCGATGACGGCCGAGATCTCCCCGGCCAGCCCCTCCGCCTCCCCCGGCGGCGCCGTGAACACGACGTTCCCACTGTGGAGATGGGTGCGGACCGCGCCGAAGCCGCGCGCGGCCAGCGCCTCCCTGAGCGCGGCCATCGGCACCTTCCGCCGGCCGCCGACGTTGACACCTCTCAGCAGCGCCACCCGGGCCACCGCCCCCATCTGCTCACTCATGGTGACGAAGATAGGGGAGGCCACTGACAATCCGTCGTTTCCCCTGGTGAGAGGCGTTCAGGCGGCGGGTTGTTCACGAGACGGACCTGGAGTGCTCCCAGGCCCACTCGAACTCCTCGCGGTAGGTCTCGAAGAGGCTCAGCTCGTCGTCCGGCCGCTCCTCCCGTCCCACGATCTCCCGCCCGGCCCGCCGCAACACCAGCGCCGGCGTCTCCACTCCCCTGCTGCGCCGCAGATAGGACTGGATCACCGCGACGCCCTCCGCGCTGTCGCCGTCGACGAAGTAGGCGCTGAACCGGGGCGTGTCGTCGAACACATGGATCTCGAACGCCTCCTGGTCCCGCACCCGGGCCCGGACCCGGCGGACCTGGAGGATGTTGGTCTCCACCGCGCGCCCCAACTCGCCCCGCTTGAGGCCGAGTTCCCGCTCCCGACGGCGCATCGCGCCGCTGGCAGGGTTGAGGAAGAGCAGCCGGGTGCGGCAGCCGGACTCGGCCAGCCGCGCCAGCCGTCGCCCCGGGTAGTTCTGCACCAGCAGGCCCAGACCTATGCCCATCGCGTCCAGTCGCCTGGCGCCGCCGAAGAGTTCCTCGGCCGGCAGCTGCCGTTGCAGCCGCACCCGGTCCGGGTGCACGCCCGCCACATCGGTGAACCGGTCGCCCACCAGCTGCTCCACCACATCGGTGGGCAGCCGCCCGTCCTCGGCCGGCGCCGTGGAGTCCAGCAGCCGCAACAGCCGGGCGCAGCCGCGTTCCGCCTGCTCCAGCACGGCCCGGTTGATGCCCCGGTTGCGGCTGACCGCGCTGCGCGCCACCTCCAGTTCGTCCAGCGTCAGCTCCAGCTCGCGCCGGTTGTCGAAATACGGCGCGAAGCACGGCCAGTGCTGCACCATGAGTTCACGCAACTGAGGCAGGGTCAGAAAGGCGAGCACCGTGTCATCGGCAGGATCGAGCAAGTGTCCCTTGCGGCGGCTCACCTCGCGCAGCGCGGCCGCACGCTGCACCCACTCCTGGCCGGTCGGGCCGGCCGCCGCCATCTCCCACTCCGCGCCGTGCACCGGCTCGTACACCGGGCGCAACACCGCGCCGACCACCGAACGCAGCCGCTGTTCCACCAGGTTGAGCCAGACATACGCCCGCCCGGCACGCTCCACGCGCACCCGGACCTCCGACCAGTCCTCGGCGCTCCACTCCAGGTCGGCCCCTATCTCCATGGGTCGTGGCACCGGTACGGCCCCGGCCGGCGCCTCGGCGGTCTCGCCGCCGTTGCCCGATGGCAGCTCCAGGCCCGAAGAGCCCACCGTTCGTACCGCCTTCCGCGCCACTGATGGATCAAGGAAGCCTACTGTGGCACGCCCCGACCACGCAGCAAGATCCCACAACCCCCGCGCTTGCCTGCGCCCGGCCCGGGGCAGGCGACTTCCATGACGGCCATGCGCGTGCCCACGTCAACGTACCGGCTCCAGCTGGGTCCTGATCTCCCGTTCGCCGCCGCCGAGCAGGTGGTGCCGCACGCGGCCTCGCTGGGCGTCTCCCATCTGCACCTCTCCCCCGTGCTGGACGCGGTCCCCGGTTCGGGGCACGGCTACGACGTCACCGACCACACCAGGGTCCGCCCCGAACTCGGCGGCGAGGAGGGCCTGCGGCGGCTGGCGGCCACCGCGCGGGAACACGGCCTGGGGCTGGTGCTGGACATCGTGCCCAACCACATGGCGCTGCCCGCCGACACCCGCCGCAACGCGCCGCTGTGGCAGGTGCTCAGGGAGGGCCCCGAGTCGCCGGCCGCGCGCTGGTTCGACATCGACTGGGAGGCCGGGGACGGCCGGGTGCTGCTGCCGGTGCTCGGCGGCCCGCTGGGCGAGGAGCTGTGCCGACTGTCAGTGGAGGGCGATACTCTCCGTTACGCCGATCACCTTCTGCCCCTGAGACCCGACACCGAGGAGCTGCCCCTGCCCGACCTGCTGGACGCCCAGCACTACCGCCTCGCCTGGTGGCGGCTTGGCCGCAGCGAGGTGAACTACCGCAGGTTCTTCACCATCAGCGACCTGATCGCGATCCGCGTCGAGGACCCCGAGATCTTCCGGGCCAGCCACGCCCTGGTGCTGCGCCTGCTGGCCGAGGGGGTGATCGACGGGCTCCGCGTCGACCATCCCGACGGCCTGGCCGACCCCGGCGGCTATCTGGCCCGGCTGCACGAGGAGACCGGCGGCGCCTGGATCGTCGCGGAGAAGATCCTGGGCTCGGGAGAGCAGCTCCCGGGCAGCTGGCCGATCGCCGGCACCACCGGCTATGACGCGCTGCGCCACCTGGACGCGCTCTTTGTCGACCCCGAGGGCTGGGTCGAACTCACCGAGCACTACCGGGCGTTCACCGGCACCCCGCCCGACCAGGGCGGCGCGTGGGAGGCCACGGTGCGCCGCGCGGCGTACCGCATGATCAACCACGAGCTGGTCGCCGAGCGCGAGCGGCTGGTGCGGGTCGCGCTGCGGATCTGCCGCTCGGTGGACGGGCTGCGCCGCCGGGACCACGCGCCCTGGGCGCTGCGCACCGCGATCACCGAGCTGCTGGTCAGGCTCCCGGTCTACCGCCCCTACGTCACCGCCGACGCGCCCCCCTCGCCGGTGGACGAGGCGCTGCTGGCCACGGCGGCCGACGGCGCCAGGGCGGCGTTCCGGGTGCCCGCCGAGGCGTCGGCCGTCGCCACGGTGCGGGACCTGGCGCTGGGCCTCTTCGGCGAGGACGCCGACCGGGCGGACTTCCGGGTGCGCTTCGCGCAGGTCTCCTCCGCGCTGCGCGCCAAGGCCGTGGAGGACACGGCCTGTTACCGCTACACCCCGCTGCTCTCGGCGGCCGAGGTGGGCGGCGACCCCGGCGCGCCCGCGCTGCCGCCCGCGACCTTCCACGCCTTCTGCTCCCGGACGCAGCGGGACTGGCCGCTGACCGGCACGGTGTTGAGCACCCACGACACCAAGCGCAGCGGCGACGTGCGCGCCGCCCAGGCCACCCTCACCGAGCGCCCCAGGGACTGGGCCGCCCTGGTCACCCAGCTCACCGAGGCCACCGCCGCGAGCGGCGCGCGGGCCCCCGATCCGCACCTCGCGTGGTCGACCTGGCAGACGGCGTTCGCGCTCGGCAGCCCGGACCGCGACCGGCTGCTGGCCACCCAGCTGAAGACCGCGCGCGAGGCCGCGCTCCACACCAGCTGGACCGAGCGGAACGAGGAGTACGAGGCGAGCCTGGAGCGCTTCGTGCTGGCCGGCCCCTGCGGTCATCCGTTCCACCAACTCGCCGAGTTCGCGGCCGGGTTGGCGCCGGCGATCCGGTCCAACGTGCTGGGCGCCACGCTGCTGCACCTGACCATGCCCGGCGTGCCCGACGTCTACCGGGGCAGCGAGGGGCACTATCCGGCCCTGGTCGACCCGGACAACCGCAGGCCACCCCGGCTGCCCGTCGCCCAACTCGCCGCGCTCGACGGCGCCGGCCCCGCCGAGGGCCACGACCTGACCACCGAGAAGCTGCGGCTGACGGCGACGGCGCTGCGGCTGCGCCGCGAACACCCGGAGTGGTTCGGCCCACGGGGCGGGTACCAGCCGCTGTTCGCGGAGGGACGGGCGGCGGACCACTGCGTCGCCTTCGTCCGCGCCGACCGGGTGCTCACCGCCGTCACCCGCCTCTCCCACCGCCTGGCCGCCGAGGGCGGCTGGGGCGACACCCGGCTCGCCCTGCCCCCCGGCGAGTGGCACAGCACACTGACCGGTCAACGCCACCGCGAGCGCGTGGAGTTGAGCCGCCTGTTCGCGACCGAGCCGGTGGCCCTGCTGGTCAACGAGAGCTGACCGCCGCCGACGGCAACCGGGCGCCGCGCGACCGACGGCAACCGGGCTCCGCGCCGCCGACCCGACGCGGGCGGGCGCGGCGACCCTGGTGAACGTCGGTCAAGAACAGGTAACGCACGAGTCTTTACACGCGACTCGGGCCCGCGTTACGGTCCGGAATTGGGAGCGCTCCCATGGCATCTCTTCCCGGCCCCCTCCGGGAGATCGCCCATGTCCGCGCGCTCCTGGCCGACCCCCACCTCATCACGGCGAAGGGACGCAACGCGATGAGAGACCACCAGAAGCGACGCGGTCTGCGGAAGCTCGGACTGCTGACGGTCGCCGCCACCGTGCCGGCCATGGCCGCCGTGGTGTTCACCGGCGGCACCGCCTCCGCCCACGGCGCGCCCATGGACCCCGGCAGCCGGACCTACCTCTGCTGGAAGTACAGCGTCGGCGAGACCGGTGCGCTCAACCCGACCAACCCCGCCTGCGCCGCCGCCCTGGAGGCCAGCGGGGCGAACGGCTTCTACAACTGGTTCGCCGTGCTGCGCTCCGACGGCGCCGGCCGCACCGAGGGCTTCATCCCCGACGGCCAGCTGTGCAGCGGCGGGGCCACCGTCTACGACTTCTCCGGCTTCGACATCCCCAGCGAGGACTGGCCCACCACCCATCTGACCTCGGGCGCCGAGTGGGAGTTCACCTACAACCCGTGGGCCCACCACCCCGGGACCTTCCACCAGTATGTGACCGTCGACGGCTGGGACCCCAACTCGCCCCTCACCTGGGACGACCTGGAGGACCAGCCCTTCCACTCCGAGACCGACCCGCCGTTCAGGGGCGGGGTGGGCGACGCCAACTCCGAGTACTACTGGAACGCCCAGCTGCCCGAGGGCAAGGAGGGGCGCCACATCATCTACACCGTCTGGGAGCGCTCCGACAGCCAGGAGACCTTCTACGGCTGCTCGGACGTGATCTTCGACGGCGGCAACGGCGAGGTGACCGTCCCCGGCGACGACACCGCCGCCTCGCCCGAGGCGATGACGGAGTACACCGCGCCGGTCAACGAGGAGGGCGGCGCGCACGACGCGCACGCGGCCCACGCGGCCCAGGACGCTCAGGCCACCACGGGCGGCAGCGCGCGGACCGTCTTCCACGGGATGTTGCACGGCCTGACCAGCTGACCGACCCCGCCGGCCCGGGGCGCTCCGCCTCGGCCGGCCGCTGAGACTCCGGCCTGTCGCCCCACCTCCCAGCCCCCGCTAGGGCGACAGGCCGGCTTTCCGCTGTCACCGTCCGGCGCGCGACCCGCGTTGTCAGTGCCGGGAGTTACGGTGTCCCCGCACACACCGCACACACCACCACGCGGGACCACAGGCGCCGACCCCGCGCACCGCACCGCCGCACACACGGCGGGGCACGGGCCGGACCGGCGCACCCCTCACGCGGCCGACATCCGCGCGGCCGACATCGCCCAACGCCTCCGTTCGCCGTCAACCCCTCGCCCACGGGGGGGTGCCTCTATGTCGTTCGTCAAGGCGTCTCTGTCGGGTTTGGGGTGGTTTGGTGTTGCTGGGGTTATGCGGCGAGTTCGATGTCCTTCGGTGTCCGGGGTTGGTAGAAGGTGCCGTCTCGG
>NZ_RFFJ01000420.1 GCF_003696235.1 Streptomyces triticirhizae
GTCTCGGCCGGCAGCGCCAGCCAGCCGTCGGCGGTGCGCAGCGGCCGGTCCAGCGGGGTCCAGACGGCGCGGGCGGCGGGGCGCGGGACGAGGGCCGCCGCCGACAGCAGCGAGGAGTCGACGCGGGCGCCGCGCCCCGAGGTCGCCCGGCGCAGCAGCGCGGCCACGACCCCGTGGGCGCTCAACACGCCGCCCAGCACGTCGGTGAGCGTCATCAGCGAGGGTGTCGGCGGCTCGCCGGCCGGCCGCAGCGCGGCGGCCAGACCGGCGTGCGCCTGGGCGAGGTAGTCCGTGCCGATGGGTGGGGTGGCGTGGCCGAAGGCGTCGCCGAAGCCGGAGGCCGCCGCGTAGACCAGCTCGGGCCGCGCGCGCCACAGGTCGGCCGCGTCGAGGCCGAGGCGTTCGGCCCGGCCGGGCGGCCAGTTGTGGAGGAACACGTCCGAGCCGGCGGCGAGTTCGGCGGCGGTGCGGCGGCCGGCCTCGGTGCCGAGGTCGGCCTCGACGGCGGTCTTGCCGGCGTTGAGCGCGGCGAAGCGCGCGGAGCAGTGGCCCGAGAACGGCGGCAGGCCGCGCATCGGGTCGCCGCCCGGCGGCTCGATCCGCAGCACCTCGGCGCCGAGCAGCCGCAGCACATGGCCGGCGAGGGGCCCCTGGACCCGGTTGGTCGCCTCGACCACCCGCAGCCCGGCCAGCGGCAGCGGCCCGCCGGCGGGCGGCAGGGGCGCGTTGCCGCGCGCCG
>NZ_RFFJ01000421.1 GCF_003696235.1 Streptomyces triticirhizae
GCCCCCGCCGTCGCCGCCCGAGCCGCCGTCGCCCCCGCCGAAGAACCCCCCGCCGTCACCCGAGGAGCCGCCGTCCGCGCCCGAGGAGCCGCCGTCGCTCCAGCCGTCGCCCGAGGCGCCGGGCCCCGAGTCGTCGCGGCCCCGCCCCAGGCCCGTGTGCCAGGGCAGCTCCCACACCAACGGCTCGTCCTCGTCCGGTGGTTGCCGCCGGCTGCCGAACCGCACCGTGCCCGTGGCGTCCCCCAGCCCGAACGCCACCCCGCACAGGTGCGCGACCACCGCGTCCACCGGGTCGGCCGACTCGTGCGCCACCCGCGCCAGCGGCAGCAACGCGTCCTCCGCCACCAGCGTGTCGATCGTCGCCGGCCGGCTCAGCAGCGCCACCGGCCGCTCGTCGCGCAGCAGCCGGCTGGACGTGGCGTCGTCCCGGGTCAGCCGCCAGACCGCGCCGCCGGCCGCGAGGCTGAGCGAACGCTTCGACTTCCGCCACCCCAGGGTCGCGCCCAGCGTCGCCGGCCACGCGCCGACCGTCACCGTCAGCCCCCGCACCGGGTCGTTCGGTTCGGCCGTCCAGCCGCGCGGCCCGCGCAGCCGCGCCGGCGGCGCGTCCTCCGTCCACACGTCGGCGCGGACCAGCCGACGGTCGACGGCCACCCACACCGGCCGCCCGTGCGGCCCCGGCGCCTGCCGGCGCGCGATCCACAGCGGCACGCCCTCGGCCGCCGCCCGCCGCG
>NZ_RFFJ01000422.1 GCF_003696235.1 Streptomyces triticirhizae
AGGCCGCCTCGGTCGCCGCGCCGCTGGCGATGGCGCTGACCACGGCATGGCCGCCGCTGGCGCTGCGCCTGGCGCGGGTGCCGGCGCCGCAGCTGGCGGCCGTCGCCGAGGAGTTGGAGCGGCTGCCGGGGCAGCTGGCACACGAGCGGCTGACGGCCAGGGTCGCGGCGGCCAGGCGGCTGCTGGGCGGGCTGCTGGTGGGCGGCCAACTGGCGGCGACCGGCGCGGTGTTGGTGCTGTTCGCCGCCACCGAGCTGTGGGCGGGGGTGCTCGGCGGGACGCTCACGCTGCTGACGCTGCTGCGGACCCGGATGTTCCGCGAGACCTGGCAGGTGGCGACGGCGCTGGTGGCGACGCTGGTCGCGGCGGCGGGCGCGGCCGCCTCCGTGCTGGCCGACCGGGCCTCGCAGGGCCTGCCGCTGCTGGGCGTGCTGCTGCCGGTCGCGTTGACGACGGCGGTGGTGGCCGGCTGCGTGGGCCTGGCCGCCGGCCGCTACCGGGGCAACCCCCGGCTGGCCAGGGCCCTCGACGCGGTGGAGACCCTGCTGCTGGTGGCGGTGGTGCCGCTGGTGCTCGCGGTCTGGGACGTGTACGGCGCGCTGCTCAACCTGCGTGTGTGACGGGGGCGTTGGGGATGCCGTTGGTGTCGGGGGCGTGGGGCGCGCGGGGGCTGGCCGTGGCGGTCGCCGCGCT
>NZ_RFFJ01000423.1 GCF_003696235.1 Streptomyces triticirhizae
CCGGCCGGCCCGGCCCCCGGGGCGGGGCGTGCGGGGTCGAACGTGCGCGCCCGGGCCGCCGGCCGGGGCGATGAGTTCCCCGTGCGCGGCGGGTCCATCCCTCACCAACCCATCGCGTTCGGCGAGGAGAACCCCGTCATGCAGCAGAAGATCATCACGTTTCTGTGGTTCGACCAGCAGGCCGAGGAGGCCGTCCAGCTCTACACGTCGATCTTCGACGACTCCCGGGTGATCGACGTGCAGCGCTACGGCGAGGTCGGTCCCGGCGAGGAGGGCTCGGTGATGACCATCGAGTTCGAGCTGGCGGGCCAGCGGTACCTCGCCCTGAACGGTGGGCCCGAGTTCCGCTTCAACGAGGCGATCTCACTGTATGTCAACTGCGACAGCCAGGAGGAGGTTGACAACTACTGGTCGAAGCTGACCGCGGATGGCGGTCAGGAGGTCCAGTGTGGCTGGCTCAAGGACAGGTTCGGGCTGTCCTGGCAGATCGTGCCCCGGGTGCTCACCGAGCTGCTCGCGGACCCGGACCGGGCCAGGTCCCAGCGCGCGATGAAGGCGATGCTCGGGATGAAGAAACTCGACATCCAGGCGCTGCGCGAGGCCGCCGAAGGCTGACCGCCACGCGCCGCCCGGCCGCCCCCGGCCACCCGCGCCGCCCCTCGCCACAAGGCGGCGCGCGGGCC
>NZ_RFFJ01000424.1 GCF_003696235.1 Streptomyces triticirhizae
CGCCGCTGACCGCCGGCGCCGGCTGGCTCGCCCGCCGCCTGCTGCGGGCCGCCGCCGACCACGCCTCCGGGATGGAACGGGGCGTCGCCGCCGCCTCCGCCGCCCGCGCCAGGGGCGTGGACCAGGGGCTGCGCACCCTCGCCCAGGAGCAGGTCGGGCTCGCGTACGCCGGCTGGGACCGGCTGTTGACCCGGGTCGCGCTGCCCGCCTGGCGCACCGGGCGCTGGCCCAGCGGCCTGGACGCCGGGGTGGCCGCCGCGCTCACCGAACTCTCCAGCAGGGACCGGCTGGCCGACGGCTTCGCCGCCAGGCTCGGCCAGCGGCCGGCCTGCGACCTGCTGGAACGGCCCGGCGACGTGGACCGCGAGGTCTCGCTGCTGGCGGCCCGAATCTTCCACGGCCTGCCGGCGGACGGCGGCGAGGGCTGGGCACCGGTGGAGTGGCCGGCCTATCCGGACGAGGTGGTCGACCGCGTCTGGCGGGACCGCGCGGCCCGCCTGTTCACCGCGTTGGACGCCACCGAGACGCCAACCCTGGCCCGCGCGCTGCACGGCCTGGCCGAGGCGGCGGCCGCCGAGGGCGGCACGGACGCGCTCGCCGCGCGGCTGAGCGCCGAGGCCGCCAGGGCGGAGG
>NZ_RFFJ01000425.1 GCF_003696235.1 Streptomyces triticirhizae
AGATCATGCGCTGCCTCAAACGCTACGTCGCCCGCGACGTCTTCCACGCCCTCACCAGGCAAAACACCCGCGCAACGACTCCTGATCAACCGCTAAGAGCCGCTGCTTGACATCCGTAAGAGCATCCTGCCGGCTGCGCCGCGAGGCCGACGCCCAGGCCGAGGCGGCGGCCGAGGGCGAGGGAATGCCGGACCCCGAAAGCTGACCGGGGCAGGCCGGGGGGCCCGCCGAGTCCCCACAGGTTCAGGGGCACGACGCGAACGGGTGAGCCCTCGGCGGCCCGGTGAGCCCCTCAGTGCCCCCCGCAGCACGGGTGCGGGTCCGGCACCTCGAACGGGACGAACCCGGCGCGGGACGGCGCGAGTTGGAGCGTCAGCGTGTCGTGGGAACGGTCGGGCCGCAGATGGTTCCGGGTCTCGACCAGCGCCTCGGGGCCGGCGGCGGCCCCGCCGAGGACGCGCACCGCGTCGATGGCCGTGCGGGAGAGCAGGTCGCCGACGGTGAGCCGGGCCGGCAGGTCGGCCGCCCCGGGGAAGAGCACCGCCCGACCGCCCCTCGGCGCGGCCGCCAGCGCCGCCGCCGCGTCCGCGCGCCAGCGCTCGGGCCCGCGCGC
>NZ_RFFJ01000426.1 GCF_003696235.1 Streptomyces triticirhizae
CCGGGGGCGCGCCGGAGGCGCTGGCGCCCCGGGTCGCGTCGGCGCTCGGGGAGGGCGCGGAGGCGCGGTTGCGCGCCGACCCGTGGCTGCTGCTGGCGACGCCGGGCGTTCCGCCGCGCCAGGCCGACGAGTTCGCCAGGGCGCTGCTGGGCGACGAGGCGGGGCCGGGCGACGAGCGGCGCGGACAGGCGCTGGTCGGCTGGCTGTTGGAGCGGGCGGCGCTCGCCGGGCACACCGTGCTGGAGCCGGGCCAGCTGGCCGCCGGGCTGCGCGAGCAGGGGGTGCCGGAGCCCGAGGAGGCGGTCAGCACCGCCATCGAGGAGGGCACGGTGCTGGTCTTCCAGGACCGGGGCGCCCCGCTGGACGCGCCGGCGGGCGAGGACGAACAGGCCGCCGAGGTCCGGGTGTTGGTGGGTCTCGAACGCTATGCGCTGGCCGAGGAGAGCCTGGCCGACGGGCTGGGCAGGCTGCACGGCACCTTCGCAGCGCCGGAGGGCGAGGCGACCGGCGGCTGGGCGGAGGCGGCCGCGTCGGCGCCGAGCCCGTCGGCCGGCGAGCTGATCCGCGCGGCGGCCGGCGCGGCCGTGGTGGCGCACACGGGCGGCGAGGCCG
>NZ_RFFJ01000427.1 GCF_003696235.1 Streptomyces triticirhizae
CGGGCGCCGGCGCGGCCGGGCGCTGGGAGGGCGCGGCGGCGGGCCGCTGTGCGGACCGCGTCGGCTGCGTGGCCTGCGTCGGCTGTGCGGACTGGGGGGGCTGCGGATACGGGGAGGGTTGGGACGGCTGGGGGGCGGCCGGCGGGGACAGGGGGCCGGGGCCGCCGGGCCGGAGGCCGCCGCCGCCTCCGCCGCCTTGGTCGATCACGGCCTCGATGCGCCAGGAGACGCCCATCCGGTCGCTGAGCGCCTGGCGGAGTACGTCCTCGCTGCCGCTGTTGACGAAGTTGTCCCGGGCGCCGGCGGAGGCGAAGCCGAGGCGGAGCGTGTTGCTGCCGCCGTCGAAGCCGATGACCTGGGCGTTCTGGCTCAGCAGAATCCAGCTGTAGCGGCGGCGCTGCTTGACCGCCTCCAGGATGTCCGGCCAGAGCTGCCGCACCTGGGCCGGATCGCCGCCGCCTGCGGCGGGGGCCTGCGGCGCGTGAGCGGCCGGCGCGGGCGCGGGCTCGGCGGGGGCGGGGGCCC
>NZ_RFFJ01000428.1 GCF_003696235.1 Streptomyces triticirhizae
AGGGCGTGTTCGACGAGGGTGATCAACGCGCTCTTCGCCTCCGCGCGATGCCGCGCGTCCGTGGTGATGATCGGCGCGTCAGGACCGATCTGCAACGCCTCCCGCACCTCCTCGGGAGAGTACGGCTGATGACCATCAAACCCGTTCAAAGCGATCACAAACGGCAAACCACTGTTCTCGAAATAATCCACCGCAGGAAAACAGTCCGCCAACCGCCGCGTATCCACCAACACGATCGCACCGATCGCACCCCGCACCAGGTCATCCCACATAAACCAGAAACGATCCTGCCCAGGCGTCCCGAACAGATAAAGAATCAGATCCTGATCAAGAGTGATCCGACCAAAGTCCATCGCCACCGTCGTGGTGGTCTTGTTCCCCGTGTGCGTCAGATCGTCGATCCCCGCCGACGCCGACGTCATCACCGCCTCGGTCCGCAGCGGATTGATCTCCGACACCGACCCCACAAACGTGGTCTTACCCACGCCGAACCCACCCGCGATCACGATCTTCGCGGACGT
>NZ_RFFJ01000043.1 GCF_003696235.1 Streptomyces triticirhizae
CGGCTCCCGCGCCGGCGCAGTCCCAGGCTCCCGCGCCCGCGCAGCCGAAGGCGACTCCCGCCCCGGCGGCCGCGCCGCGCGCCACGACGGCGCCGGCCCCGGCCACCGACGGCGCGTATGTCACCCCGCTGGTGCGCAAGTTGGCCAGCGAGAACGGCGTCGACCTGGGCCAGGTCAAGGGCTCGGGCGTGGGTGGCCGCATCCGCAAGCAGGATGTGTTGGCCGCCGCCGAGGCCGCGAAGGCGGCGGCCGCGGCGCCGGCCCAGGCCGCGCCGTCGGCCAAGGCGCCGTCCCCGGCCCAGCCCTCGCCGCTGCGCGGGCAGACGGTCAAGATGCCGCGCATCCGCAAGGTCATCGGCGAGAACATGATGCGCGCCCTCCAGAACCAGGCGCAGCTCTCCTCGGTGGTCGAGGTCGACGTCACCAAGGTGATGCGGCTGCGGGCGCGGGCCAAGGAGTCCTTCCTGGCGCGCGAGGGCGTGAAGCTCTCCCCGATGCCGTTCTTCGTCAAGGCGGCGGCCGAGGCGCTCAAGGCGCACCCGGTGATCAACGCCAGGATCAACGACGACGGCACCATCACCTACCACGACGTCGAGAACGTGGGCATCGCGGTGGACTCCGAGAAGGGCCTGATGGTCCCGGTGATCAAGAACGCCGGTGACCTGTCGATCGCGGGGATCGCCAAGAAGACCGCCGAGTTGGCGGGCAAGGTCCGCAAGGGCGGGCTGGCGCCCGACGACATGGCGGGCGGCACGTTCACGATCAGCAACACCGGCTCGCGCGGTGCGCTGTTCGACACCATCATCGTGAACTACCCGCAGGTGGCCGAGCTGGGCATCGGCGCCACGGTGCGCCGGCCGGTGGTCGTCAACCACCCGGAGCTGGGCGAGACCATCGCGATCCGGGACATGGTCTACCTGACCCTGTCCTACGACCACCAGCTGGTGGACGGGGCGGACGCGGCCCGTTCTCCCCGGGTCAAGAACAGGTCAAGCCACGCGGTCGCCAACGGCCCGACAGGAGAAGTGATGAGCCCGCCCATCGTCCACTCGCTGCGGCAGCAGATCCGTGAGCACATCGTGGAGGGCATCGTCAGCGGCCGTTGGCAGCCCGGCGAGCGGATCGTGGAGCGCCGGATCGCGGTGGAGCTGGAGGTCAGCCAGACGCCGGTGCGGGAGGCGCTGCGGGAGCTGGAGACGCTGCGGCTGATCGAATCCGCGCCCAACAAGGGCGTTCGGGTAAGGGAGTTGACCGCGAGCGACCTGGAGGAGATCTATCCCGTTCGGGCGGGGCTCGAACAGATCGCCGCCGAGTTGGCCGCCGAGCGCCTCGCCTCGGACGCCTCGGCGCTGGTGCCGGAGGTGGCGGCGCTGCGCACGGCCGACCGGGCGAACGACGCCGAGGCACAGGTGGGGCACACCGTGGCGTTCCACCACAAGCTCGTGATGGCCTCGGGCAACAGCGTGCTGCTGCACACCTGGGAGTCGCTGGGCATCGAGATCTGGACCGCGCTGTCGATCCGCTGGCTCGGCACACGCCAGCGGTCCTACGCGGAGGAGCACCAGGAGCTGATCGACGCGTTCCTCCGCCGCGATCCGAGGATCGGGGAACTGGTCAAGGAGCACGTGCTGAACTGTGCACCGCGTGCCTGATCTTCCCCGGTTCGCCCGATTTCTCCTGGCACAGGGTGTCAATTTTCGCGAATACTTTGATCGATCATCGATCAGGGGCCTATGGTTCGAGGGAAGACAGAGCCGCGCCACAGTAAGCACCTGTCCTGCCCTGTGGCGTGGCTCTACCCGAGGCCCGGGTCCCCGATGTCGCGCCAACGAACCTACGGGACCCGGCCCTCACGGTTGCCCTCATGCTGCCAGACGGCGAGACCGCCGGGGCCGGTTTCTGGTCACCAGGTTCTCCGCAGCCGGGGCTTCCGCGCCCGCGTTGCCGGCGCCCCGGTTTCCGAACGCCCGACCGATCGTGGAGGCTGGACGGGTGCGCGCGGCTCGATTGATCAGGCTGGTCCTGTTGTTGCAGTCCCGACAGAGCATGACGGCCGGGGAACTGGCCGCCGAGCTTGAGGTCTCCGAGCGGACGGTGGCCCGGGATGTGGAAGCCCTCTCCGAGGCCGGCGTCCCGGTCTACGCGGACCGGGGCCGCGCCGGCGGGTACCGCCTCGTCGGCGGCTACCGCACCCGGCTGACGGGCCTGGGGCGCGACGAGGCCGAGGCGCTGTTCCTGTCCGGAGTGCCGTCCGCGCTACGGGACATGGGCCTGGCGGACACGGCCTCCGCCGCCCGGCTGAAGGTCTCGGCCGCGCTCCTGCCGGAGCTGAGGGACGCCGAACACAGCGCCGCGCAACGGTTCCACCTGGACGCACCGCACTGGTGGCAGCCGCCCGAGACGCCCGAGGCACTGCCGGCGGTCGCCGAGGCGGTCTGGGGCGAGACCCGGATGACGGCCGCCTACCGACGCGGCGACGGCTCGACGGTCACCCGCTCCTGGGAGCCGCACGGCCTGGTGCTCAAGGCCGGCGCCTGGTACCTGGCGGCCCGGCCGGTGGGCGGACGGGAGCACCGCGTCTACCGGGTGGCCCGCTTCTCCGAGGTGACGGTGACCGACGAACGCTTCGACCGGGACCCGGAGTTCGACCTGCCGTCGTTCTGGGCGGAACGGGCGGCGGCGTTCGCCCGGGCGATCCTGCGGGAGACCGTTCGACTTCGGCTGAGCCAGAGCGGCGCCCGCCGGCTGCGGGCCCACACCGACCGGACGGCCGCCGAGGAGGCACTGGCCGGGGGCGAGGGGCCGGACGAACGGGGCTGGGTCACGGTCACGCTGGCCGTGGAGTCACTGGACGTGGCCTATGAGCAACTGCTGGCCCTGGGAGCTGAGGTGGAGGTACTCCACCCGCCGGAGCTACGGGCCCGCTTCGCCCGCTCGGCCGCCGCGCTCGCGGCACTCTACGGCGAGGCGGAGACGGTGTCCGGTCCTTGACCTCAACCACGCTTGAAGGCGCAGCATCGGACCATGACCTCAGACCTGCCGGACCCTTCGGAGATTCGGGCGGCGCTGGACCAGCGCGCCGTCATCGACGCCGTCAGCCGCATGTTCCGCTCCTTCGACACGCATGACCACTCCGAGGAGACGGCCACCCGCTTCCTGACCGAGGACGTCAGGGTGACCACGCCGGTCGGCACCGCCGAGGGACTGGCCGAGGTGACCCGCCTGAACGCGGAGGCGCTGGGGCGGTTCGCCGGCACCCAACACCAGGCGACCGACGTGCTGGTGGAACTGGCCCCCAACGGGGAGACGGCGGTGGCCGACTGGAACGCCCTGATGACCCATGTCCACCACGACTCGACGCTCCGCCAACGCGGCCCCGGGGCCGACCCCCTGTTCGTGGTCGGCGGCCGCTGGCACGGCGAACTCATCCGCACCCCACATGGCTGGCGCTTTCGCGCCCTGACCGTCGAAAGAGTGTGGAGCAGAGGCGAACCTCCCACTCTGGGCTGAGCCCCGCCAAGGCCCGGTCCCCCGGACACCCGAGCGCGAGGCACCCGGGGCGCGGGGGCCACCCGGGCGCGGGGCAGGGCGCACGAGGCACCCGGGCGCGGGCCAGTGGACGCGAGGGCCGGCGCCGGGGGGGCAAACGGGCACGGGGCAGGGGACGCGAGCGGACGAGGCCGGGCACCGCGTGCGGGGCCAACACCACGGGCGAGCAGGGCAAGCGACAGGGGAGCCGGGGCCCGGCGATCCGGGCGAACCGGAGGGGCCATCCGCTCGACGGGCATCCTCGGCGCGAAGCGAGTCCGCCACCCCGACGGACCTCCTCCACACGGAGCGCCTCTCCGCCCCGAGAGCGACCCCAGGACGACGGAAGGACTCTCCGCTTCGAAGCGAGCCCTCATCGATAGCGGAGAGCCTCTCCGACCCGCCGCTCCGCGCACCGGGCACCAGGACGGAGGGGCGCTCCTCCGGAACGGCGCGCGCGAAGTGGAGACCTCCTCCGCACACACGGCGGCCGCCGCCTCGGACATACCCCAGGCGGAGAGGTTCTCCGCACCGAAGGGCCGTCCCACACCGGAGAGACCTTCCGCACCCCCTCATCGGAGAGGTTCTCCGACATGAACGAGCGATCTCCGAATCGGAGTGACCCACTGCGCCGAAGACCACCTGGAAACGGAACGCCGCTCCGGCGCTCCCCCTCTGGCGCGCTCCCCCTCTGGCACACGCCCACGCCGGAGAGGGGCGCCCCCAGGGGGCGCCAGGCGGAGACTTTCTCCGGTGGGAGGCAGCCCGACGCGCCGGAGAAGCTCTCCCCTTTGATCAGCGCCTTCGACACCCGGCCCGCGCACGCCGCAGGGGGGCGTGGCCTCTCCGGAGAAAGCTCCCGTCTCGTGTCCGATCCACGAGCCGGAGAGGCCTCCACACCGGTGGAGTGCGGACGCTCCCGCGAGACCGTCAAACGCTCCGACCTGGCCGGATGGGCCCAGTACGGGTACTGCGCCAGCCACAGCCGCTTCTTCTGGGGCCTGCGGCTGCACCTGGTGTGCACCCTGCAGGGCCTGCCCGTCGCCTTCGCCCTGACCGGCGCCAAGGCCGACGAGCGCGAGACTTTGCTGGACCTGCTCGCGGCCGAACCGCACCTCCTCGCCGCCAGGCGCGGCCAGACACTGATCGGGGACAAGAACTACTACGGCCTTACCTTCGAACAGGAACTCGCCCAACAGGGCATCCAGTTGCTACGACCGACCCGCAAGGGCGAACGGCAGCGGCCCGGCGGACCCCTGTTCAAGCCGTTGCGACAGATCATCGAGTCGATCAACCAGACGTTCAAGGGACAGCTCGACCTCGAACAGCACCGAGGGCGCACACCGCGCGGCGTCATCGCCCGTGTCATGCAACGCATACTCGCGCTGACCGCCGTGATCTGGCACAACGACCACACCGGACAAGCCACCCCCCGCCAGCTCACCTCATACGATCACTGACCCCTTGGAATTGATCATCTAGGTGGCGGAGGTCTCCGCCTCGGAGCCACCGTTCGGGAAGCGACCGAGCAGCACGGGCGCCAACTCGCGCCAGGCGGCGAGCGGGAGCCCGGTCGGGTCGGCGGTGAGCACCTGGAGGCAGACGTGGTCGGCGCCGGCCGCGAGGTGGTCGGCGACCCGACGCCCGACGTCCGCGAGGTCGCCATAGGCCACGATGGCGTCGACCAATCGGCGGCTTGGGGCCGCGGAATCCAGATCGTCGTCGGTGAAGCCCAGCGTGCGTAGGCTCCGCAGCTGGTGCGGCGCCATCAGATAGCCGGCGACATGGGCGGCGGCAAGCTCCCGTGCCCGGTCGCGGTTCCGGTCGAGCACCACGGCCTGCTCGACCGCCAGGTAAGGCTCGGGACCCAGGATCTCCCGTGTCCTCACCGTGTGTTCGACCGGCACGAAGTAGGGATGCGCCCCGAGCGTGCGTTCACCTGCGAGCGCCGTCATGCGCGGGCCGAGTGCCGCGAGGACCCGTGCTGGCGGGTCCGCCGGCGCGGGGCCGTGCGCGGGAACCGCGTCCATCGAGTCCAGATAGGCGCGCATGGTGTCCACGGCGCGTCCTCTCGCTGGCATCGGATAGCCGTCCAGGTCGTGGATGGTGTCATCCACCCGGTGTCCCCCGAGCCCCAGCAGATGGCGCCCGGGAAAGGCGTCGTGCAGCGCCCGCTCGGCACCCACCAGGGCTATCGGGTCGCGAAAGGCGATGTTCGCGATGCCGGAGGCAACCGTGAGTCGCCGCGTGGCCGAAAGCAGCAGCCAGGACTGACTCACGGTGTCCCGGCCGAACGCCTCTCCGAACCAGATCGCGCCCCAGCCCTGCTCCTCCAACTCGCCTGCCGTCTCCCGCACCAGGCCGGCCGGCTGGGCGTCGAAGGCGAACGTCCACAGGCCGAGCGGTCCGGTTGCCCGGCGCAGCCTCGCCGCCGCCGTTGTCTCGGTCGACGCAACGGTCATGTTCCAGCCTCTCGTTACTGCCGGGCAGGCATCGACCACCCAGGAATCGGAGAACCTCTCCGCTTCACCGGTCACCGTACACCGAACACGGGCCGATCCGGAGAACCTCTCCGAATCATTCCGTGAGCGGTCCAGGCACCCCGAACATCTTCCGGTTGGCGTGGGTGGCCGATCCGGTTCGAACGGGCGCCAGCCTCGGGGAGGATGGGGGCATGACGGACACGAGGGAGAGTCGGAAGAAGAACCAGCCGAGTGGAGCGCCGGCGGGCCTGCGGCCCAGCGCCCGCTCGGACGCGCTGCGCAACCGGGCCCGGCTGCTCGCAGCCGCCGAGAACGTCTTCGCGTCGGCCGGCCCCGAGGCCTCGCTCAACCAGATCGCTCGCCAGGCCGGCGTCGGCCCCGGCACCCTCTATCGCCACTTCCCGACCCGCGACGCCCTGCTGGCGGCCGTGCTCACCGAACGGATCGAGCGCCTGACGCAACGGGCCGACGCGCTGCTGACCGACTCCGACCCCGATCGGGCGCTGGCCAAGTGGCTGCACGCCTTCCTGGACCATGCCCAGGCCCAACAGGGCCTGGGTAGCGCCCTGTTGTTGACCAAGTCCGAACTCGGCTTCGACTGCCACCAGCGGCTGCGCGAAGCAGCTGGCGAACTCCTGGCCCGCGCCCAGGGCTTGGGCACCACCCGCCCGGACCTGACCACCGAGGAGGTGCTGCGGCTGGTCGTCGGCATCGCGTTGGCCACCTCGGGCGGGGCGACGAACGAGGACGGCGGCGAGGTGGTGGCGCGCCCCGAGCGGCTGCTCGCCCTGGTGCTCGACGCCCTGCGCCGCCGCCCGTCCAAGTCCCGGCGTTAGCGGGCGATCAGCGGTAGTCGGCCGCGTCCACCTCCTCGCCTGCCAACGCCCGCGACAGGAAACCCCAACAGTCCGGACGCGAGCCGTCCACGTCGGTCACCCCGTACTCGCGCGCCAGCGTGGCGCTGTCCAGCGAACGCCCGTTGAACCGCGCGCGCTCCGGGTCGGCGGCCAGGGCCGCCACCCCCCGCCCCAGATAGGTCGGGGTCTCCGAGATCGCGAAGTACGGTTCTTTCGCGATCGCATCCCGCCAGTTCTCCTCGGTGACGCCGAAGGCGGATTCCAGCATCTGCTCGGAGCGGAGGAAGCCCGGCGTCACACTGACCGCCGCGCAGCCGAAGCCCTTCAGCTCCTGTCCCAGCCCCGCCACCATGCGGATCGGCGCGTACTTGGTCAGGTCGTAGTAGAACGATCCCCGGTAGGTGGCGTTGGACTCGGCCGTTCCGTCGGTGACCTCGACCAGCAGCCCGCCCTCGTTCCGCACCAGCAGCGGCAGGGCGAAGTGGCTGGTGATGATGTGCGACTCGACGCCCAGGCGGAGCATCCGCATCCCCGACTCCAGGCCGAACTCCCACATCTTCTTCTCACCGGAGACATCGACCAGGTGCTCGCCGCCCCAGACGTCGTTGATCAGGACGTCCAGCCGTCCACGTTCCCGGTCGATCCGTTCCACCAGGGCCCGCACCCGCTCCGCTTCGAGGTGGTCCGTGGGCACGGCGATGCCCTCACCACCCGCCTCGGTGACCAGTTCTCCGGTTTCCTCGATGGTTTCGGTGGCGCGCCCGACCTCGCTCACCGAGGACCTGGTGGTGCGGCCGGTGACATAGACCGTCGCTCCCGCCCGGCCCAACTCCACGGCCATCGCGCGTCCCGCGCCCCTGGTCGCTCCCGCGACCAGCGCGATCCGTCCGGCCAGTGGTCCATCCTGTGTCGTCACGCGTGCGTCCTCCGCCTGTTCCTTCGCCCGGTGTTCGCGCATCCGGGCGACCGTGTTGCCTCGTCCATCCATCGCGTGAGCCGTCGATGTCGACTCATCGATGGACAACCGGAGAGCCGTACCGCTTCCGGCCGTTCCGACCCTGGCAGCCAATCCAGACACCTTCTGTCGGGTTTATCGGGCCTCCGCCGACACCGCGCGGCGGCGGCCACTCGTCCGGGTGACCTCCGAGGTGCGGACCGTGCCCCGCCCGCCGATCCTGATGCCGTGATGGACGAGACGGAGTTCTGGTCGCTGGTCGACGGCACGCGACTCGCCGCCGGGCGCGATCCGGACCTACACGCCGAACTGCTGGTGGAGCGCCTCACCGGGCTGGACCCCGAGGCCGTCCACGACTTCGCGCGGCACTTCGAGGCCCGCTTCAGCCGCGCCTACCGCTGGGATCTGTGGGGCGCCGCGTGTGTGCTGCTGAACGGCGCGGGCGACGACGCCTTCGAGAACTTCCGCTGCTGGCTGATCAGCCAGGGCCGAACCGTCTTCGAGGGGGCGCTCGCCGACCCGAACGCGCTGGCCGAGTTGCTGCCCGACTTCGACGAGCGGATCGAGGGGGAGGCCGAGGAGATCGGCTACGCCGCGTTCGACGCCTATGAGCAGCTCACCGGGGTGGAACTGCCCGATCTCGGGCTTGGAGACCCCGGCGTCGAACCGCAGGGCGCCCCGATCGATCTTGAGGATGAGGAGGCGCTCTCCGCCGCCTTCCCCGAGCTGTGGGCGCGGTTCGGGGCGCGCGGCCGGTCGGCCGACCAGCAGGGGCTCGCGGGTGGCCCGGCCCAGGTGTGATCGATCAGGATGGCCCCATGGCAGCTGACTCCTCCTCCGACCTCCCCTCGCCCTCCTCCGGTCCCGCCCCCGCTCCGACGCCGAACGAGGGTTCCTCCGACGGCCTCCCGCGCCGCGTCGCGGTCTCCGGCACCTCGGGCCTGCTCGGGGGCGCGTTGGCCGACTCGCTCCGCGCCTCGGGGTGTGAGGTGGTGCGCCTGGTCCGTCGTGCGCCGGGGGCGCACGACGAGGCGCGTTGGGACCCCTCGGGCCAGGACCGGGCGACCAACGTCTCCGCCCTGGCCGGCTGCGACGCGGTGGTGCACCTGGCCGGTGCCGGGGTCGGCGACCACCGGTGGACGACGCGCTACAAGAAGGTCATCAAGGACAGCCGGGTGCTGGGCACCACGGCGATCGCCGAGGCCATCGCCGCCCAGGCGGCCCCGCCCCGGGTCTTTCTGTGCGGCAGCGCGATCGGGTACTACGGGGACACCGGGGACCGCGCGGTGGACGAGGATGCCGCCGCCGGCGAAGGGTTCCTGGCGGACGTCTGCCGGGACTGGGAGGGCGCGGCCGAGGCGGCCCGCCGGGCGGGGGTGCGCACGGTCCACCTGCGCACCGGCCACGTAGTGGCCCGCAAGGGCGGGGCGTGGGGCCGGCTCTTCCCGATCTTCCGGGCCGGCATCGGCGGGCCGCTGGGCAACGGCCGGCAGTACTGGAGCGTGATCTCGCTCGCCGACCACCTGGCGGCGATGCGATTCCTGATGACGGAGGGGAACGAACTGGCGGGCCCGGTCAACCTGACCGGCCCCGAACCCGTCACCAACCGCGAGGTCACCCGCATCATGGGCCGGGTGCTGCACCGGCCCGCGATCCTGCCGGTGCCGAAGTTCGTCCTGCGCGTGGTGGTCGGCGAGTTCGCCGAGGACATCGTGGGCAGCCAGCGAGTCCTCCCGGCCCGCCTCCAGACCTCGGGGTTCACCTTCCAGCACCCCACGGCCGAGACGGCGATCCGCGCGGCGCTCGACTGACAGGCCGGGGGCGGCAACGTGGTCCCGACGGGGCGGAGGCGCGCCCGCCGCCGCGAGGGTCCCCGGGCGTAACGAAGCGATAAGGAGCCGATTGGTCACTGTCAGTGGCGGGCTGTACGGTTCGGACCATGAATCTTCTGACTCTCCGTGACCGTTCCATCGCTCTGGCGACCTCCGCCGCCCGACGTCTGCCGAGGCTGCCCGGTGCCGGCCGTCTCCTGCCCCGGCGCCAACCCCCTGGAGAGCGGATTCCGTTCGTGTCCCTGCTCCCGCCTGGCCACCTCGCGCCACGGGACGACACCGCCTCCCCCGGCCGCAGGATCGCGCGAACGCTGCGACGCCTCGGGCCGCTTGCCCAACGCCTCACCCAGCGCCTCCTCCGGGCCGTCGTCCAGCCCCTCCTCAGGCGTCTCACCCAACTCCTCCTCCAGCGTCTCGTCCGGGACCATGCGGCCGGCTCGGTACCCCACGTTCGTGCGGTCGACTCGGCGCCCCACGTTCCCAGGCCCGGCAGCGCCGCCAACGGCCGCCGGGCGGGCGGGAGGAGCGCCCTGCCCGGGGTCTGCGCCCTCCTTGTGCACCGATACCCGGTCCGTGCGCTCTGCCGCTTTCGGGATGTCGTGAGAGGGTCGGCTCCGGTTCGGAAGGCATTGCTCGCGCCGCAGCGGGCATCAGGTACCAAGGCTCACCCGCCGAGGACCGACCGCCGCTCCGACGCACCGACCACCTCACCAGGGAGGCCCAGTGCTCAGCAGCCGAACACGCCACACGGACACCGACGTTGTCATCATCGGAGCAGGAACCGCCGGGCTGGCAGCGGCCCACCGGCTGAGCGCGGCCGGGCTGGCGATCACCGTGCTGGAGGCCAGCGACCGGATCGGCGGCCGGATGGCCACCGAACAGCGGGACGGCTTCCTTCTGGACCGCTCCAGCCAGCTGACCCTCCCCCAGTCCCCCGCACTGGCCGAACTCCCCCGGCCGGTGGCGCTGCGTCCGCTGACCGGCGGGGTCCAACTGCACGGCGCCGGCCCGGTCCGCCACCTCGGCGGCGAGAGCGACGAGAACACCCCGCCCGCCGAGTCCTTCGACCAGATCTGGCTCCGGGCCAACCTGGCCAGGCTGGGGCGGCTGACCGAGGAGCAGCTCTCCCGGCGGCCCGAGGTCACGGCCGCCCAGGCCCTGACCCAGCGCGACATCCCGGCCCGCATCGCCGATGCCATGCTCAGGCCAACGCTCGCCGCGCTGCTCCACGACCCGGAGTTGGCGACGTCGAGCCGGTTGAGCGACGCCGTGCTGCACGCCTTCGCCCGCCATGGTCTCGCGCTGCCCGAGGGCGGCTCGGCGGCGCTGCCGGCGGCGCTGGCGGCCGAGTTGCCGGCCGGGTCGCTGCGCACGGGGGTCAGGGTGACCTCCGTCGCCACCACCCGGGTCGAGACGGCGGCCCATGGCGTCTACCGCTGCCGGGCCGTGGTGGTCGCCACCGGGGCGGCGACGGCGGGGCGGCTGCTGCCGGGCCTGCGGATGCCGCGCTTCCACCAGATGACCGTCCTTCACCACGCGGCGCCGACGCTACCGACGCCGCACCCGGCGCTGCTGGTGGAGGCCGGCGGGCGAGGTCCGGTGGCCCACTCGGTGGCCGCCTCCGCCGCCGACCCGAGCCGGGCCCCCGCCGGCCAGACGCTGCTGACCTCGGTGATCATCGGCCCGCAGGCGGCGGAGCCCGCCGAGTTGCTCGACAAGGTGGCCCGACCCCAGCTCGGCGAACTCCACGGGGCGTCCGCCGACAGCTGGCGGCTGCTCGCCGCCCACCACGACCGGCAGGCGGTGCCCGTGCTGCCGCCGCCCTATCGGCGGCGCCGGCCGGTGCGCCTGCTGGACGGGCTCTACGTCTGCGGCGACCACCGGGACCTGCCGGGCATCACCGGGGACCTCGTCTCCGCCCGCCGCGTCAGCCTCGCCGTCCTGGAGGACCTGGGCTGCGCCCGGGCGGCCACGGGCGCCAGCATGGCCGTCGGCTGATCCTGGCCGCCGCCCGGCCGGGCCTACCGCAGCACCGCCGTCTTCTCGCGGTAGGCCCGGACGGCCGCCGCGTCCCGGAACGGCTCCAAGCGTCGCTCGAAGTCCTGGACGTACTCGTGGGCGCGTGCCGAGCGCATCTCGTTGGCCTGCTGCGCCGCCTCCGCCGCGAGCGCGCACGCCTGCTCCACGTCGCCCAGGCCCAGCCGGGCCGAGGCCAGCACCACCCGGCAGAACAGCCGGCTGCGGGCGTACTCGGGGGCCCTCAGCTGGAGCGAGCGCTCCGCGTGCCGGGCGGCGGCCCGGTACTGCTTCAGATCCCGGTTGCAGTGGCCGAACTCGTCGGCCAACTGCGCCTCGTCGAAGAAGCGCGCCCATGGCGGCGCGTCCTCCGACGACCGGGCCGCCTCCAGCGCCCGCTCGGCCCTGGCCATGGCGGCCGTGCACGACCTGACCTCGCCCAGCAGCCCGTGGCCACGTGCCTCGACCGCGTGCAGCAGCGCCTGGACCACCGGCGCCACCGAGCTGGCGATCCCCTGCTGCGCCACCCGGGCCAACTGCACGGCCTCCCGGCCGTGACCGAGGTAGATGGCTTGTCGACTCATCGACACCAGGACATAGCTGCCGTACCCCCGGTCACCCGCCGCCTGGGCCAGGCGCAGTGCCTGGACGAAGTACCGCTGGGCGAGGCCGTGGGCGGCGATGTCGTAGGCCGTCCACCCGGCGAGCCGGGTCAGCTCAGCGGCGGCCGAGAACAACTTGCGGCCGATCTGTTCCCCGTAGCTGCCCCGGAGCGTGGGCTCCAGCTCGTGCTCCAGGTAGCGGACCAGCGCCTGCCGGGCGTGGCCGCCCCCGTATGCCTGGTCAAGACCTCGGAACAGCTCGGCCACCGAGCGCAGGGCGGCGATGTCGCCCACCGTCACCCGCTGGCCCGGCCCTCGCTCCACCCGGTCGATCCGGCTGGGGCGTGGCATCCGTGGGTTGGCGCGGGCGGCACCGAGCGGGCCGTGGCCGCGCAGTTGCTCGGGCACCCGCACGGTGGGCGAGGGGGGATCGTGTGCGGGGCCGCCGTCCGGGGCTTCGCCCCGGGCGACGCGTTCGTCGGGGCGGCCGATCAGCCAGTCCCGGCTGGGCACCACGAGGCCGGCCGGGGTGAACGCGATCTTGCGCAGCTCGGCGTACCCCCCGGTGTCCTTCCGCCAGAGGCCGGCGACGATGTCGATCGCCTCGGCCGGGCTGCCGGCGAACTCCAGCCCCGCGTAGACGGGGGCGCAGGCCTCAAGGCCCAGGTCCTGCGCGGAGAGCCGGCGGCCCAGCCGGCGGGTGAACACCTCGGCGATCAGTGCCGGGGTCGTGCCACGCGGGCGCTGACCGCGCAGCCAGCGGGTGACCGAGGTCTTGTCATACCGGAGGTCGAGGCCGTGTTCGAGGCCAAGTTGATCCACGCGTCTGGCGAGCCCGGCGTGGGAGAAGCCCGCCTCGGTGATCAGGGCGGCCAACTGTCGGTTCGGGTTGCGCGGGGTGGTGGACTGCGGGGAGGCCGGGCCTCCGGGTCGTTCCGTAGACATCGGCGATGCGGTCTCCTGCCTTACGGCTGTGCGGCTGGAACGGCGTGAATGTAACGGTCCTGCCAGGTCGCAACGCCGCGACGGCGGATGATTCATCCGTATGTGTGAGCCGGAGGCCACCCCCCTCGCGGTGGTCGGCCGGGCTTAGAGTTGGTGCGAGGCGCCAGTGCGTCTCACACCAGAACGTGTATGCCAAGCACGTGTACGGAAAGCGAGAGTTGCAGTGGACGAGCTGCGCTTTGTCCATCTGGGGTTCGGAGACGAGGCGGTGGAGTACCACGCCGCCTGGCAGGAGCAGCGTCGCGTGCACACCGCTCGCTTCGCGGACGAGATCCCCGACACCTGTCTGCTCCTGGAACACCAGTCGGTGTACACCGCCGGGCGGCGCACGGAGGACAGCGAGCGCCCCCTGGACGGCACCCCGGTGATCGATATCGATCGCGGGGGCAAGATCACCTGGCACGGACCGGGCCAGTTGGTGGGCTATCCGATCATGAAGTTGCCACGTCCGGTCGATGTGGTGGCCCATGTGCGCCGTCTTGAGGAGGCGTTGATCGGGGTCTGCGCCGAGTTCGGCCTGGAGACCACCCGGGTCGAGGGCCGCAGCGGGGTGTGGGTGCTGGGCGACGAGGTCGCCGGCGCGCGGGCCGGTCTCGGCGGTCTGTCGTTGGACTTCGACCCCCGGCGGCACGACGAGGAGTTCGACCCCCGGCTCAGCGGCCCCGAGTACGCGCCGTCCAACGCCGGGCAGCGTCACGAGGACCGCAAGCTGGCCCAGATCGGCATCCGCGTCGCCAAGGGCGTCACCATGCATGGCTTCGCGCTCAACTGCGATTCGGACAACACCTGGTTCGACCGGATCGTGCCGTGCGGCATCAGGGACGCCGGGGTGACCTCGCTCTCCCAGGAGCTGGGCCGCCGCATCACGGTCGCCGAGGTACTTCCCGTGGTGGAGAAGCACCTGTCCGCCGTGTGGTCGGCCGCCACCCCACTGCCCAGGGCCGTGTGACCGGGATCACCCCCACTTCCCGAGGCGTACGCTGGGGAACGCCAAAGAATCGAAAGCCGTAGGGAGCCGGACGTGTCCGCTGTCGCACCAGACGGTCGCAAGATGCTGCGTCTTGAGGTCCGGAACAGTCAGACCCCGATCGAACGCAAGCCGGAGTGGATCAAAACCCGTGCCCGTATGGGCCCGGAGTATCAGGCGCTGCACGGGCTGGTGAAGCGCGAGGGCCTCCACACGGTCTGCCAGGAGGCCGGCTGTCCCAATATCTTCGAGTGCTGGGAGGACCGCGAGGCGACCTTCCTGATCGGCGGCGAACAGTGCACCAGGCGCTGTGACTTCTGCCAGATCGACACCGGGAAGCCGGCCGATCTCGACCGGGACGAGCCCCGCCGGGTGGCCGAGTCGGTGCGCCAGATGGGCCTGAGGTACGCCACGGTCACCGGCGTCGCCCGGGACGACCTGCCCGACGGCGGCGCCTGGCTCTACGCCGAGACCGTGCGCCAGATCCATCAGGCCATGCCGGGCACCGGGGTCGAGTTGCTGATCCCCGACTTCAACGCCGTTCCCGAGCAGTTGGATGAGGTCTTCGCCACCCGCCCCGAGGTGCTGGCGCACAACGTGGAGACGGTGCCGAGGATCTTCAAGCGCATCCGTCCCGCCTTCCGCTACGAGCGTTCGCTCCGGGTGCTGACCCTCTCCCGCGAGGCGGGGCTGGTCACCAAGTCGAACCTGATCCTGGGGCTCGGCGAGACCCGCGAGGAGGTCAGCCAGGCGCTGCGCGACCTACACGAGGCCGGCTGCGAGCTGATCACCATCACCCAGTACCTGCGGCCCACCCCCCGGCACCACCCGGTGGAGCGGTGGGTGAAGCCGGACGAGTTCGTCGAACTCCAGCAGGAGGCCGAGGAGATCGGATTCGCCGGGGTGATGTCGGGGCCGCTGGTGCGGTCCTCCTACCGGGCCGGCCGGCTCTACCGGCAGGCCGTCGAGCGGCGCGGCACCCCGAAGGTGGCGTGATCGCGGCACCTCGGGGGCGGCGAGGCGCCGCCGGCTGTTGACCCGGGGGTCACGGGGCGGAAACACCGTTGGACAACGATGAGGGGGAGCGTCATCCATGGCTGAGCCATGGCGGGTTCGTGGGGTGCGGACGGGCGCACCGGGGATGGTCCGACCCGGCTGGGCCGGGGCGAGGGGGAAGGGCGCTGTGATGGGTCTGGTTCAGCTGGTACACCGGGAGCGGCCGAGGGTGGGCCGGGCCCTACGGGCCCTGGACGAGCGGCTGTTGGCCGGCGGTCGGCGCACGGCTCTGGAGAACGCCTGGTCCGCGGTGCGGGAGGACCAGGAGCGGGCGGCCGCTCACCGGGAGGCGGAGCGCGCCCTGCGCGCGGCCGACGCCGGTCAGTCGCCGCCCGCGCTGCCCACTCCCGGCGCCTGACCCGGGGAAGCGTGGGGCCGGGAGCGCCGTAGACTGACCGGCATGGCGCGGAAGGAAAAGGAACAGGATTCCGAGAACCCAGGCCGGCTGAAGCAGATCGGTCTGACCTACAAGATGGCCAAGCGGGTCGATCGATGGATCGGTCTGTGGCTGGCTCTGGTCTTTCTTGTCACGTTCGGGATTGTTCTCGGCATCGGCATTCTCTGGGGACACCCGGTCTACCTGGGCATCCTGGGCTTCCTGGTCGCGCTGTTGACCACGGCCATCGTCTTCGGCCGCCGGGCCGAGCGGGCCGCCTTCAGCCAGATGGAGGGCCAGCCGGGTGCGGCGGCCGCCGTGCTGGAGAACATGCGGCGGGGCATCGTCTTCACCCCGGCGATCGCGGTCAACCGGCAGCAGGACGTGGTGCACAGGGCGGTCGGCAAGTGCGGTGTGGTCCTGGTCGGCGAGGGGAACCCGAACCGTCTCAAGACCCTGATGGCCGCCGAGAAGCGCCGGATGAACCGGGTGGTCTCCGATGTCCCCGTCCACGACCTGGTCGTGGGCAAGGGCGAGGGCCAGGTGGAGCTGAAGGAGCTGCGGCGTCGGATCGTGAAGTACCCCAAGGTGCTGGCCGGCCCTCGGGTCACCGAGGTCAACGACCGGCTGCGTGCCATGGGGGATTTGATGAACAACATGCCGATCCCGAAGGGGCCTCTCCCCAAGGGCGGAATGCGGCTCAAGGGGAACAACCAGGCGCCCCGGCGCGGACGCTGAGGCCCACCGGCCGCTTCTTCGTGCCGACCTGTCGGTCTACTTCTTCGCCGGGCCTTCTGGGGTTTCCGAGGTCTCCGGGGCCGGTCCGGAGAGGTTCTCCGGGGCCTGTCCCGTGAAGCGCACCTGGACCGCGCCCACCGCGCGGTCGTGCAGGCCCCGGCCGTCGCGGTCCCAGACCAGGGCGGGGATCGCCAGCGACAGCAGCAGCGAGCGGAGCGCGGCACGGGGGAACGAGAGGCGCCCACCCGACAGGTGCAGCACCCGCAGCCCCAACAGCCGCTTGCCGGGCGTCATCCCGACCGTGCCCACGGTGAGGACACACATCAGCGTGAAGACCACCAACGTCCAGTTGTTGGCCATGGCGACGTCCCCGCCGGCGAGCAGACCGTATGCGATCAGCGCGCACAGCGCCCAGTCCACGCAGATGGCGGCGGCCCGCCGCCCGACCGTCGCGACCGATCCCGGGCCCTCCCTGGGGAGTCCCAACCGCTCACCCCGGTAACCGAAGTCGATCCCCATGTCCTCGGCCGCCGCACGGGGGCCGGAGAGCCACGAACCTATTGCCTGCCGGTTGTCCACGCCTCCACGGTAGCGCGGCCGCCGCGCCGGCGTGCCGCCGGCTATCCGGCGAGAAGTCCGGTTAACACTGGGGAAACAAGTGGGTCATGCCCGAGAAATGGCCTCTACCTAGGGTCGGCCCCGGCAGGCCCGCGCGACGGGCCATTCCCGAGCTGCACATCCCCGCCCTGCCGGGTCGGGGCTAGGAGGACATCGGATGTTCCGAAACGCCGACGAGATCAAGAAGTACATCGCGGACAACGACGTCAAGTTCATTGACGTCCGCTTCTGCGACCTGCCGGGCATCATGCAGCACGTCACCGTTCCGGTCGAGGCCTTCGACCCGGCGGAGAGCCTGATGTTCGACGGATCGTCGATCCGCGGCTTCCAGGCCATCCACGAGTCCGACATGGCGCTGGTTCCCGATCTGTCCACGGCGCGGGTCGATCCGTTCCGCAAGGACAAGACCATCAACATCAACTTCTTCATCCACGACCCGATCACGGGCGAGGCCTACAGCCGCGACCCGCGGAACGTGGCGAAGAAGGCCGAGGCGTACCTGGCCTCCTCCGGCATCGCGGACACCGCGTTCTTCGGCCCCGAGGCCGAGTTCTACGTCTTCGACGACGTGCGCTTCGAGACCCGTTCCAACGCCGGCTACTACTACATCGACTCCGAGGCCGGCGCCTGGAACACCGGCGCCATCGAGGAGGGTGGCAACCGGGGTTACAAGGTCCGTTACAAGGGTGGCTACTTCCCGGCCCCGCCCGTCGACCACTTCGCGGACCTGCGGGCCGAGATCTCCCTGGAGTTGGCCGCCGCCGGCCTGAAGGTGGAGCGCCAGCACCACGAGGTCGGCACCGCCGGCCAGGCCGAGATCAACTACAAGTACAACACCCTGCTGGCCGCCGCCGACGACCTGATGCTCTTCAAGTACATCGTGAAGAACGTCGCCTGGCGCAACGGCAAGACCGCCACCTTCATGCCCAAGCCGATCTTCGGCGACAACGGCTCCGGGATGCACGTCCACCAGTCGCTGTGGCAGGGCGAGACCCCGCTCTTCTACGACGAGCAGGGCTACGCCGGGCTGTCGGACATCGCCCGCTACTACATCGGCGGCATCCTCAAGCACGCCCCGTCGCTGCTGGCGTTCACCAACCCGACGGTGAACTCCTACCACCGCCTCGTCCCCGGCTTCGAGGCGCCGGTCAACCTGGTCTACTCGCAGCGGAACCGTTCCGCCGCGATGCGCATCCCGATCACCGGCTCCAACCCGAAGGCCAAGCGGGTCGAGTTCCGCGCGCCCGACCCGTCCTCCAACCCGTATCTCGCCTTCTCGGCGCTGATGTTGGCGGGCCTGGACGGCATCAAGAACAAGATCGAGCCGGCCGAGCCGATCGACAAGGACCTCTACGAGCTGGCCCCGGAGGAGCACGCCGGCGTGCCGCAGGTCCCGACCTCGCTGCCGGCGGTGCTGGACGCGCTGGAGGCCGACAACGAGTACCTCCAGGCCGGTGGCGTGTTCACCGCCGACCTGATCGAGACCTGGATCGACTTCAAGCGGGAGAAGGAGATCGCCCCGATGCAGCTCCGGCCGCACCCGCACGAGTTCGAGCTGTACTTCGACGTCTAAGCCGCGTCGAGCACGACGAGGCCGGCGAACGGTCCACGGCGAGGGCCACGGCCGCGTCGCGGCTCAGCGCAGCGTCACCTCGCGGGCGCCCAGGAAGGGGGCCAGGGAGAGGATGGTCTGCGGCGCGCGCAGCTCGGGGGTGGCGAGGTACAGCTCGCGGGCGGCCGCGAAGTCGACCTCGGGGTCGGTGACCTGGGCGATGCGGTCGTTGAGGGCGCGCAGGGCGTCCGTGAGGTCGGCGTCGTCGGTGGGGTCCTCGCCCCAGACGTCCCACAGCAGGGGCTCGGTGCCGTTGAGCATGGCCAGGTCGAGGCAGAGGACCGCGCTGACGAACCACTCCCCCGCCAGGGTCACCTCCGGGGTGCGCACGCCGAAGGTCGACGGGTCGGCCTCCCCGGCGCGCACCGCGCGCCAGGCGGCGCCGGCGGTCAGGAAGCGGTCGCGGGGAACGTCCAACGGGTCGATGCCGGCGGGCGGTTCGGTAGCGATGTTGGCGTCCGCGAGCAGCCAGCCGCGTCGCTCGTCCCAGTACTCGGTGACGGCGTGGTCGGCGTGGAAGCCGTCGTCGCCGAAGTAGTCGGCGAAGCCGTACCGCATCCGCGCCGGGATGCCCGCGTGGCGCAGGAACGAACAGAGCAGCAACGCGAAGTCACGGCAGATGCCGACGAAACGGTCATCGTTGCTGCGCTCCTCGGTCAGGGGTGCGCCGTTCCGGTCGAGGATGATCCGGAGGATGTCGTCGAGGTAGCGGGTCTCGGCCTCGTGGTGGAGGCGGTCCTCCGGTATCGCATAGCCCCGGTGTTCGCCCTCCAGCCGGTGGATGACCAACCCCCGGGCGACCCGGGCCAGTTGACCTGGGTCGGCGGGGAGTGCGGCATATGCCGCACTCAGTGGCCCCGGGTCACTGAAGGAGGTGTGGGTGGTGTAGAAGGCGGCGACCTCGGGCGCGAGGCGGGCGGGGACGGGCATGAACGCTCCAGCTCCTCGTAAGTTCGTTCGATAACGGAGGGCGGCTCAGCGTGGCAAAGGTCGCCGCCCCCTGTCCACCCCGATGCGGGCGGCCCCCGGTTCGGGTCCCACGCGGAGGGGGCCGGTTCGACGACCGATCGAGAGTTACCGGATTGTTTGGCCGCTTTTGCACCGAATGGCCTATCGGCCTACGTTCGAAGAAGCGGCCCGCGTCGGGGCCAGCGCCCCGGCGGCGTCCGGGCCGGCCGAGCCGTATGCGCCTGCCCGCGCGCAGGCACCCGAGGAGGCACCGATGAGCTTTGTGAGGACCCGCGACGGAGCGCACATCTACTACAAGGACTGGGGCATCGGCCCGCCCGTGGTCTTCTCGCACGGCTGGCCGCTCCAGGCCGACGTCTGGGACGACCAGCTCAACCTCGTGGCCGAGAACGGCTATCGCGGGATCGCCCACGACCGGCGCGGCCACGGTCGTTCCACCCAGACCTGGCACGGCAACAACATGGACACCTACGCCGACGACCTGGCCGAGGTGATCGAGCAGCTCGACCTGCGGGACATCACGCTGGTGGGACACTCCACGGGCGGCGGCGAGGTGACGCGCTACATCGGCCGCCACGGCACCGACCGGGTCAGCCGGGTCCTGCTGCTGGGCGCGGTGCCGCCGCTGATGCTCAAGACCCCGCAGAACCCCGAAGGCACCCCGATCGACGTCTTCGACCAGATCCGGGACGGTATTCGTAAGGAACGGTCGCAGTTCTATCTGGATCTGACCGAAATGTTCTTTGGCGCCAACCGCCCGAACAACAACGTGACGGAGGGCAACAAGTACGCGTTCTGGCTGATGGCCATGCAACTCGGCGTGCGGGGCGCACTGGACTGCGTCGCGGCGTTCTCCGAGACCGACTTCACGGAGGACCTGCGGCGCATCGACGTGCCCACCCTGGTGATCCATGGCGACGACGACCAGATCGTGCCGATCGACGCCGCCGGCCGGAAGTCGGCCGAGATCATCCCGGACGCGAACCTCCACGTCTACGAGGGAGCGCCGCACGGGCTGGCCAACGTGCCCGGCTTCAAGGAGAAGTTCCACGAGGACCTGCTGGTGTTCCTGAAGCACTGACGTCCCCGGAGCGGGGCCGCGAGCGGTGGAACGCGAGGGGTCGGGTGGCCGTCACGAACGGCGCCCGGCCCTCGCGCCGGTTGGATTCGTGCGGGTCGGATTCGCGGGTCGAATTCGCGCGGGCCGGCTGTCGGTGCCCGGTGGTACAGTGACCGCGCTTGTGACGACGGCCCGTTGAGGGCCCCGAGAACGGGAGGTGAGGTTGATGGCTGTGGTGATGACGCCTGCCCCGAGCAGCGCACGGACCGTCCTTCTCCTCCCCAGGGTTCCGGCCGCCGCCTGACCGACGCATCCCGACGTCACGCTGTCGCGCGCGGGACCCTTTTCGCAAAGGGTTCTCATCTGTCATGAGTTCGCGTTCCCTCTCACGTTCCACCGGCGATTTCAACGATCTCAACGACTTCGACGACCTCCACGGCTCCGGCGAGCCCGAGGGCACCGTCGACCCGGTCGACCCCAACGGCCTCCTGTCCGCGCACGGTTGGGACGACGGCTGGGCCGCCGCCTTCGACGAGCCGGGTCGTGACGGACTGGTGCCGGCCCGGGTGGTCCGGATCGACCGGGGCCGGTGCGACCTGGTCACCGCCGTCGGCCCGGCGCGCGCCGAGAGCACGACCACGCCCGGCGCCTGCACCGGCGACTGGGCCGCGCTGCGGGACGGCGCCCATCCGCGCCTTGCGGCCCTGCTCCCGCGCCGCACCGCGATCGTGCGGGCCACGGCCTCCCGCGACTCCCACAGCCAGGTGTTGGCCGCCAATGTCGACACCGTCGTCCTCGCGGTCTCGGCCGGCGGCTCCCTGGACGCCGGGCGGCTGGAGCGCCTGCTGGCGCTGGCCTGGGAGAGCGGCGCCCGCCCGGTGGTGGCGCTCACCAAGATCGACCAGGCCGCCGACCCCGAGGCGCTGTTGGAGGAGGCCACCGCACTGGCCCCGGGCGCCGATGTGGTGGCGACCAGCGCGCTCAACGGCGAGGGCGTGGACGCTCTCACCGCGCTGCTGAGCGGGACGGTGGTGCTGCTGGGCACATCGGGCGCCGGCAAGTCGACGCTGGGCAACGCCCTGTTGGGCGAGGAGGCGCTCGCCACCGGCGACATCCGCGCCGTGGACGGCAAGGGCCGACACACCACCGTGCGCCGCGAGTTGCTGCCGCTGCCGCAGGGCGGGGTGTTGATCGACACCCCGGGGCTGCGCGGGGTCGGCCTCTTCGAGGCGTCCGACGGCCTGGGCCAGGTCTTCGCCGACATCGAGGAGTTGGCCGAGGAGTGCCGCTTCGCCGACTGCGCGCACCAGGCGGAGCCGGGCTGTGCGGTGCTCGCCGCCATCGAGTCGGGCGCCCTGCCCGAGCGTCGACTGACCAGCTATCGCAAGCTGTTGCGCGAGAACGCCTGGGCGGCGGCCCGCACCGACGCCCGGCTGCGCGCCGAGCAGGCCAGCCGCTGGAAGTCGATCGCCCGCACCCAGCGTGCCGCCTACCGCTTCCGCGACCGGCAGCGCTGACCGGCCGCCGGCGACGTCGAACGGGCTGCCGGCGGCGCGGACCGGCTGCCGGCGGCGTCGAAAGTGCTGGCCAGTGGCGTTGAACCGGCCTGCTGGCGGCGCCGATCCGGCCGGCCGACGCGGGGAGAGGTCGGGGGCGTTCGACCGTTTTTCACCAACTGTCGGGCGCCCTCGGCGCGTTGGGACCGTTCCGTGACACGGGGCGCTGGACCGGGGAACTCGGCCGAGGCGTAATATTGATTACATGATTACAGACAAGGGGCGGCAGGAGCTGCACGGCTGGTTCGTCGGTCGACTGCCGGAGTCCTGGTTCACCGAGCTGGTCGAGGTCTCCGCCGACCGCGAGGAGATCACAGTGATCGGCCGGATAGCGGAGCCGGACCTCCCCGCAGGGGCGTCGATCACCGAGTACGAGGCGGCCTGTCAGGGGCGCATCACCGAGTTCCGCGAGCGCACCAGGGCGCAGCGGGTCGAGGTGGCGCGCGAGGCGCAGATCCGCTTCCGGCGGCAGCTTTCCTGGGGGGCGCGCTGCGGCCACAGCCAGGAGATGTTCACCCACATCTCGGCCCCGGTGATGACCCGCCTCAAGCAGCCGGAACGGCTGGTGCTCGACACACTGATCGCCGGCGGCGTGGCCCGCAGCCGAAGCGACGCGCTCGCGTGGTGCGTGCGGCTGGTGGAGCGCAACGCCGACTCCTGGCTCGCCGATCTACGCGAGTCGCTGCACGAGGTGGAGCGCGTACGCACCAAGGGGCCGGCGCCCGCCACCGAGGACGGCCTGGAGGGCAGCGCCCTGGAGAAGACCGAGAAGTAGCGCGGCCGGGACGTGACCCCGTCGCGCGCGACACGACGCGGCCTGGCCAGGGGGTCCGAGGGGGACGTCAGGCAGGGGGAAGACGGGGGGGAAGACGGGGAGGCGGCCCGAGGGGGGCCGGTGGGGGGTGTTTCGGGGTCGGTCGGCGAGGGGGGCTGACCGACCCCGGGGACAACTCGGGAGGCGGCGGGCGAACTTACGGGACATATCACCATACGCCGCCGCATGGTTTTAACTTTACGTTACCTTTCTCCCATGCCACAACGACGGGGAGCCCGACGCCGTTTGACGGCTGCGGACTGGGCCGACGCGGCGCTCGACGCGCTGCGGGACGAGGGAAGCCTCAGCGCCATCGCCATCGAGCCCCTGGCCGCGCGTCTTGGCGCGACCAAGGGCAGCTTCTACTGGCACTTCACCAACCGTGACGCCCTGATCGACGCCGCGCTGGCCGGTTGGGAGGCCCGTTCCACCCGCGAGCTGCGCGAGGCCGTCTCCGTCGGGGAACGCGAACCGGCCGCGCGGGGGCGGGAGTTGCTGCGCACCATGACCGGTCTCGCGCACCGGGACCCTACCGAACTCGCACTGCTCGCCGAGGCCGGGCAGCCACGCGTGGCGGCGGTGCTGGAACGGGTGATAAGTCGGCGGCTGGACGCGCTGACCTCGTTGCTGCGGGCCACGTTGTCCCTCCCCGAGGAGGAGGCGCGCCAACGTGCCCTGCGCGCCTACTGCGACCAGCTGGGCCGGGCCCAACTGGCGCGCGCCATACCCACGGTGCTGCCGGAGGCGGCCCGCGACGAGGAGACCTGTCTTGACTCCGCCTGGCGCTCCCTGCTGGGCGCGACGGCCGGCGAACCCCAGCCGTGACCGTTCGACGGGCCCGGCCATGCCCGTTCGACGACCGTGACCGCTCGACGATTGTGACCGCTCGACGCCGCGCGGGTGCCGCCCCCTGAGGAGGCGGCGAGAAGGCGCGGCGCGCCAAAACGGAGAGGGAGAACGGACCGGCGACGGAGTGGTGGGCGCGAGAACACTCCGGGCGGGGCCCCTGATTTCCCCGACCCGGAGCTTGTGCGTTTTCCCTGTGCCAGGCCGCTCACCGACCCGGACTGACCGAGTTCCCCGCCGGGAAGGGCGCCAAACCATCCGACCGCGCCTTCCGTTCCCCGCACGCGGTGTGGGACGGGCCCCGACGGGTACCCGAGGCGCTCCCGACGTGGTGAGGAGGAAGCCATGCAGCAGCGTGGGAGCGACCAGTACAGCCCGCGTCGCGACGACGAGATGAAGCATGAGCTTCAGGGCATGTTGCGCGGCGAGCGACCGTCGAGGGCCGAGGAGTGGCACGACCCCGAGCCGGCGGCCGACGACGATCCGCCGCTGGCCGACGGGCCCGTCCGGCCCGGCACCGGGGCGAACGCCGAGGAGTGGAACGACGAGGCGTTCCGCTTCGAGCTGGCCCGCTATCTGCGGCGGACCGACTTCCCGGCCGACCGGCCCGAGGTGCTCGCGGCGCTCGACCAGAACCACGCGCCCGAGCCGTTGATCGAGACGGTGCGCGCCGACCTGCCCGAGGAGCTTGCCTACCAGAACGTGCAGGAGGTCGCGGTCGCCCTGGGCCACCACCCTCGGGCCTGAAACGCCCCCGAGGCCCGAACGGCCCCGGAGACCTGGGCTTGAGCCCCGCCGACGCCCGCGCGCCCGGCGGGGCTCGGTGACGGGCAGCGACGTTCGGGGGCTTGTGGGGCGGACGCCGTATACGTTTGACTGAGTCAATGAATGCTCAAACGAAGCCGGCCGGCTCCGCCGAGGAGCCGGTCGACGAGGAACTGGTGCGCTCCCTTCGGGAGTTCAGCCGCGAGTACACCCGGCTGATCGGCGCCCTGGACTACCGCCACCGGCTCGGCACCCCGCACTCGCTGCCGGAGGCTCGGGTGCTCTACGAGTTGGCCGCCGGCCGCCGGGTGCCGGTGGCGGCGCTCCGCGAGCGGTTGGACATGGACGCCGGGCAGCTCAGCAGGTTACTGTCGCGCGCCGAGGCCAGGGGCCTGGTCGGGAGGGAGAGCGATCCGGCCGACTCCCGGCGGCAGTTGGTCGGCCTGAGCGGCGCCGGCCGGGAGGCGGCCCGGCTGCTGGACCGCAGGGCGCGGGAGGCCACCGGAGCCCTGGTCCGCGACCTGTCGGCCGCCGAACGCGAGCGCCTCGGCGCCGCACTGCGCGTGGTCACGCTGCTGCTGGGTCTGCGCCGACGCCCAACCGGACACCTTCTCCGACCGCCGGAGCCGGGCGAATTGGGGTGGGTCATCCAGCGGCACGGTGCGCTCTACACCGCCGAGTACGGCTGGAACGCCGCCTTCGAGGCGCTCGTCGCCGACGTCGTGGCCACGTTCGCCCGCGAGCACGACGCGGCGCGCGAGGCCGCGTGGATCGCGGAGTGGGACGGCGAGCCGGTCGGGTCCATTCTCTGCGTCGCCGAACCGGATGATGCCGAGACGGCGCGGCTGCGGCTGCTGTTGGTCGAGCCCCACGCGCGCGGCCTCGGCATCGGGGGCGCGCTGGTCGCCCGTTGCCTCGACTTCGCGCGCGGAGTTGGCTACCGCCGGATGGTGCTGTGGACCAACGAGTGCCTGGCCAGCGCCCGTCGCCTCTACCAGGCGGCCGGCTTCACGCTCACGGACAGCGCGCCGCACACGCTCTTCGGCCCACGGGAGACCGGCCAGACCTGGTCGCTGGACCTGACCCGGCCGGCCGACGGGGTCCGGAACGCGGTCTAGGCAGGGTGGCGTTCTAGGTCGTGTCCCGGGGGCGAGGTCTGGAGCGCGGACTCGATCGCCGCCAGGATCTCCGTGACGCGGAGGCCGAACCGGGCGTCGCACGGGTGGGGTTGGCCGCCGTTCGCCGACTGGATCAGGGCGTCCACGGCACGCTGGAACGGGCGGACCGGGCCGCCGCCGCCCGACTCGGGGAGGGTCGAAACGCCTGCGGCGCCGCGCAGTTCGGCCTGGAAGCCGGCGGCCTGCGGCGGCATCGAGAGGCTGAGGGTCAGCGTGCTGGTGGCGCCCGAGGCGTGGCAGAGTACGGCGTGCACCATGTCGTCCGGGCCCCGGGCGGCGCGGATCGACGCGAGGTCGACGACATCGCCCAGCGGGGGCAGCAGCAGCGAGAGCGCGTGCGGCCCGATGTCCCACAGCGCGCCGCGTTCGCGACGCCAGGGCGTGGCCGGGTTCGGCTCCTCGGGCCCGCCGAAGAGTGAGGCGAACGCCTGGACGCTGCCGGTCAACCAGCCCTCGGTGCCGCTCTGGGCCGCCACCCAGGAGGCGGTCTCCGGGGCGAAGCGGAACGTGCAGAAGACCACCGAGGCGCGGTCGTGCGCCGCCACGGCGTCGGCCACCGCGCGGGCGCCGTCGACCGTGGTGGCCACCGGCTTCTCCAGCAGCAGATGGCAGCCGGCCTCGGCCGCGCGCACCGCGAGCGGCGCCTGCACGTCGGGCGGGAGCGCGAAGGCGACCGCCTCGCAGTCGGCGAAGAGCGCCTCGGGGGTGTCATAGGGGCGGGTACGCAGCGTGGTCGCCAACTCGGCGGCCGCCTCGGGCCTGCGGCCCCAGACGCCGGCCAGTTCGACCTCGGGGTGCTCCGCCAGGCCGGGGCCGTGGGTGACGCCGGCCCAGGGGCCGGTGCCGAGCAGGCCAATCCTCATCCTCTGCACGCCTTTCTCGCTTGTTCGGCGTCTCGTCTGCCGCGACCGGGGCCGCACGAGTCCTTCGCCTCCTTCGCCGCGCCAGCCGCCGTCTCGCCTCGCGCCGTTCCACCGCCGTTCCGCCGGGCCCGGCGGCCGGAGGCGCCGCCCCACCCTAACGATCTCGTTCCCTTGCCCGCACAGCCGGCCCCGGCGCGGATCGGCGACTCGTTCACAGCGGCTTAACAACAGGGCAACGGAAGGGCAATCGCCGCTGGCCATGGTGTGCCCAACGTTCGAAGCGGCACGCCATCCACACCGGCGAGGCGCGCAGGCGAAGGCGCCGGCGGACGCCCCCCGCGCAGTCCCGTGAAGTCCCGCGCAAGCACCCGCGAAGCAACCGCGTTGACCTCCCAAGGAGTCCCCACCGTGAGCTACAAGGCCGAGTACATCTGGATCGACGGCACGGAGCCGACCGCCAAGCTGCGTTCCAAGACCAAGATCCTGGCGGACGGCGTGGAACCGCCGGTGTGGGGCTTCGACGGGTCGAGCACCAACCAGGCCGAGGGCCACGCCTCGGACTGTGTGCTCAAGCCGGTGGCCAGCTACCCGGACCCGATCCGGGGCGGAAACCACCTGCTGGTGCTGTGCGAGGTCTACAACACCGAAGACGACTCCCCGCACGTCTCCAACACCCGCGCGCAACTGCGGCCGGTGGCGGAGAAGTTCTCCGCTCAGGAGCCGATCTTCGGTATCGAGCAGGAGTACACCTTCTTCAAGGGCTCGCGCCCGCTGGGCTTTCCGGAGAACGGCTTCCCCGCGCCGCAGGGCGGCTACTACTGCGGCGTCGGCGCGGACGAGATCTACGGCCGGGACATCGTCGAGGCGCACCTGGAGAACTGTCTCAAGGCTGGCCTGGGCATCTCCGGGATCAACGCCGAGGTGATGCCGGGCCAGTGGGAGTTCCAGGTGGGGCCGCTCTCCCCGCTGGAGGTCTCCGACCAGCTGTGGGTGGCTCGTTGGCTGCTCTACCGCACGGCCGAGGACTTCGGGGTCTCCGCGACGCTGGACCCCAAGCCGGCCAAGGGCGACTGGAACGGCGCCGGCGCGCACACCAACTTCTCGACGAAGGCGATGCGCGAGGGCTATGACGCGATCATCACCGCGTGTGACGCCCTCGGCAAGGAAGGCAAGCCGCTGCACCACGTGCGCAACTACGGCACCGGCGTCGAGGACCGGCTGACCGGTGCGCACGAGACCGCGCCCTGGAACGAGTACAGCTACGGCGTCTCCAACCGTGGCGCCTCGGTCCGCATTCCCTGGCAGGTGGAGCGGGACAAGAAGGGCTACATCGAGGACCGCCGTCCGAACGCCAACTGCGACCCGTATGTGGTGACCCGCCTGATGGTGGAGACCTGCTGCACCGATCTGGAGCAGGCCGGCCTGGTCTGACCGACCGTCGTCGGAACGGTCGTCCGGTCGGGTCCGACCGGCCCCGCGATCTCCCTCGGCCCACGGCCAACAGCTCGGGCGTGGCATCGGGGGAAGCACATCGAAGGCGCTCGCCCGAGGCGGGCGCCTTCGGTGTGCGCCGGCCCAGGCAAGTGGAGAGGTGTTCCGGGAAAGCCGGTTCGCGGAGGGCCGCTCCGAGGTATCCCGGCCCTCAGAGGCTTTCCGGATCACCTCTCCGGAAGGCCATGGCGGAGAGCCTCTCCTGGGAGCCCGGTTCGGGAACGCCGCTCAGCGGGGCCGGCTTCCGGAGAGTCGCTCCGGTTTCTGGAGATCGGCTCCGGCTTCTGGAGAACCGCTCCGGAACAGCGGCGAGTCTTTTCGGAACACTTCTCCGGGCGCGCCGCGCCGGAGTGGTTCTCCGGAAGGTCACGTCCGGGAAGAGCCACTCCGCGGAGCCCGCTCCGGATGGCCGTGCCGGAGATCTCCTCCGGAACGTCGCCCCGGACAGACTGCGGACGGCGGTTTCGGAGAGAATCTCCGGAAAGCCCTCTGGGGAGAGCCCTCCCCGGGACGGCACTCTCGGGGAGAACCACCCCGGATGGCAGCCCCGGAGAACCCTCCGGAGGGTCCCGCCGGAGAGCCGCTCCGGAAGATTCAGCCAGAGGACCTCTCCGGAAGCCGCTCGGGAAACCGGCGCGAACACCCGTCCCGGAGAACCCCTCCGGAACCTGCCCTAGGGGACCCGCACCGCAAAGCCGCTCCGGAGAACCTCTCCGCGAGGTCGCGGCGTTGCCTTCCGTTCCGGACGGTGTTCGAGGTGTAGCCAGCGCCACCGGGCTTTCGGGGTCTGCCCCCGTTACGCTCCCCCTTTCAGCGAGTGAGACTTGTGGGCACACGGGGGCGGCGCGAGTGAGCGGAAGGGTCAACGACGAGATGAGACGGGAACGGCCGCGGAACGGCCTGCTGGCGGCGGCTCAGGGGCTGCTGCTGATGCTGCTGTCGCTGGGCGCGTCGCTGACGCTGTTCGCCCTCTTCGTGGTGTCCCTGGCGCTGGTGCCCCTCGGCGTGGGGCTGCTGGCCGTCCCGGTGCTGGTGCCGGCGATCCGGGCCAACGCCAACCAGCGACGCCAGTTCGCCGACTCCTGGTGCGGGATCTCGATCCCCGACGCCTACCGGCGGCTGCCACACGATCCGCGCGGCGGCATCGCGGGCCAGGTCTATCGCGCGATCCAGCTGCTGAAGGACCCGGCCACCTGGCGTGACGTGCTGTGGCTGCTGCCCGACGGGGTGGTCGGCTTCCTGCTGGCGCTGCTCCCGTTCGGGCTGCTGTCCTTCGGCCTGTGGGGACTGGTCTTCGCTGCCGGCGTCTGGGTGCCGATCGTCAACGCGACCGGCACGTTCTGGTGGGCGTTCGTGCCGGTCTCCGGGTTCTTCACGGCGATGCTGGCGGGGCTGGTCGGGCTCGCGTTCATCGTGCTGGGGCTGCGCTACAACACCCGGCTGATCGCGCTGCACTTCCACTTCACGCGGGTGATGATCGGGGCGCCGGAGAAGCAGTTGCTGGCGCAGCGGGTGGCCAGGCTCCAGGAGACCCGGCACGACGCGGTGGACGACTCCGCGGCCGAGCTGCGGCGCATCGAACGGGACCTGCACGACGGGGCGCAGGCCCGGCTGGTGGCGATGGGCATGAGCCTGGGCGCCGTGGAGGCGCTGATCGAGAAGGACCCGAACGAGGCGAAGCGGATGCTGGCGCAGGCGCGGGCCAACTCCGCCGAGGCGTTGACCGAGCTGCGTGACCTGGTGCGCGGCATTCACCCGCCGGTGCTGGCCGAGCGTGGACTGGGCGACGCGGCGCGGGCGTTGGCCCTGCGGATGCAGGTTCCGGTCGAGGTGGACGTGGAGTTGCCTGGCCGGCTGGAGGAACCGGTGGAGTCCGCCGCCTACTTCGCGATCAGCGAGGTGCTGACCAACGCGGCCAAGCACGCGCAGGCGGAGCGGATCTGGCTGGACATCTACTACAACCGCAAGGAGCGCACCCTGCGGGTCGCGATCACCGACAACGGCAGGGGCGGCGCCTCGTTGGAGGGTGGCAGCGGGCTGCGCGGGCTGCAACGGCGGCTGGGCGCGTTCGACGGGGTGCTGGCCATCAGCAGCCCCGAGGGCGGGCCGACGCTGGTCACCATCGAGATCCCGTGCAGCCTGGCCCGGCGCGGCCAGGTGCGGGCCGAGTAACGCGCCGGGCGTGGGCGGAGCCCGAAGACCGGTCGGCGGTCACGTGCGTGCCGATGAGCGGAGAAGTATTCCGGATGCCGTTCCCCGATGAGGTGGCGCCGGTCGAGGTGGTGCCCTACCGAGCCGGGTGGGCGACAGGGTTCACCCGGCTGGCGGTCGAACTGGGCGGCGCACTGGGCCCGTTGGCGTTGGCGGTCGACCATGTGGGGTCGACCTCGGTGCCCGGGCTGGCCGCCAAGGACTGCGTGGACCTTCAGATCAGGGTCGCCGGTCCGCCCCAACCGGCCACGCTGGTCCCACCGTTGGCCGCCCTCGGCTACCGGTTGCGGCCCGAGCCGTGGAACCGGAGCGAGACGGCGAACGGGACGGTCTGCCCCAAGCTCGTGTTCGCCCCGCCGGTCGGCGCGGCGGTGCGGCGCAACGTTCATGTGCGGGCGCACGGCGGCCCCAACGCCCGGTTCGCGCTGCTATTCCGCGACTTTCTGCGGGCGGACGCGGAGGCGCGCGACGCCTGGGGAGCGTTCAAGACCCGACTGTCCATGAGCGTTTCCGACCTGGCGGACTACGGCCAGATCAAAGCACCCGCCACGGTGGTGCTGATGAGGGCGGCGGAACGTTGGGCGGCGACGACCGGCTGGCGGGAGAGCTGACGGGAGAACCGAGGGGGAGTTGACGACCGGCGGCGCGTTCGGAGAACGTCTCCGTTTCGCCCGGCGTCGCGGAACGTTGGCTCGGTCAACTGTGCTTATCCGCGTGGGGCTTTGTGGAGCGTCCCTGCGCTGAGGAGTCGGACGGTTACGATCGAGACGCTCGTCGCGGGGCGGGCGCGGTCGACGCTTCAAGGAGGCGGCACGTGGCGGAGATGCGGCCGGGCGGAGCCCTCGGCCCCGCACCCCTTGGCGCCGACGACCCGGCGGCCGTCGGCCCGTATCGACTGTTGGGACGGCTGGGCTCCGGCGGAATGGGCCAGGTCTATCTGGGGCGTTCGGCCGGCGGCCGGATGGTGGCGCTCAAGGTGGTGCGCGGGGATCTGGCGCGAGAACCGGAGTTCCGTCTGCGGTTCCGCGCCGAGGTGCGGGCGGCGCGGCGAGTCGGCGGGCTGTGGACGGCACCCGTGCTCGACAGCGACACCGAGTCGGCCGTGCCGTGGGTCGCCACCGGCTATGTGGCGGGCCCGCCGCTGCGGCGGGTGGTGGAGTCGCTGCACGGGCCCCTGCCGGAGACCTCGGTGTGGGCGCTGGCGTTCGGGCTGGCCCTGGCGCTGAGGGACATCCACGGCAGCGAGCTGATCCATCGTGACCTCAAGCCGTCGAACGTGATGGTGACGCTGGAGGGCCCGAAGGTCATCGACTTCGGGATCGCCCGGGCGGCGGACGCCAGCTTGGTGACCCGCACGGGGTCGCTGGTGGGCTCCCCCGGGTACATGCCGCCGGAGCAGATCAGGGGCGACCAACTCAGCGGCGCCACCGATGTGTTCGCGCTGGGGGCGGTGCTGGCGTACGCGGCGACGGGACGGGCCCCGTTCAGTTGGGACGGCGCGCCCAGCCACACGGTGCTCTACCGGGTGCTCCACGAGGAGCCCCGGCTCGGGCCGATCGAGGGCCCGTTGCACGGTGAGCTGCGCGCGCTGGTGGCACGCTGCCTGACCAAGGACGCGGCGCTGCGCCCCACGGTGGACGAGATCGAGACGGTGGCCCGGGAGCGGTCCGGAGACGACTTCTGGCTGCCGGCGGCGTTGACCGCGCGGCTCGGTCAGGAGGCCGCCGCGCTGCTGGACTTCGACGCGCCGGTGAGCGGGCCACCGACCTGGTGGAGCCCGACCGCGCCGGGCACGCCGCCGCCGACCCCGTACCGGAGCGCCTCTCCCCCGCCGGGCATCTCTCCGCCGCCGGCCGCCGCGCCCACGTTCCCGCCGAACGGGCCAGCCGGCACGACGACCGCGAACGCCACCGGCCGGCGCCGGCGTTCGGTGCTGGCGGCGGTGGCCGGGGTGGCGGCCCTGGCGGTGGCCATGCCGCTGATCGTCCTCGCCGCCTCCGGTGACGACGGCGACGAGGGCCAGGTGACGGGCGAGGCGGGCGGCACGGCCGCCGAGGAGCCGGACGACCAGGCCGGCGGCGGAACCGGGCCGGGCGACGACGCCCCGCTGGCGGACCTACTGCCGACCGAGGTGCGGGAGGCGGGCGAACTCACCTTCTGGGTCGCCGAACGCCACAACCCGGTCCTCTACGAGGAGGGCGGAGAGCCGGTCGGCTTCGAGGTGGACCTCGCGGTGGCGATGAGTCAACGGCTGGGCGTCGAGGCGGTGTTCACCCTGTCCGATGACCGGCCGACCGCCGTCGAGGGCGCGCTCCGGAACAGCGCGGAGATGCCAGGGCACGTCGTGATGTCGGGCTTCACGGACACCGCAGACCGACGCCGCGACCTGGGCCTCGACTTCGTCAACCACTTCGGCGACGGCTTCGCGGTGATGAGCGACGACCCGCAGCGCTCGGGCGAGTTGGCGGAACTGTGCGGGCAGCGGGTCACCTCCTACAACGACGCCTACCTCCAGGAGGTCGTCACCGAGTCGACCGCGCACTGTGCGGAGCCGGTGGAGCTGCTACCGGTCCCCAGCAGGGGCGACATGGTGGAGGCGCTCCAGGAGAACGAGGCGGACGTGGCGGTGCTGCTCTACTCGCAGGGCGCGCGCTATCTCCATGAGCACCCCGGCACGGGCCTGACCGTCGCGCTCGACTCGGCCGAGAAGGGCTTCCGTGGCATCGGCGTCCCCCCGGACCGGACGCCTCTGCGCGACGCCGTCGCCGAGGCGGTCGACCTGCTGATCGAGGACGGGACCTACGCGACGCTGCTGGACCGCTGGGGCATCCCGGAGTCGGCCATCGACACGGCCTCGGTGAACGGCGGGGGCGGCAACGACTGAGCGCGGTTCGGCGGTCGTGTGGGAAGGGAGGCCGAACCGGGCACGGTCTCCGTTTCCGGTCCCGTAGGCTGCCGGATCGCTTCTCCGCATCCGCCCCGCCGGGACCAAGCGGAGCGGTCATCCGCCGTGCCACGGGAGTTCGCCCCCGGATCATCGCGCGTGCATGACAACTCACCTACGCTGGCGCCGTGTTGTGCGTCCTTGACGCGCGCACGCCCCCCACAACTCCCCTCACCCCAGCGAAGGTGGCGCGGATGAACAGGTCGATGAGGTCGACGCACCGGACGGCGAACGGGACGGGCCTGCGGAGGTGGTTCGGCGGCGGCGCGGCGGCCGTCGGCGGGGTCGGCGTTCTGCTGGTGGGCGCGGGCGGCGTGCACGCCGCCGATCCCGGGCAGGCTCCGTACTCCGCGAGCACCTCGGTCGGCGTCCACAACGCCTACCTCCAGAGCGCGTTCCCGTATCTCGCCGACGCCCTCGACTCCGGCGCCGGCATGATCGAGATCGACGTCTGGACCAACTTCTTCGGCTCCGGCTGGCGGGTCGGCCACAACAGCCCGTTCACCAACGAGAACAACTGCGTCGGCGCCACCACCCCCGACGGCCTGCGCACCGGCGACCGCGACCAGAACCTGGCCGCCTGCCTCGCCGACCTGCGGACCTGGCACGACGCCAACCCCGGCCATCGGCCGATCCTGTTGAAGATCGAGATGAAGGACGGCTTCGCCGACAACCTCGGGCGCGGGCCCGCCGCCTTCGACGCGCTGGTCAACGACGCCCTCGGCGACGCGCTCCTCCGGCCTGCCGACCTGACCGGGGGCCACCCCACCCTGGACGCGGCCGTCACGGCCGACGGCTGGCCCAGCCGCGACGCGTTGGCCGGAAAGTTTCTCATCCATCTGATTCCCGGGACCGTCGAGGAGGGGAATCCGCTCGACAACCTGTGGACGGACGTCGAGTACGGACGCCACCTGCGGGATCTGTCCGCCTCCGGCAATCTGGGCCAGGCCGTGGCCTTCCCCGCCGTGCACGGCGCCGAGGCCGGCGACGATCCCCGGGTGGACCGTTACGAGGAGTCGATCCGCCCGTGGTTCGTGGTCTTCGACGGGGACGCCGCCACGTTCCTCGGCTCGGTGGACACCGGCTGGTACACCGACCGCAACTACCTGCTGGTGATGACCGACGCCCACAGTGTGGCCCCGCCCATCTCGAACACCGACCCGAGCGAGGCCGAGGCGCTGGAGCGCGTCAACCAGCTGGCCGCCGGCGGCGCCGCGGTCGCCAGCTCCGACTGGACCGGCCTGCCCTCGGTGCTCTCCACGGTCGTTCCCCACTGAGGCGCGACTCCGACCACCTGGGCGACCGCTCCCGCGTGCCGGACCCGGTCCGGTAGGGCCGGTCCTGAACGGTCAGGCCGGGCCGGGTCGCGAACGGCATAGGCTAGGGGCCCGGCCGGGTCCCACCGGGGCCCTGCTCCACCGGGTCGGCAAACGTTCAGGAGACGGAGAGTTCCGTGCGGGTAGTTGTCGCCGAAGACCTGTTTCTGCTCAGGGATGGTCTGGTCCGGCTCCTGGAGGCACACGGTTTCCAACTGGCGGCCGCCGTGGACAACGGACCCGAACTCACCCGGGCCCTCGCCGAGTTGAAGCCGGACGTGGCCGTGGTGGACGTCCGGCTGCCGCCGTCGTTCACGGACGAGGGCCTCCAGTGCGCGCTCCAGGCGCGCCGCGAGCAACCGGGGCTGCCGGTGCTGGTCCTCTCCCAGCATGTGGAACAGCTGTACGCGCGCGAGCTGCTGGCCGACGGCGCCGGCGGCGTCGGGTACCTGCTCAAGGACCGGGTCTTCGACGCGGACCAGTTCGTGGACGCGGTCCGCCGGGTCGCCAGCGGCGGCACGGCGATGGACCCGCAGGTCATTCAGCAGCTGCTGGCGCAGCGCAGCAGCCACGGTTCGCCGCTGGAGAAGCTGACGCCGCGCGAGCTGGAGGTGATCGAGCTGATGGCCCAGGGCCGATCGAACGCGGCCATCGCTGAGCGCCTCGTGGTCACGGAACGGGCGGTCGCGAAACACACGTCCAACATTTTCGCCAAGCTCGGCCTTCCGCCGTCCGACGACGACAACCGCCGCGTGCTCGCGGTGCTGGCCTATCTGGAGCGGTAGCCCTCGACGCGGAGCCCTCGACGCGGGCGGCGCGACGGGTTCCGGCGGGTCGGCCGGACCGGGGGGCAGGGCCTTCGCAGCAGCCCGGCCGATGCGGCGGCGGAGCGGCGGGACAACGGACCGCCGGCGGGCGGGTGTTGCGCAACCGTCGGCCCAGCCCAACGGGCGAACCACCCGAGCACGGGGCTCACCTGCCGTCGCCTGGCGCGGGAAGCGCCGAACCAACGCGCTGCCGCGCGGCGAGGCTTCGCCCCAGACGGCTGTTCGCCTGGGGCGCCTCGGCGAGAACGGGCGAGCGCGGAGTCGCCCCCGGGCGCGCTGCATCGGGCCGGAGAGCCTCTCCACTTCTGCTGGCCCCAACACCCCGATCGCGGGTCCCGGTTGACGACCGGCGCGACCCGCGCCCACCTCAAACGGCAGACAGCGCGCGCCCAGCCGGAGAGTCCCTCCGCACCCATCGGCTCCAACGACTCCACCCCGAACCGGCGTTCGCCGCCGACGCGTGCTCGCGCGCTGGCGCCGCACCCGATTCGGAGAGCTTCTCCAGCTCGACGCCCGCCCACGACGCCACCCGGCGGACGCCCCTCTCATGCGGAGAACTTCTCCGAGCCCGGAGCCCAGCAACATCCCCACCCCCAGCCGTCCTTCGCCGTCGGCGCGCACCGGCGCCCCCGGCAACGACCGCCAACCGGAGAATTCCTCCGCATCCCCGCATCCCCGCATCCCCGCAGCCCCGCAGCCCGTGACACCCCGCTTCCGGCCATCGCTTGCCACCCCAACCGGACCACCTCTCCGAATTCCGGCGGCCCACAACACCCACGCCCCCGCGCCCCGTTCACCATCGGCGAGCCCACGTGCCACGCGCCACGCGCCTCGCGCCACGCGCATCCACGCACCCGTCGAAGGCGGAGCACCTCTCCGCATCTGCGCTCGCCGCGCCCCGTATGGCCGCACAAACGGAGCACCTCTCCGTATCTCCCTCCCCCGCGCCACGCCCGACCGGCGCCACGCCAGGCCACGCCCGGCCACGCCGGGCCGGGCCGGGCCGGGCCCGCGCACGTCAACACCCCGTCCACGGGCGCCTTCCGCCGCCCCCACCGCGCACCGCCGTCGCACCACCACGCTCCGCGTGCGACGCGTAACCGTCCGTGGTGCGGCTCGTTCTGCCGGTTGTGCCTTCCAGTGACATCTCCCCCAGCGACGCCCGGCGGGCCGCGCCCGCGTTGGCCATCGACCAGGCCGAGGCCGTGCTGGTCGAGCACTACCCCCGGCTGGTCAGGCTCGGTTACCTGATTCTGCCGCCGTCGTTGGGCCGCCACCGGCGCGTGCTCGGCGCGCACGCCGTCGCCCAACGGGCCTTGCCGCGCGGCCGGTCCGCCGAGGAGGCGCCGCCGGTGCTGCCGGCGCAGCGCGGCGGCGG
>NZ_RFFJ01000044.1 GCF_003696235.1 Streptomyces triticirhizae
GGCGGTGGAGCGTGGTCGCTGGTGTGCGGCCGACCCCCAACATGCACCGCCAACCATCCCCGTGGCAAAGCCCTGACCTGCGAAAACACCCCCACACGCCGGGACCTTCGACCCATCCCACACCCCGCGCCGACACCGTCCCCACACCTCCCGGGGCGCTACGACCGCGCCTCGTAGAGGACCAACGGCCTGTGCCGGCCCTCACACCGGCAGGACCCCCAACCCACCCCACAGCCACCGAACCACCACGTGGCGTCGCGTTCTCAGCTACCTCTCAGCTGACTCTCCGGGTTCTCCCACCTCCGTGGCGTTCCCTTCTCCCCATGGCAACGACGGATTCACCGCGCGCTCCGCACGCGTTCAACCGGTACGAGCTGAAGTACCTGGTGCCGGCCGCCGGGGTCGAGGAGATCCGCCGCGAGGTCGCCGCCCGGATGCGGCCCGACGGCAACGGCGGGCCCGGCGGCTACGGCGTGTGGAGCCTCTACTACGACACGACGGGCCTGCGCTTCTACTGGGAGAAGATCGAGGGCCTGCGGTTCCGGCGCAAGCTGCGCGTCCGCCGCTATGGCGAGCTGGGCCCGGCCCCCGACGACGCCCCGGTCTCGGTGGAGATCAAGCAGCGGGTCAACCGCGTCACCCAGAAGCGGCGGGTGCTGCTGCCCTACCGCCTGGCGCGGGAACTCTGCGACGGGCGGCGTCGGATCGCCCACCCCGAGGCCGACCAGCCGTTCGTTGACGAGGTGCTGGAGCTGGTCCAGCGCCTGGACCTGCGGCCGACCGCCATCACCGGCTACCGCCGTGAGCCCTTTGTGGGCGTCGACTCGGACCTGGGGCTGCGGGTCACCTTCGACCACCGGGTGCGGGGCCGCGACCGGGACCTGGACCTGCGGGCCGAGGCCGAGAACCGCGCCATCATCAGCCCGCACCTGGTGGTGATGGAGGTCAAGGCCAACGAGCGGGTGCCCTACTGGATCACCGACCTCGCCGCCCGCCACGGGCTCCAGGTGCGACGGATCTCCAAGTACTGCCAGAGCGTCGAGGCGTTCGGCCGGGCCCCGCGCTCCGTCTTCCACGTGCCGGAGACCGACGACCTGACCGGGCCCCGGGCCGTCGAACGACAGCCCGGCTGACCCCTCGCCCCCAACCCACCTCTCTCATCGCTGACAGGAACACCATGGAACTCGACTTCGGGATCACCGACCTGTCCGGCACGTTCAGCGTTCTGGACGTGACGGTCGCCCTCTCCCTCGCCCTGGTGGCGAGCCTGGTCGTCGCCTGGACCTACCGGGCCACCCACCGCAACATCTCCTACAGCCAGAGCTATGTGCACACGCTGATCATCCTCGGGATGCTGATCGCGTTGATCATGCTGGTGGTCGGCTCCAACATCGCGCGTGCCTTCGCGCTGGTCGGCGCCCTGTCCGTGGTGCGCTTCCGCAACGCGATCAAGGAGACCAGGGACGTCGGCTTCATCTTCCTGGTGATGGCGCTCGGCATGGCCTGCGGCACCCGCTTCTACGCGCTGGCCGGGATCGCCACCGTGCTGATCTGCCTGGTGATCCTGCTGCTGCACCGGTTCGACTGGTTCGCGCTCCAGGTGCGGCGGCAGCTGGTCAAGGTGCAGGTTCCGGCGGACGGCCACGACCACGGCCCGGCCGTCGAGGACGTGCTGCTGCGCCACACCGACGAGCACGAGCTGATCAGCACCGAGTCGGTGCGCGGCGGGGCGCTGCTGGAGATGGCCTACACCGCGCGGCTGAAGAGCGGCGTCACCCCCGGCCAACTGGTCGGTGCCCTGCGGGAGTCGACCGCCGGCCAGAAGGCCGCGGTGCTGACCGGCTACGACCAGACGGACCTGTGATGGCCGGGCGTCGCTCCTCCGGCGGGGCCCCGGGCCACCGGTTCCGTCGCCGGCTCCGGCACCGGCTCCCGATGCGGCTGCGGCGCCACTGGCGCGTGCTCGCCGCCCTGTGCGCGGCGGTGGCGGTGCTGACGCTGGTGCTGGGCGGGCTGCGGATTCGCCCCTATGTCAGCTCGGACCTGGTCGCCGCCGAGACCGTCACCCAGAACATCGAGGGCGAGGGCGACCTCTTCGACGGCGGGGAACACAGCGTCGAGGTCACCTTCAACGAGGACGAGTATGCCGACATGCTGCGCGTCTTTCGGGAGGAGGGCGAGAAACAGTACATCAGGGCCGATGTGGTGATCGACGGCACCGTGGTGAACGACGTGGCGCTCCGCCTCAAGGGCAACTCCACGCTGATGGGCCTCCGTTCGGACCAGGCGGCCGGCGACGGCGACGGCGACGGCGCGGCTCCCGAGGGCCGGGACGGCGGAATGAGCGGCGTCGCGCTCTCCGACGAGGAGCCGGAGAAGCTGCCCTGGCTGATCAGCTTTGATGAGTTCCAGACCGGACGCGCCTACCAGGGCCACACCGAGATCGCGATGCGCCCGGGAACGACCACCTCCGGCACGGCGCTCAACGAGGCGCTGGCCCTGGCGCTGACGGCGGCGGACGGGCAGGTCACCCAGGACTTCGCGTTCGCCTCGGTCGCCGTCAACGGCGGCGAGGCCGCGCCCCGGCTGCTGCTGGAGTCCCCGGACGAGCCCTGGGCGGCGGAGCTGGGCGAGGGCGTGCTCTACAAGGCGCGCGCCGGCGGCTCGTTCGACTACCTCGGGGACGATCCGACCGCCTACGAGGAGTCGTTCCGCCAGGTCAACGCGGCCGGCGGCCAGGACCTGACGCCCGTGACCCGGCTGCTGCGGTTCGTGGACGAGGCGGACGACGAGGAGTTCGCGGAGCGGCTCGACGCGTACCTCGACGTGGAGTCCTTCGCCCGCTACCTCGCGACCCAGGCGCTGCTCGGCAACGACGACGGGATGGACGGTCCCGGCAACAACTACTACCTGTGGTACGACACGGAGGCGGAGCGGTTCACCGTGCTCTCCTGGGACCTCAACCTCGCCTTCGGCGGCATGGGCGGCGGCGGCCTCGGCGGCGGCGGTGGCCCGGGCGGCGAGCGGCCCGAAGACGGCGAGCTGCCGGAGGGCGGGCAGGCGCCCGAGGGCGGCGAACGGCCCGAACTCCCGGACGGCGGCGCCGCGTTCCCCGAGGGGGAGCTTCCCGGCGGGGAACCCCCCGAGGGCGGGCGCGAGGCGCTCGGCAGCGGCGCGTTGACGGAGCGTTTCCTGGCCGACGACGCGTTCCGGGAGCTGTACGAGCGGGCCTACGCCGAGCTGTACGAGGAGCTGATCGCCGACGGCACCGCCACCGACCTCCTCGACTCCGTCGTGGAACGGGCCGAGGACGCCGGCGACACGGGCGCGGCCGAGGCGGGGGAGCGGCTCGCCGAACGCCTCGCCGCCGTCTCCGCCGAGGCGCCGCAGGACACCGGCCTCAGCCCAGGGGCAGCACCACGGTGAACACCGCGCCGCGCCCCGGCGTGGAGTCGACCGACAGCGTCCCCTCGTGCGCCTCGACGAACCGGGCGCTGATGGCCAGCCCGAGCCCGGCCCCGCCGCCGCCCGTTCCCGGCGTGGCGGGGCGCGCCTGTCCTGCCCGGTAGAACCGGTCGAAGAGCCGGGGGAGTTCCTCGCGCGGGATGCCCTCCCCCTCGTCCCGCACCGTGATCACGGCGACCTCGAAGGCCCCGGCCGGCAGCGTTCCGACCGCGCCGGGGCCCGGGGGCGGCGGGCGGTCGGCGCGGCTCACCGTCACCCGCACGGGGGTGCCGGGCGGGGTGTGGAGGAGCGCGTTGCCGACCAGGTTGTCCAGCACCTGGCGCAGCCGCTCCGCGTCGGCCACGGCGAACACCGGCTCGGCGACGTGGAGTTCGATCGGGCGGTCGGGGGAGCGGACCCGGGCCGCCCGCACCACCCGTTCGGCGATCTCCCCCAACTCCACGTCGGACGGCGCCAGATGCGGCGTCTCGTCGAAGCGGGACAGGATCAGCAGGCTGTCCACCATGGCGCCCATCCGCTGGGCCTCCTCCTCGATCAGCGACATCCAGCGCTCGGTCCGCGCGTCCTCGGCGACGACGCCCCGCTCCCGGCCCTGCCGGTGGAGCGCGGCGAACCCGGCGATCGACGACAGGGGAGTGCGCAGCTCGTGCGAGGCGTCGGCGACGAAGCGGCGGGTGGTCTCGGCGGAGCGGTCCCGTTCGTGGAGCGCCCGGGCGAGTTCGCCGAGCATCGTGTTGAGCGCGGCGCCCAGCCGGCCCGTCTCGGTCGCCGGGTCCTGGGCCGGCACCCGGCGCTCCCAGTCGCCGCCGGCGATGGCCTGGGCCGTCCGTTCGATCTCCCGCAGCGGGCGCAGCTGGACCCGCACGGTGGCGACCGCGCCGGCGCCGATGGCCAGCAGCAGCGTCAGCCCGACCACCGTCTCGATGATCACCAGCCGGTCCAGGGTGTTCTCCACGTCGCTCAGCGACTGGGCCACCACCCGCACCCCGCCGTCGCCGCTCTCGGAGATCAACACCCGCCAGGAGCCGTCCCCTTCGGTGCTCGGCGCGGTAAACGGGCGGCCCACCAACGACCGCAGCTCGGCGGGGTCGCGGTCGGCGAGGTCGGGCAGCGCGTCGTCCGAGGTGGTCCTGCCGACCACGCGCCGCACCTCGCCGTCCGCGTCGAGTTCGAAGGTCCTCAGGTCGGTGGGGAACGGCGGCGGCTGCTCCTCGCCCGGCGGCGGGGGCATGTCCTCGCCCTCGGCGCGCCAGAGGCGGACCAGCCGGTCGTCCACCTCCTCGATCAGCGAGTGGCGCAGCAGCACGGTGCCGGCGGCGCCGAAGGCCAGCAGACACAGGGAGGTCAGGCAGAGCAGGGTGGCGGTCAGCCGGGCGCCGAGGCTTCGCGGCCAGAGCCGGAGCCGGCGTGGCTCCGGCCGGGAAGGGGCGCTCACCGTCGTTCCTCCTCGGCCAGCCGCAGGCTGTAGCCGACGCCCCGCACGGTCTGGATCAGCGGCGGGCCCGCCGCGTCGACCTTGCGGCGCAGATAGCTCACATAGGTCTCCACGATCCGGGTGTCGTCGGCCTGGCCGCTCCAGACCCGGTCCAGGATCTGGGACTTGCTGACCACCCGGCCCGCGTTGAGCAGCAGATAGCGCAGCAGGGCGAACTCCGTCGGCGACAGCCGCACCGGCCGGCCGGCGCGCCGCACCTGGTGCGCGTCCTCGTCCAGCTCCAGGTCGGCGTAGCGCAGCGGCTCGCTCCGCGCCGTCCCTTCGCCGGCCTGGCCGGCCCGGCCCGAGCGGCGCAGGATCGCGCGGAGCCGGAAGACGACCTCCTCCAGGCTGAACGGCTTGGTCACATAGTCGTCGGCGCCGGCCCTGAAGCCGGCCAACCGGTCCTGCACGGTGTCGCGCGCGGTGAGGAACAGCACCGGCAGCTCCGGCACGACGCCGCGCAGGTCGCCCACCAGCTCAAGTCCGCTGCGCCCCGGCAGCGTCACATCCACCACCGCGATGTCCGGCGTGAACGCGTCGGCGGCCAGCAGCGCGGCCCGCGCCTCGGGCGCGCCCCGGGTGGCGAAGCCGCTCAACTCCAGTGAGGCGGTGAGGAGTTCGAGGATGTTGGGTTCGTCCTCGACGATGAGAACCCGGGCCGGCTCGCCGGTCGTCGCGTGGTGCCGCATGGACCGATCCTGGCCCACCGCGCGCGGGGACGCACGCACCGCCGGGGTCGGGCGCTGATCATCCGCCGGCGCGGCGCAGGCGCTCCCGCAGGGCCAGGGCGCGGGCGTCGTTCGCGTCGCCCATCAGCCGCAGCGCCTCCGCCCGCCGCTCCCCGGCCGCCGCCGCGTCCGTTCCGTCCAGCGCGTCGGCCAGCGCGGCGAGCGCCAGCGCCGCGTGCCACCCGTCGCCCAGCTCGCGCTGGGCCGCCGCCGCGCGGCGCAGGAAGTCGACGGCCTCCGCCGTCCGGCCCAGCCGCCGGTACACCTCGCCCGCGCCCTGCCAGGCCAACGCCTCCCGGCCCCGGTCACCGTACCGCCGGTGCGGCGCCGCCGACCGCTGGTAGGAGACCAGGGCCTCCGCCGGCTCGCCGGCGGCCAGTTGGGCCGCGCCGAGCGTCAACAGCCAGTAGCCCTCAGGGCGTAGGTCGCGCAGGTCGAGCGCGATCCCCACCGCCCACCGCGCGGCGTCCAGCGCCGCCGCCGTCTCGCCCTGCTCGCGCAGCGCCTCGCTCAACACGTGCGACGCGTTGCCCTCGCCCCGGCGGTCGCCCAGCGCGCGGTGCTCACGCAAAGCGCGCTCGGCCGCCTCGCGCGCCGCCAGCAGCTCGCCCGCCCGCAGCCGGACGGTGGCGACGTTGGCGAGCACCGTGGCCGCCCGGTGCGGCGGACCCACCGCGCGGAAGACGGCGTGCGCCTCGTCGAAGCTGGCCGCCGCCTCGCGAAGCTCGCGGCGCCGCAGGTGCACCAGGCCCAACAGGCTCTGTACGTCCGCGATGCCGGCGCGGTCCCCGAGGTCCCGCCACAGCGCCAGCGCCTCCCGGTAGCGGGCGACGGCCTCGGCCAGCTCGTTCTGCCCGACGTGCGCCATCCCGAGGTCGGTCAGCAGCATCGCCTGCCCGTCCCTGGCCCGCGCGACCCGGGCCAGTTCGAGGCCGGCCCGGCCGGCCGGCGGCCACAGCAGGGTGCCGGTCGACGGCGGCTGGGCGTCCCAGAGCACGGCCGCCAACCGCCAGCCCAGGTCCGGCCGTTCGAGGCGGGCGGTGAGCGGAACGGTGGCGACCAGGTTCGGGAACTCGCGCTCCACGAAGTCCGTCGCCGCGTCGTAGTCGGCGAAGCCGCTCTCGGCGAGGGCCGTCGCCACGGCCGCCTCCGCCGGCTCGGGCGCGGCCCACTCCTCCGTCGGGCTCAGCCACCGGGCGGCGGCGACGGCCAGGCCCAGATACCAGTCCACCAGCCGGCGCAGCGCCGCCCGTTGCCCCTCCGCCGGCTCCTCGGGCGTGTCCTCCGGCCGGTGTTCGGCGGTCACCGCGCGCAACAGCGCCACCGCCTCCTCCTCGGGCAGGGTGCCCAGCGTGATCCGCCGGGCGCCGTCCCGAATCGCCAGGCCGGGCAGGCGACTTCGGCTGGTGATCAACGTCAGGCAGCTCGCCGTCCCGGGCAGCAGCGGCCGCACCTGGGCGACGGTGGCCGCGTTGTCCAGCAGGATCAGCATCCGCCGGTCGGCCAGCAGCGAGCGGTAGAGCGCGGCGGCGGCGTCCTGGTCGGCCGGCACGCCCTCGGGCCGCACCCCGAGGGCGCCCAGGAACCGGTGCAGCGCCTCGGACGCGGCGACGGGCTCGCCGGGGTCGTAGCCGCGCAGGTTGATGTGGAGCTGCCCGTCGGGGAAATGCTCCCGCACCCGGTGGGCCCAGCGCAGCGCGAGCGAGGTCTTCCCGCCGCCGGCGGTGCCCGTGATCAGGCACACGGGAACGGCGAACGGCTGGTCCCCCTCCGCCGGGGCCAGCATGGCGTCCAGCCGCTCCAGCTCCGCGCCCCGGTTGACGAAGTGCGGTATTCCGCTGGGCAGTTGCCGGGGAACGGGGCCGGCGGCCGGGTTCCCGAACGCGGCGGCGCCGTGGAAGTGCACGCCGCCGCTGACCGTGCCCGCCCGCACCACGTCGCGGGAGGAGCCGGAGAGCTGGGACCGCGTTCCGCCGCCGGGCTCGCCGGGGCGGGCGTTCGCACCGGGCTCGGCCGGTTGGGTGTCCTCAGGCCGGTTGATGGTCCCGCCCCCCGGGCAGCGCGGGCGGCGGCAGGGGCGCCACCGCGCGGTCGAAGTAGTCCGCCAGATCCTCGCCGCGCTCGTACAGCGTGGCGATGAACGCCTCCCAGGCCGCGACCAGTTCGGGATCGTCGAGCCGGACGCCGCCCGCCGGCACGCCCTCGGGCGTGTAGTTCACCCGGTAGAGCGCCAACCCGCCGAGCACCACCACCTCCGGCAGCGGCTCGGCCGCCTCCCACTGCCGCACCAGGGCGCCCGGCACCACACGCACACGTTCGCCGTACTCGACGGAGATGCGCAGCGAATGCAACTCCCATTGCAGATAGGGCGTCAGGGGTTCCTCGACGATGCGCACCCGATGGAAGAAGGAACCCTTCCGCCGGTCCTCCTCCGCGTACTGGGCGAGTTTCCCGCGGCCCTCGTCCAGCAGGCTCAGCGCCCTTTCCCAGTCGCCGTCCTTCAGCGCCTGGCGGGAGCTGGTGGATTCCTCGAAGTGTTGTGCGCGCTCCAACTTCCAGGAGTCATGGCCGCGCACGCGCGCATCGACCTCAGCGAAGTCCGCCTGGTACTCCGACCAGCTCATCCGGACGCCGCGTTCCAGGTCGAGCGGGGGAATCTCGAGGTCAGGCATCCGGGATATCACCTTTGCGAGGAGTGGGAGGGAGAAGGCGGGGCGCGCATGTATGCGGTGGGTCTGGGAAGCGTGGCGTCCCGTGAATCGACGTTGCATTGTGCCTTCCTCTTGCCACGGGTGGCAGCCGAACGTTCCTCCTTCATCCTTTCGGGGGAAGCACGCGTGACCTCCCCCCGCGCGCCCCCTCCCGCCCCGCGCCCCGGAAAACTGGTTGTGCGTGGGCCGGGCCCAGGCGTCACCATTGGTGACCGAGCGGCCGACGAGCGTCGCGACCGCCCGTCAACTGACCGTTGACGCACGGTGGTTGACCGTAGGGAACAAGGGGGAGCCATGGCGTACACGGAACTGTCCGGTGCCCGGGTACCGATCCGCATGTGGGCGGACCCGGCGGAGGTCGAGGACAGCGCGATGCGGCAGCTGCGCAATGTCACCACCCTGCCCTGGGTGCGCGGGCTGGCCGTGATGCCGGACGTGCACTACGGCAAGGGGGCCACCGTCGGCTCGGTGATCGCCATGGAGGGCGCGGTCTGCCCGGCGGCGGTCGGCGTGGACATCGGCTGCGGCATGTCGGCGGTGCGCACCTCGCTCACCGCCAACGACCTGCCGGGCGACCTGTCGCGGCTGCGTTCGCGGATCGAGCAGGCGATCCCCGTCGGGCGCGGGATGCACGACGAGCCGGTCGACCCCACGCGGCTGCACGACTTCGGCGCGGGAACCCGCGCGGCCTGGGACGACTTCTGGTCGCGCTTCGACGGGGTGGCCGACGCCGTGTCGTTCCGAAGGGACCGCGCGGGGCGGCAGTTGGGCTCGCTGGGCTCGGGCAACCACTTCGTCGAGGTCTGCCTCGACACCGAGGGCGCGGTCTGGCTGATGCTGCACTCCGGCTCGCGGAACATCGGCAAGGAGCTGGCCGACCACCACATCGGCGTCGCGCAGTCCCTCCCGCACAACAGGGGCCTGATCGACCGCGACCTGGCGGTCTTCGTCGCCGACACCCCGCAGATGGCGGCCTACCGGCACGACCTGTTCTGGGCGCAGGAGTACGCGCGGCACAACAGGGCGCTGATGATGGCGCTGCTGAAGGACGTGGTGCGGAAGGAGTTCCGCAAGGCCGGGCCCCGGTTCGACGAGGAGATCTCCTGCCACCACAACTATGTGGCGGAGGAGCGGTACGACGGCATGGACCTGCTGGTCACCCGCAAGGGCGCGATCCGCGCGGGGGCCGGGGAGTACGGGATCGTGCCGGGCTCCATGGGCACCCGTTCCTACATCGTCCGTGGCCTGGGGAACGCGGACTCGTTCCAGTCCGCGTCGCACGGCGCCGGGCGGCGGATGAGCCGGGCGGCGGCGAAGCGGCGGTTCACCGCCGAGGACCTCGTCGAGCAGACGCGGGGCGTGGAGTGCCGCAAGGACTCCGGGGTGGTCGACGAGATTCCCGCCGCGTACAAGCCGATCGAGCAGGTCATCGAACGGCAGGGCGACCTGGTGGAGGTCGTGGCCCAGCTGCGGCAGGTCGTCTGCGTCAAGGGCTGATTCAGGGGCCGAGCCAGGGGCTGCGTCAGGGGCCGGCGTCGGGGGCTCCTCCGAACTCCTCGGAAATTCGGGGGAGTGCCCCGGGGCGGGTGGGGCATACGAAGCTCAGGAGGTTGGTAACCATGGGCATGGTATTGCTCATTCTGCTTCTGGCCCTGCTGCTGTTCGGTCTGGGATTCGTGGTCAAGGCACTGTGGTGGATCGCCGTCGTCGTGCTGGTGATCTGGGTGCTCGGATTCCTGATCCGCCCGGCCACGGCAGGCGGCCGCCGAGGTCGCTGGTACCGCTGGTACCGCTGGTAGCAGATAACGACCGGCTTCCACATTCCTCCGCCCATCCGGGTGGGAACTTCCCCGCCCGGCAAAGGAATTACTCGGCCGCTTCGACGTTACGAACCACAACCGGATTCCCCGTGACGGGAATTCCCGCAGAGACCCGCTGCCGGCCCGGTGCCCGGTGACACACCGGGCCGGCAGCGCCCACGTGTGCGTGCGGCGCCATCGCCCCGTCTCGTCCGGGCGGAAGGGGCGGGGCGGTCAGCCGTTGTCCCGGGCCGGGCCCCTGAGGTCGGCGAGCAGCTCGGCCTGGCCGGCCAGCACGCCGGAGAGGATGCCACGGGCCACCCTGAGCAGCTCGCCGACCTGGGGCGTGGTCAGCGAGTAGTAGACGGCGGAGCCCTCCTTGCGGGTCGTCACCAGGTTGGCCCGGCGCAGCACCGCCAGCTGCTGGGAGAGATGGGCCGGCTCGATGCCCACCTCGGGCAGCATCTCGGAGACCGCGTGCTCCCGCTCGCTCAGCAACTCCAGGACCCGGATGCGCGCCGGGTGGCCGAGCGTCTTGAAGAACTCGGCCTTCAGTTGGTAGAGCGGTGTGCTCACGGTCGGCTCCCTTGTCACCCGGGAATTCCTCGCGGGTCGGGCGTTCCCCGCGCGCGTGGACGTCGGCGTTTCAACGGTACCCACCCCCGGCAGGCTCCCGCTCACCGCGTCGCGTCGCACGGCGCGGCCCCGCCGTCCGCCGGGACCGCCCCTTCCCCCGCCACCGCCGCCGCCCCGCAGCCGGCCACCGACCCGTCCCGTTCCAGCACCCCGTCCCGTTCCAGCAGCGCCCGCGCCCGCGCGATCGCCAGGGGGGTGTTCGGCAGGTCCCCGCCGACCCGCTCGAAGAGCGCCAACGCACCCGTCGAGGCCAACGCCTGCCGTTGCCCCGCCCTGATCCCCGAGGCCAGCACCGTGATTCCGCGACGGTTCAGCCTCTCCACGGCGTCCTTCAACACCAGGGCGCCCGTGGCGTCCATCGTCGTCACCCGCGACATCCGCAGGATGACCACCCGCACCTCGGCGACCTCCGTCAGCTCCAGCAGAAAGCGGTGCGCCCCGGCGAAGAACAGCGGTCCGTCCATCCGGTAGGCGACGATGTGCTCGGCGAGCAGCGCGTGTTCCTCCTCCGTGTGGTCGCCCGTGTCCAGCGGGACGCGTTCCATCCGCGCCTGCCGCGCCACCGCGCGCAGGGCCAGGCCGCCGGCCACCAGCAGCCCGAGGATCACCGCCAGGATCAGGTCGAGTGCCAGCGTGGCCACGGCGGTCAGCACCAGGATCACCGCGTCCGAACGGGTCGCCCGCGCCATCGAGCGCAGCGAGCCGACCTCCACCATCCGGACCGCCGTGGCCAGCAGCACCCCGGCGAGGGCGGCCAGCGGAACGCGGGAGACCAGCGGCGCCGCCGCGAGCACCACCACGGCCAGCACCACGGCGTGGACCAGCGCGGCCAGGCGGGAACGCGCCCCGGTCCGCACATTGACGGCGGTGCGGGCGATGGCTCCGGTCGCGGGAACCCCGCCGAACAGCGGGGCCGCCACGTTGGCCAGCCCCTGCCCGAACAACTCCCGGTCGGGATCGTGGCGTTGCCCCACCGTCATCCCGTCGGCCACCGAGGCCGACAGCAGCGACTCCAGCGCGGCCAGCGCGGCGACGGCGACCGCCGGCGCCACCAGCGAACCCAGCGCGCCGGGTTCGACGAACCCCAGCGAGGGCGCCGGCAGCCCCGCCGGCAACTCCCCGATCGGGGTCACCGCCTCCAGACCCGCCAGCTCCACCACGACGGTGGCCACGGCCACCCCGACCAGCGAGAACGGGAGGGTGGGCCGCCATCGGGCGCCCAGCAGCATCAGCGCGGCCACCCCCGTCGCCACGCCGAGCGCCGCCCAGTTGGGCTCCCGGGCGAACGCCTCCACCGCCCGCCAGGCCACCAACGGGACGTGTTCGCCCTCCGGTTGGGCCACTCCGAGCGCCTGGGGCACCTGCTGAAGGCCGATCACACAGGCGATGCCCAGCGTGAACCCCTCGACCACCGGCGCCGGCACATACCGCGCGCCGCGCCCCGCGCCGAGCGCGGCCAGCGCCAGCAGCAACAGGCCCGCCATCAGGCCGACGGTCAGGACGCCGTCGGGGCCGTGCTCGGCGACGATCGGCACCAGCACCACCGTCATGGCGCCCGTCGGCCCCGAGACCTGGAGATGGGACCCGCCGAAGACGGCGGCCAACGCCCCGGCCACCACGGCCGTCGCGAGCCCGGCCTCGGCGCCCAGCCCGGAGGCGACGCCAAAGCCCAGCGCGAGCGGCAGCGCGACCACGGCGACGGTGAGCCCGGCGACCAGGTCGTCGCGGGGCGAGCGACGCATCGCCGCCACATCCTCCCGACCCGGCAACAACCGAACCAGCCGAGCCAACGCCCGCGCCGAGGTACCGCCCATCGGGCCACCGTCCCTTGCTTCGCCTACGCGCCGGCCCCAGCATCTACGGACTTGCGCAATTTGGCAATTCCGCAAGTAGCGTGGGTGTCCGCGCGGACACGTGCGGTGAGCGGCGACGCGGTTGGCCTCCTGGGTTGGCGCGTTGTCGGAACTACCCCCAGTGTGGGGAGAGGCAACAGTTCATGGGCGTGCCCCGCGACGCGTGGGCATCCAAGTCCAGGAGGTTGGTCATCATGGGCCTACTACTGCTGGTTCTGCTTCTGGCCGTGGTGCTTTTCGGCCTGGGATTCGCGGTGGAGGCGCTCTGGTGGATCGCCGTCATCGTCCTGGTCATCTGGCTCCTGGGCTTCATCATTCGCCCGGTGGGAGCGGAGGGCCGCCGAGGTCGCTGGTACCGCTGGTAGCGAGCCCGCCCTGCCGGCGGCGTCCCCGCTCGCCGACGCCCGTGTGGTCAACCCCGCCCGGGCGGGGCCTGGTTGCCTAGTTGTACTGCCACTCGTCCCGCCCGTAGTCGATGATCACCGGTTCCATCAGCGTGTTGGCGCGGATGTCGGTGGGGCGTTGGCGGTCCGGGGGGAAGACGGCGGAGGCGGTGAGGACCTCGGGGGAGAGGTAGCGCAGCGGCGGGACGGCGGGGGAGAGTTCCAGCGGCGGAGGTGTGTCGTCGAGGGAGGCCAGGACGAAGCCCCAGTTGCCGAAGCTGGGCACGTCCACCTGGTAGGGCGTGGTCGCCAGGCCCGCCTCGGCGATGCTGGTCTGGATGGACCAGAAGCTGTTGGGCGCGAAGAACGGGGACCCGCTCTGGACGACGACGCGGGCGTCGGGGGCGAGGACCCGGGTGAGCATGGAGTAGAACTCCACCGAGTACAGCTTCGCCGTCGCCGTGTCCTCCGGGTCCGGGAAGTCGATCAGCACCGCGTCCCAGGAACCCTCAGCGTCGCGGAGCCAGTTGAACGCGTCGTCGTGGACGACGTTCACGCGCGGGTCGTCGAACGCGCCGTCGTTCAGCTCGCGCAGCGGCCCGAAGCCGGTGCCGAGGTCGGTCATCGCCGGGTCCATCTCGACGAGGGTGACGTCCTCGACGTCCGGGTAGCGCAGGATCTCCCGCAGCGCCAGCCCGTCGCCGCCGCCCAGCACCAGCACCCTCCGGTGCGGCCCCGCGAGCGCCGGGTGGGTGAGGGCCTCGTGGTAGCGGTACTCGTCGACGGACGAGAACTGGAGGTCCCCGTTGAGGAAGAGCCGCAGGTCGCGGCCGCCGGTGAAGGCGAACGAGCGGGTGACCACGATCTCCTGGTACGGGGTGCGCTCGGCGAGCAGGATCGGGTCCCGGTAGAGCCGCTGCCGCGCGGTCACCTCGATGTCCTCGGCGAAGACGTACGCCCCGCCGAGCAGCGCCAGGATCACCGCCATCGTGGCGAGCAGCCCGGTGCGGACGAAGCGCCGCGTCTGGCGGCGGAAGATCCACAGCACCACGGCCATGCCGACCGTCGCGTTGACGGCCCCGACCACCAGCGCGCCCCTGAGCTGGCCGAACGTCGGCAGCAGCAGCAACGGGAAGCACAGCCCGCCGACCAGCGCGCCCAGGTAGTCGACGGCGAACATGTCGGCGACCGCGCCGCCCGCCTCCTGGCGGCGGATGCGCTGGAGCATCGTCATCAGCAGCGGGATCTCGGCGCCGATCAGCACGCCGACGACGAACGCCACCACGGTCATCGCCTCGGTGTAGATCCCGACCCAGGCGAACAGCACATAGAGCAGCAGCACCGAGAGGCCGCCGACCAGCGCCAACAGCCCCTCGACCAGGGCGAAGGCGCCGACGGCGCGGGCCCGCAGCGGCTTGGCCGCCAGCGAGCCCACGCCCATGGCGAAGACCATCACGGACAGCACGAGTGAGGTCTGGAAGACGGTGTTCCCGATCAGATAGCCGCCGAGGGCGACCAGGGCCAGTTCGTAGACCAGGCCGCAGGCGGCACAGAGGAAGACCGTGAGGAGCAGCAGGAACCGCGCCAGCCGAGGGCGCGGGATCACGAGAGCGCCGCGCCGACCATCAGTGCGGTGCCGAGGTAGGTGGCGCCGTGCACCCAGGCGGCCGGGTGGGCCTGCCCGTCCCGGTCCTCGAACGCGACCGCGCCCATCGGTCCCGGGGCCAGCCAGCCGATCAGCACGAACACCAGGATCATCAGGACGACGCCGGCGAGGCCGTAGACGCCGGTGCTGACCAGGCCCCAGCCGAGGCCGTCCTCGGACTCGCTGGTGCCGACCGCCCGCATCACCACCCAGCCGACGCCCAGCATCTGGCTGCCGAGGACGATCGCGGCGCCCCGGTTGCGTTCCTTCCACACGACGCGGTCCAGCCGCCCCGGCGTGACGAGGTCGAGGGCGAGGAACGCCACGGCCATCACGGCGAAGCCGACGAGGCCATAGAGGAGAGCCTCGCCGGCGGACTCGAATATGTCCCCCATGGTCTACCTTCCTTCTCTGGGTCTGGGATCTGTTGAACGAGTTGAACGAGTTGAACGGGGTGGGCGGGCCGGGCCCGGGCGGTCACTTGCCGGAACCGGGGCCGCCGCCACGGAAGTTGTCGTTCTGCGAGGACGACCACCGGTGCCCGACGTGGTTGTGCCAGCGTTGGACGCCCCTGCGGTAGTCCTCTATCTCGATCCGACTGCCCCGGGGCGAGTTGGGGCTGATGGCGACGATGTCGTCGTCGTACTTCAGGAACACCTGGTCGTCGCTCGTGATCCGGTCCTCGGCCGAGGACTGGCCGTCGATCTCGTCGGCCACGATGCCGGGCCGGTCCACGGGGTCGAGATAGACGCCGGAGCCGCTGCCGCGCTGGTAGGTGTCGGCGATCCAGCCGCGCGGCGCGTCGTCCGAGCCGCCGCCGGAACAGCCGGTCAGCACGGTGACGGCGGCGACGAGCGCCAACGCCGTGGCGCGGCGGAAGGGGTGGCGGGACCTCACGGGACCTCCAGGCGGGTTGTGGTCTCCACGATCTGTCCGGCCTGCGGGTAGACGTGCCAGGTCAGCCAGGTGATCACCGGCCCGGAACGCCGGACGAGCAGCGCCGTCAGGGCGTCGGGCGAGCCGGGGAAGACGCCGTGGAGCGCGGCCGGTTCGCCCGCGAGGCGGTGGCGCAGGGCGGCGGCGCGTTCGGTCAGTTCGTCGGCCGCGCAGTGCCGGACGGTGGAGTCGAAGGCGTACGCCCAGCCGTCGATGCGGCGGCGCACGGTGTGCGGCGGGCCCTCGCCCGGCTCGGCCGGCAGGCAGGCCAGGGTCTCGCTGACGGGCCCGGCCAGCACCTGGTGCGAGGCGCCCAGCAGGCGCAACTGGACGGTGACGCCGCCCAGTTCGGCCTCGGTCACGGCCAGCGCCCGGCGACGGGGGCCGGCCAGCGTGAAGCGCAGCTGGTCGGCGCTGGTGTCGCGGTAGGGCGTGGCCAGGCGTATGCCTCCGGTCACGCGTCGCTCCCAGGATGACCCTCCGGGCCGCTTCCCGGATAGATCGTCAGGGTGCCGCGCGGCACCCGTTCGCCGAGGGAGACCTCCCAGCGGCCTTGGCCCCGCTCGTCGAGGAACCGCTCGAAGGCGAGGCCACGGCCGCCGGGCCCCTCGAAGTCGGCGTACTCGACGCGGCCGGTCGCGCCGAGGCCCGTGGTGCCCTCGGAGCGGTAGTTCGCCGTGCCGTGCTCGGAGCGGCGGTAGGTGACCCCGTCGACCGTCAACGTCGCCTGGCTCGGGAGGAGTTCGGCCTCTCCCCGGTACTCGGACCAGAGCATCACCTCAAGGTCCGGGTCCTCCTCGACGGAGATCCAGCGGTGGCCGCTCTCGGCGCCGCCGTCGGCGTTCATCGGGTCGACGAAGTGCTCCGACCAGCTGAAGCCGCCCTCGGTCAGCCGCAGCGAGCCGCGCACGAAGAGGCGCTCGCCGAGGTACTCCACCATGTCGCCGGCCTTCAACGTCCTGGGGTCGCCGCCCGTTTCGCCGTCGGCGGCGAACGGGTCCCGGGGCGCCCGGGGCGCGGCGGCCCTCGGGTTGGCGCGTTTCGCCGCCGCCACGGCGGCCACGACGGCCGCCAGCGCGACGAGTCCGACGAAGGCCAGTACCAAGCCCATGACTTCTTCCCCCGTTGTGCGAATCCGCGCGCTCCCTCGGGGCGCTCGGCGCAGAGTATGACACGAGAACAGAGCAGTATCGCACGGCGGGGCGGTGCCGATCCACACGGGAGAGGGGCCGGCCGCCGCTCGGGGAGTCGCCGACGGGCCGGGTGCGAAGTAAGGGACTTCCGCCCGACATGGCCAACGACTGGTCAGCGGCGCTGGTCAGGCGCCGACTCCCCCCGACCCGAGCGGGGCCGGATGGCCAAGAGTGACGGCAGGACGCCTGAAGGACCAGCAGCTTCGACGTAGGCTAAAACCGCCGGGTAGTCACGAACCGCCGTGTCCCCGGGCCGCGTTGGTCACCAGCCGGCGGCCTGCGGGGGCGCGGCCTGGCGCCACGGGAGGCTTGGCCGATGCGGCTGAGGGTGCGTTTCACGGGGGACGATCTGGGGCGGGTCCGGTTGGCCGCGCGGGCCGATCCCCTGTGGGAGACGGTGCTGAGCGTGCACCGGCTGCGGGACGGCCAGGGTGACGTGGTCCACGGTCCCTGGCGGCGGTCGTTGCGCTCCGCGCGGGCGTTACCGGAGAGCCTGAACACGCTGATCCCGCGCCGGGGTTACTTCCCCGACTTCCTCAACCCGGCGGAGTCCGCCTGGGGTTGGCGGGCCGCCCTGGAGGCGGTGCGGGCCACGCCCCGGCGGCGGCTGGCCGCCGAGCTGGGGCGGCTGACGCACGGGCCGGGCCGCGCGGGGTGGTTACGCGGGCTGGCCGACGGCGAGCCGGCCGCGTTGGAACGGCTCACCGACGACCTGGAGCGCTACCACCGGGTGGCGGTCGGCGGCCACCCGGTCTGGTCGGCGGTGCGCACCGCCGTCGACGCCGATCTGGCGGCGCGTGCCCGGCAGTTGACCTTCGGCGGGGTGGACGCGCTGCTGTCCGGGCTGCGCCCGGCGCTGCGCTGGAACCCGCCGGTGCTGGAGGCGGACTATCCGGTGGACCGCGAGGTGGAGCTGGGCGGGCGGGGGCTGCTGCTGATCCCGTCGTACTTCTGCTGGCGGGCCCCGGTGATGCTGGCGGACCCGGCGCTGCCGCCGGTGCTGGTCTATCCGGTGGCGCACGGCCCGGTGGTCTCCGCCGACCGGGCGGCGCTGGGCCGGCTGCTCGGGACGACGCGGGCCCGGGTGCTGGCCTGCGCGGCGGAGAACGGGGCGACCACAGGGGAGTTGGCCCGGCGGGTCGGGATCTCGTTGGGCTCGGCGTCCCAACACGCGCGGGTGCTGCGGGAGTCGGGGCTGGTGCACTCGGTGCGCCGGGGCAACGAGGTGCTGCACACGCTCACCCCGGCCGGCCGCACGCTGCTGCCGGCCCCGACGGCGCCGTCCGGCGGCCTCCACCCGTTCACCGGCCCGCACCGCCAGGGGAACCGGCCAGGGGCCCCGGGTCAACCCGCCCCGGGCAGGGGATAGCGGATGCCCGTCAGCTCCTCCGACACCTGCCACAGCCGCCGGGCCACCGCGTCGTCGAGGGTCCAGGGTGCGCGGGGCGTGCGCCCCGGGCGGCCGCGCAGCGCGCCGGGCCCGGTGAACGAGTCGGGCGCGACGCCCGGCGCCGTCGCCGCGTACAGCGTCGGCATCGCGCCGGCCTCCGGCCGGGCCGCCAGCAGCCGGTTGCCGAGGCGGGCGACGCGTTCCTTGACGGCGTTCCGTTCCAACCTGGCCGCCTGGAGTTGGAGCCCGGTGTCGGCGTAGCCGGGGTGCACGGCGGCCGCGAGCAGGTCGGTGCCGGCGGCGCGGCGCGCCAGCTCGTGGGTGAACAGCAGGTTCGCCGTCTTGGAACGCCCGTAGGCCAGCCAACGCCGGTAGCGGCGCTCGGCGTTGAGGTCGTTGATGTTGACGTTCCCCACCAGGTGCAGCAGGCTGGAGACGGTGACCACCCGGGCGCCGCCGGCGTTGCGCAGCGCCCCGCACAGCAGCCCGGTGAGGGCGAAGTGGCCCAGGTGGTTGACGCCGAACTGGCTCTCGAAGCCGTCGGCGGTGGTGGACCGGGGCACGGCCATCAGCCCCGCGTTGTTGACCAGCAGGTGCAGCGGCGCCTCGCCCCAGTCGCCGGCGAACGCGCGGACCGAGGCGAGGTCGCCCAGGTCCAGGAGGCGCAGCTCCGCGCGGGCCTCCGGCACCTCCTCCAGCAGCCGGGTCAGCGCGGACTGGCCGCGCCGCTGGCTCCGGCAGGCGAGCACCACCCGGGCGCCGCGCCGGGCCAGTTCACGGGCGGTGACATAGCCCAGCCCGCCGTTGGCGCCGGTGACCACCGAGGTGCGGCCCTTGAGATCGGGGATGTCCCGTGCGGTCCAACGCATGGCCCCAAGGGTAGGCCGCGCCCCGGTGGCGTGCGAGCGTTCGTCACTCCTCGTGACCTCCGGGGCGGGTGGGCCCCCGGGGACGCCCGTCGGGCCGGCTCACGGCCCGGCGCCCTCCACCGGCTCGACCGTGACCGGGCAGCTCATCCTGCGGTCGTGGCCGAGCCGGCGTTCGGGGCCGGTGAGGGTCAGCGGCAGGGCGTGCCGCAGGTCCCCGACGGAGGCGCCGAGCCGCAGCTCCAGCGCGCCCGGCTCCACGATCCGCCGCCCGGGCGCCACGGTGTAGCCGGCGAGGTCGGCGGGGAAGGTGAGCCCGACCCGCGCCGACGAGCCGGCCGCCAGCGGGACTCTGGCGTAGCCGACCAGCCGGTTGACGGGCCGGGCGGTCCTGGCCACCGGGTCGTGGAGGTAGAGCTGCACCACCTCGGTGCCCTCACGTTCCCCGGTGTTGGTGACGGTCACCGAGACGGTCACCTCGCCCTCGGTGGTCGCGGTCTCGGCCGAGAGCGCGGCGTCGCTCCAGGCGAACGTGGTGTAGCCGAGGCCGTGGCCGAACGGGAAGAGCGGCGTCGGGTCGATGTTGCTGGCCTCGCCGGCCTGGCCGAGCGGCGGCGCGAGGTAACTCCACGGCTGGCCGCCGGTGTTCCTCGGCACCCCGACTGGCAGCCGCCCGGCCGGATTGAGCCGCCCGGACAGCACGCCGGCGACGGCGCCCGCGCCCTCCTCGCCGGGGAAGAACGCCTGCACGGCGCCGGCGAGCCGGTCCGCCCAGCGGCCCAGCGCATAGGGCCGGCCGGTCAGCGACACCAGCACCACGGGCACCCCGGTGGCGAGCAGCTCGTCGAGGAACGCGCCCTGCTCGTCGGGGAGTTCGAGATCGGCGGCGTCGCAGCCCTCGCCCGATGTGCCGCGCCCGAAGAGGCCGGAGCGGTCCCCGACGACGGCGACGCAGACGTCGGCGCCGGCCGCGTCCTCGGGCGTCGCGGCGCGGGTGACGCGGGCGTTCGGCAGCTCGGCGGCCAGCGCCTCGTAGAGCGTGGGCACCTCGACGCCCAGCGGCAGCTCCGGGTGGCTGACGCCGACGTGGCGGGGGAAGGTGTAGCAGCCCAGCAGTGGTGCCACGTCGTCGGCCAGCGGCCCGGCGACCGCGATCCGCGCCGCGCCGGGCAGCGGCAGCGCCCCGTCGCGGTTGGCGAGCAACACCACCGACTCCTCGGCGAGTTGGCGGGCGACGGCGCGCATCGCCGGCGGGTCGAGGTCCACCCGCCCGCCGTCGCTGAGGGCGGCCGGCTCGGGGCTGTACTCGGCGTCGAGCAGGCCGAGTTCGGCCTTCTGGGCCAGCACGCGCAGCACCGAGCGGTCCACCAGCTCCTCGGGGACCTCGCCGGAGCGCACCCGTTCCGCCAGCGGCGGGCCGTAGCAGCGTTGCGCGGGCAGCTCCACGTCCACACCGGCGGCCAGGGCGACGGCCGCCGCCTCGCCTGGCGAGCCGGCGACGCCGTGGTTGACCTCAAGGAAGGAGATCCCGAAGTAGTCGGAGACCACCGTGCCGGTGAACCCCCAGTCCTCGCGCAGGAGTCGGATCAGCAGGTCGCCGTCGGCGGTCGCCGGCACCCCGTCCACATCGTTGTAGGCGGCCATCACGGAACGGGCCCCGCCCTCGCGCAACGCCATCTCGAACGGCGGCAGCAGCACGTCCGACAGCTCGCGCGGCCCCAGCGAGACCGGGGCATGGTTGCGGGCGGCCTGGGAGGCGGAGTAGCCGACGAAGTGCTTGAGGGTGGCCACGATCCCGGCCGACTCCAGGCCCCGCACATAGGCGGTGGCCACCGTCGCCACCAGGTACGGGTCCTCCCCGATGGTCTCCTCGGTGCGGCCCCAGCGCGGGTCGCGGGTGACGTCGAGCACCGGGGACAGCCCCTGGTGGATGCCGACCGAACGCATCGAGTCGCCGATCAACCGGGCGGCCCGCTCGACCAGTTCGGGGTGGAAGGTGGCGCCCCAGGCCAGCGGCGTGGGGAAGATCGTCGCCTGCCAGGCGGTGAACCCGGTCAGGCACTCCTCGTGCGCCAGCGCCGGTATCCCGAACCGCCCGGCGGCCACGATCCGCCGCTGGTCCTCGGCCAGCAGCTTGGCCTTCTCGGTCGGGTCGACCGGCAGCGTGCCGAACGGGCGGGTCAGCTGGCCCAGGCCGTTGGGCAGCAGCTCCGACAGGTCGGGCTGGCCGTTGTTGATCTGGTGCTGGAGCGGCGCGACCTCGGCGTCGTCCTCGCCGCCGACGTCGGAGCCGGGCCAGATGCTGACCAGCTGGGCCAGTTTCTCCTCCAGCGTCAGCTCGGCCAGCAGCGCCTCGGCCCGGGCGAGCGGGGTGCGGGTGGCGTCCTGCCAGGGCTGGTCCATGGAACTCCTCGTCTCGGTGTCCGGGGTGGGGCGTGCCCCCGGCGTCGCGCTCATTTGCCGCCCACCCCCATCAGTCCGTTGATCAGCTGGCGGCGCGCGAACAGGTAGGCGGTGAAGATCGGCACGATGGAGAGCACCACGGCGGCCAGCAGCGCCGGGATGTCCACCCGGAACTCGCCCACGAAGTCGTAGAGTCCGAGCGTCAGCACCCGGGTCTCGCGGGACTGGGTGAGGATCAGCGGGAAGAGGAAGCCGTTCCACGCGCTCAACGCCGAGAAGACCCCCGCCGTGGAGATGCCGGCCCGGGACATGGGGATGACCAGCTGGAAGAGGACCCGCACGGACCTGGCGCCGTCCAGCGCCATCGACTCGTACAGCTCCTCCGAGATGTCCCGCATGGTGCCCACCAGGATCAGCACGCTCACCGGCAGGGAGAACGCGGCGGTGGGCAGGATGATCGCCAACAGCGTGTCGTAGAGCGACAGTTCGGTGATGATCAGGTAGATCGGGATGATCACGGCCTGGGAGGGGATCGCCAGGCCCAGCAGGAAGAGTTGGAACGCCCGCTGGCTCAGCCGCGACCTGGTGCGCACGATGCTGTAGCTGACGGTCACCGCCAGCGTGAGCACCAGCGCGGTGCAGGAGGCCGTGACGATCAGGGTGTTGAGCAGATAGCGGGGGAAGTCGCCCTCCAGCACCTGCCGGTAGCTGTCGAACGAGATCGAGTCGGGCAGCGACAGCGGCCCGTTGTCCAGGTACTCCTGGCGGCTCTGGAGCGTGGAGGCCACCAGGATGTACAGCGGCACGATCACGATGACCAGCCAGACGAACGCCCCGATCCCGGCCGGGTAGTTGGCCTTCGGCAGCCGGAACGGGCGCCGGCCGCGCACGGGCGGCGCGGGCGGGGTGTCCCTGGCCAGCTCGGGGCGGAGATCCGTTTCGGTGCTCACATGCCCTCCCGGGTGCTGCGCATCCTGTTGAACCCGGTCAGCCGCACCAGCAGCAGCGAGGTGCCGGTGGCGACGATCACGAGGGCGGCGGCCACGGCGCTGGCGTAGCCCAGGTCGAACGCGCGGAAGCCGGTCTCGTACATCAGGTAGGGAACGATCGCGGTGGCGTCGCCCGGGCCGCCGCGCGTGAGGATCAGCACGACGTCGAAGTAGGTCAGCGCGCCCACCACCATGAGCACCGTGGAGGTGACGATGGTGTTCCTCAGCTGCGGCAGCGTGACATGGAAGAACTGCCGCACGGTGCCGGCCCCGTCGATGGACGCCGCGTCGTAGAGCGACTGCGGGATCTGCCGGGCGCCGCCCTGGTAGATCAGCATGTGGAACGGGGCGAACTGCCAGCCGGAGACGAAGAGGATCGCCGCGAACGCGCCGGTGCTTGAGCCCAGCAGGTCGGCGTTGTCCAGGTCGAACCAGTCGGCGATGTCGGCGGCCAGGCCCAGGTTGGGGTCGAAGATGGTGCGCCACAGCAGGGCGAGCGCGACCGAGGAGGCCAACAGCGGCAGGAAGAAGATGGCCGAGAGCACCGCCCGGTTGCGCTGCCGGCCCGCCGCCCAGACGCCGAGCAGCAGCACGACGGGCGTCTGCGTCAGCCAGCTCAGCGCGGTCAGCAGCAGGCTCAGCCAGATGGCGTTGCGCATCCCGTCGTCGTTCCAGAGCCGGGACCAGTTGTCCAGCCCGGTCCAGCTCGGGTCGCTCAGGCCGTCCCAGTCGGTGAAGGACAGATAGCCGACGATCCCCATCGGGGCGGCGGCGAACAGAAAGAAGAAGAGCACGGCCGGAAGCGCCCAGGCGATGCCTGGGCGCCCGGCGCGCGGGGAGCGAATCGTCTCGCGCTTCACGGATGTGGTCCTAGAGGTTCAGCATCGCTTCGACGAACTGCTCGGCGCTGAGCTGGCCGCTGAACAGCTTCTCGATGTTGTCGATCATCGGCGTCGACTGGTCGGCGGGCAGCGCCTGGTCCCAGGAGAGGGTGAAGCTGGGCGCGTTCCGCACCATCTCGTACTGGAAGCGGGCGTACTCGGGCGTGGGCGCCTCGTCCAGCAGGCTCTCGGCGTTGGCCGTGGTGGGGATGTCGCCGTTGGCGATCAGCGCGCTCGCGTAGTCCTCGGAGGCGTGCAGCTTGAGGAACTCGACGGCGGCGTCCAGCTTCTCGCCCTCGACGTTGGCGTTGACCGACCAGTAGTTGGTGGGGTTGCCGACCAGCGCGGCCGGGTCGCCGGTGCCGCCCTCGATGGCGGGGAAGGTGGCCCAGGCCAGGTCGCTCTCGGCGAACTCCGGCTGGTTGGAGAGCTGGTTGGCGAACTCCCAGCTGCCCATGAGGTGCATCGCGGCCTCGCCCTGGGCGAAGAACGTCGAGGCGCCGTCGGTGGTGTAGCTCACGGAGCGGAAGTTGTTGCCGAAGGCGCCGGCCTCGACCAGGTCGACGGCGTTCTGCGCGGCGGCGAGGACGGCGGGCTCGCCCCAGGCGGAGGAGTCGCCGTTCCTGATCCGGTCGAAGATCTCCGCGCCGCCCTGGCGGTCCAACAGGTACTCCAGCCACATCAGTTCGGTCCACGGGTCGGCGCCGGCCAGCACCGCCGGGGTGATGTCCCGTTCCACGAACGTGTCCACCAGCGAGAACAGGTCGTCGAGCGAGGCGGGCGGCTCGACCCCGGCCTCGTCGAAGAGGGTCTGGTTGTAGAAGAGGATCACCGGCTGCACGCCGCGCATCGGGACGCCGTAGTGGCGGCCGTCGATGGCGCCGGCGTCCAGGATCGACGGGATGAACGCGTCGCCGAACTCCGGGTCGTCGGCGAGGGTGTCGGTGAGGTCGATCAGCATGTCCTCCTCGACGAAGTCGGCGATGCTGCCGCCGCCCCAGTTGAAGAAGATGTCCGGCGCGTTCGGCGAGCCCATCGCGGTGCGCATCCGGTCCTGGTAGTTCTCGCCGGGTATCTGCGTGAGGTTGACCTGGATGTCGGAGGTCTCGTTGAACCGCTCGACGAAGTCCTCCTGGATCGTGGTGGAGCCGTCCTGGTAGACCCAGACCTCCAGACGGTCCGAGCTGCCGCCGGGGCCGTCGCTGCCGCAGGCCGCGAGCGTGGTCGCGGCGACCGCGCAGGCGGCCGACACCGCCAGGACCCGAAGTCGTGGTCTCAGGTTGGGGCTTCGCATCGCACACCTTCCGGAAAATCGCCGATAATTATCGGTGGATGGCGATGCAAGTTACGGGGGCGATGCCGTCCCGTCAACGGTGCGGACGAACTTTCCGCCGGATTCGGTCAATCGCCGCCGGAACGAGACCAACGGAAGCCCTCGGGCGCGCGGGCGCGCGCCCGCGCGTCAGCGCGCGGGCGGGGGAGCGGTGGAGGACCGCACCACCAACTCGGTCGCCAGCTCCAGGCGCGGCGTGTCGATCTCCTCGCCCCGCGCCTGCCGCAGCACCGTGCGCGCCGCGACCTTGCCCATCTCGGCCAGCGGCTGGCGAACCGTGGTCAACGGCGGCGCGGACCACCGCATTTCCGGAAGATCGTCGAAACCCACGACGCTCACCTCCTGCGGAACGCGCAGCCCGCGCCGCCGCAGCGCCTCCATCGCGCCCATCGCCATCTGGTCGCTCGCGGCGAAGAGCGCCGTCGGCGGGTCCGCCAGCTCCATCAGCCGCTCGCAGCCGGTGAACCCGGCCTCGTGGTAGAAGTCGCCCGGCACCGTCAGCTCCTCGTCCACCGGCAGCCCCGCGCCCTCAAGCGCCGCGCGGTAGCCGTCCAACCGGGCGCGGCTGCACAGCAGTCGGGGCGGCCCGGCGATGAAGCCGATCCGCCGGTGGCCCAGCGACAGCAGGTGCTCGGTGGCGGCCAGCCCGCCGGCCCAGTTGGTGGCGCCGACGGTCGGCGCGTCCAACGGCGGGGCGCCGGCCGGGTCCACGACCACGATCGGCACCCCGAGCCGGTGCAGCTCCTTGTGTAGCAGCGGCTCCAGCACGCTGGTCACCATGATCACGCCGTCCGAGGCGCGCGCCCGCAGGTTGGTCATCCACTGCCGTGCCGCGCCCGCCCGGTCGTGGATCGCGGAGACCACGGTGCCGACGCCCGAGGCGTGCGCGACCTCCTCGACGCCCCGGATGATCTCCACGGCCCAGGGGCTGTCGAGGTCGTTGAAGACGAGGTCGACGAGCGCGGCCCGGTCGCCGGGCGCGTGGGTGCGCCGTCGGTAGCCGTACTGGCGCAGCAGCTCCTCGACCCGGGCCCGGGTCTCGGGGGCCACGTCGGAACGCCCGTTGACCACGCGCGATACCGTGGGCACCGAGACCCCGGCCTCCCGGGCGATGGCCGTGATGGTGACCTTGCGTTCCGCTGCCATGGGGTACCTCTTCGTTGGTTCTGGTGCTCCGGAAGTTTTTCAACATTATTCCGGAAGGGTTGACGCTCCCCCAAGTGCCCCTTAGAAACGGAGCCGTCAGCCTGCGGGGGCATGACAACGAAAGGGGCATCGCTATGTCTCCCCTGGTGCGCAGAGCCGCGATCGCCGTTACCGCCGGAGCCTTGCTCTCCGGGGTGGCGTTCGTCAACGCACAGGCCCAGGAAACCACGGGCGCCGCTCCGGCGGCCGAGGCCGAGGTCGTTCCCGACACCGGGACCCAGGCCGCGACGCTGAGGGAAGCCGCCTCGGCGACCGGCCGTTTCATGGGCACCGCCATCGCGGACGGCCGCCTCAACGACCCCACCTACACCAACATCGCCTCGACGGAGTTCTCCAGCGTCACCGCCGAGAACGTCATGAAGTGGGAGTCCATCCAGCCCAACCGCGACCAGTACAACTTCGCCGGCGCCGACCGGCTGATGGACTTCGCCGCCGCCAACGGCCAGCAGGTCTGGGGCCACACCCTGGTCTGGCACAGCCAGCTGCCGGGCTGGGTGTCCAACGGCGGCTTCGGCGCGGAGGAGCTGGACGCGATCGTCCAGGACCACATCGGCACCGTCGTCGGCGAGTACGCCGGCGAGATCGCCTACTGGGACGTGGTCAACGAGGCGTTCAACGAGGACGGTTCGCTGCGGCAGTCCGTCTTCCTCAACACGCTCGGCGAGGGGTACATCGCCGACGCGTTCCGCTACGCGGACGCCGCCGACCCCTCCGCCAAGCTGTGCATCAACGACTACAACACCGAGCACACCAACGCCAAGAGCGACGCCATGTACCAGCTGGTCTCCGGCCTGCTCGCCCAGGGCGTGCCGATCGACTGCGTCGGGTTCCAGATGCACCTCATCCTGGACCAGTACTCGGCCTCGGACATCCAGTCCAACCTCCAGCGCTTCGCCGACCTCGGCCTCGAGGTCGTCGTCACGGAGCTGGACGTGCGGATGGACGTCCCGGCCGACCAGGCCAAGCTCGACCGGCAGGCCACCCAGTACGCCGACGTGGTCGGCGCCTGCGTGGCGGTGGACGGCTGCACCGGCGTGACCATCTGGGGCTTCGGCGACGCGGACTCCTGGGTCCCCGACACGTTCCCCGGCCAGGGCGCGGCCCTGCCGTGGGACGACAACTACCAGCCCAAGCCGGCCTACAACGGCATCCTGGAGGGCTTCGGGGCGACGGCCGACTAGCACCGGGCGCCCGCCCGCACCCCGACCCCGTGACCCCGGCGGCATCCCCCATGTGCCGTCGGGGTCACGGGCGTTCAGCCCAGGCGGGAGGGCGGGCGGCCGACGGTGGCCGTCGCGTCGCTTTGCCGGAACGGGCCTCGGGGTGCGGGTGGTGGGTGGGTGCGGGTGGTGGGGTGGTGCGGGTTTCGTCTGCGGGCCGGTGGCTGGTGCGGGTCAGCCCGACTGGTCGTGGGTGAACAACGAAACTGTGCGGTGTGGTTGGGGCTGTGGCGCGGGCTACGACGCGCGGCTTACATGGCGGGTGGGTCGGCCGGGTGCGGGCGTAACGAATGGCTGGGAGAGGCTGGCTGGGAAGGGGGGCGCGGCTTCCGGGAGGTGGGGTTTGTTGTCGAACGGGGGTCAGCTCTGGCGGCCGTGCCTTCTGGGCGCGGGGACTGCGGCGTTCTTTGGGGGTCGGTTGGCCGGTGGGGGCGTGCGTAGCGCGCACCGGCTTCGCCGGCCTGCCTCGGCACATGGCCCGTCTCGGAGTGTGGCCGAGCGTCGGGCGTCTCGCGGGGACGGTAACGGTCCTGTGGTGAGCGGACGGTCATGGTGGCTTCGGTCAACGACCACGCTGCCGCGCGAACATCGCCTGCCGTCGCGGTAGTCCGCACGCCGTCGACTCCCGAAGGCGGGCGTGCCGGGGGTGGGGGGACCTTTTTTCTAGGTGCCCGTCTGGAAGTGAACAGATCGTTCAACGGCCTTGCCCGGGCTTCGTCACTCCCAGAGCACACGCCCATGGTGGTGCTATCTCCTGCTGGAGGGGGTGTCCCTGCGGACCTGCGAGGTTCGACAGGGGGGCGCGCTGCCCCTACTCTGCCTGGACATGACAGTCCAACGCGTGCTATCCGTCCTGGAGCGGCTCCGCGACACCGGGCTGCGGGAGTCCGTCCTCGCGCCCCGCGTCGGGCCGCCGACCGTGGACGAACTCCGGGACCTCACCGACTTCTCCGGCCCCGCCCCGCTCGCCGTCCGGGTCGCCCGACGCACCGCCGTCGGCCTTGGCGCGGGGGTGCTGCTCTCCGGAACGGTCATCCTCACCGGCGCCGAGGCCCAGGCTCCGGAGGCCCCGCCAACGCTCCCACCGGGCGCGACCGTAACGGGCACGGTCCCGAACTCCCCGAGCACGCCAGGCGGAACGTTCTTCACCGTGATGCCTGCCGACTAGTGGCCCCGCCCCGGTTCGTTGAACGATCTGTTCACTTCCAAACGGGCACCTACAGAAAGAGACCCCACCCCCCGGCGCGCCCGCCTTCGGGAGTCGACGGCGCGCGGACTACCGCGACGGCAGGCGATGTTCGCGCGGCAGCGTGGTCGTTGACCGAAGCCACCATGACCGTCCGCCCACCACCGGACCGCCACCGGCCCCTCGATAAGTCCGACGATCGGTCACGTCCGAGACGGGCGACATGCCGGGGCAGGCCGGCGAAGCCGGTGCGCGCTACGCACGCCCCCACCGGCCGGTCGTCCCTCAAAGAACCCGGCAGTCCCCGCGCCCGGAGGGCACGGTCGCCATCACCCACCGCCCCCGGCGGCAACGAACCCAGCTCCCGGAAGCCGCGCCCCCCCTTCCCAGCCAGCCCATCACAGCCATGCGTTACGCCCGCACCCGGCCGACCCACCCGCCATGTAAGCCGCGCGTCGTAGCCCGCGCCACAGCCCCAACCCCCCACCCACAACACTCGTCAACGAACCAAACGACCAGTCGGGCTGACCCGCACCGGCCACCGGCCCGCAGACGAAACCGGCACGCACCCACCACCCGCACCCACCAACCACCCGGTGGGGTCCGGTCGACGGCCCTGACAGTCGCCGTCGACCGAACCCCGGGGCCGGTCCGCCGTTCGGCGTGTGCCGCGCGGTGGTGACCGGCCCCTGGGGGTTCCCCGCACGACCCGAGGGGTCGCCCCTCACCCCCGGACCAAGCCAACCAGCCAGCGGCGGCCGACACTTGGCGCTGCGCGCCAGGCATGGGGCGCTCCGCGCCAATCTCCCGGTCAGCGCCGCCGCCGGCGGCGGCCGGGGGCCGTGCGGCGCACGGCGGAACGGACCCGGGCGACGACCTCGGAGGGGCCGAGTTCGCCGCGCAGGCTCAGCAGATAGCCCGTGGGGTGCCCGGCGAGGGCCTGCCTGCGCTGGTCGAGCGCGCTGTTGGCCGCCCCGACGAGGCAGCCGGCCGCCACCCCGGCGCCGGTGACGACGGACGGCACGTGCGCGACCTCGGCCAGCACCCCGAGGGCCGCCGGCGGCGCGAGCGTCTGGAGCGTCAACACGGCCCGCGCCGGCTGGAGGCCGAGCCGGCCGATCTCGTTCTCCATCCGCTCGATCGGCCCCGTGATCTCGCGTTCCACCCGGTTCCGCAGCTTGGCGGCCCGCACCTCCGGGTCGGGCAGTGCGCTGATCTCGACGAGATCGGGGGCCAGTTCGTCGAGGAACGCGCGGTACTCCAACAGCTCGGGCAGCAGCCGCCGCCTGGCCTCGATGATCCGCTCCACCGGCACCTCGGCCAGGTCCCTGGGAAGCACGGTCCGCAGGGCGAGCAGCGCGAACACCTGGCCCGGGTCGGGGTGTTCCTCCGCCTCCGCCTCGGCGTCCTCCTCCGGGAGGAGCACCCTCGCCAGGGTCTCGACCGTCCAGCCCGAGGTGACGGCACACATCAACGGCTGGTCGGTGAGCGGGGTCAACGCGTTCTCCCGGGCGACCACGTCCGCGAGCACCGCCAGATAGACGCGGCCCAGGGCGCGGTGCATCGCCAGGTCGCTCACGTCGAGCACGCGGCCGTCCGAGGCCCGGCGCCACCGGTAGCTCCGGGCGAACAGCAGCCCAGCGTCCGCGAGTCGGCGGGCCAGCCGGTAGGACATCTTCGCCGGGTGCACCTTCGCCAACCGGGGGTCCAGCGGCTGGAGTTCGTCATACACCTCGCCCCGTGCCGGCTGGTGCCGCACCGGGGCCAGCGCCTCGATCCCGTAGCGGGGGAGCAGTGCGTCCCGGTGCCGGTCGAGGAAGTCGTAGAACAGCGCGTCGACCTGGTCGCCGGTGCCCGTCATCCGGTGCTCGAAGAGGACGGGGTCGACGCGGCGCAGCACGTCCTCGTCCACCCAGGGTTCCCGGCGCCCGGCGCCCCAGCCGGGGCGCACGTCCACGATGAAGTCGGCCTCCTCGCGCAGCCGTCGCACGGTGTCGGACTCGCGCAGGCCGTAGTAGCCACGGGGGCGGATGCGGCCGAGCTGCGGCCAGTGCAGCGCGGCCGCCTTCACCCAGGCGTCGTCGGGGAGGTTGACTTCGGGAAAGTAGAGGGCGGTGTCGCTCACGGGCATCACCCTGCCGCGTCGACACCGCCCGGGGAAGGGCCCGAGGCGCCGCCGCCGGGCCGGAGGCCGCGCCCGCCGGCTAACCGTCGCTCGGCGGGTCGCCGAGGTCGGGGACGCGGAGCCGTTCCCCGCCGCGCAGCGCGGAGGCGTGGGCGACGACGCCCGGCAGGGTGTAACGGGCGGCGACCCACGCGTTGACCGTGGGCAGCGTGCCCGTGTTGACGGCGGTGACGAAGTCGTCGACCAGGAAGTGGTGGCTGCCCTCGTGCCCGTTGGGCACGTGCGCGAACTCCTTCGGCAGCCGCGAGCGGTCGTGCACCGGCGCGGTGCCGGAGACGAAGGCGTCGCGGAGCGCCGGGTCGACGTGCGCCAGCGACGGGTCGTCGGCGGCCAACGTCGGCGCGGGGCGCAGCAGTTCGCTGATGTCCGTCACGCCCTCCTTGTCCTGCCAGACGCTGAACGTGGCCAGCTGCTCGAAGCTGCCCTCGGTGCCGAAGAAGCGGAACCTGGACTCCCTGATGTGCGAGGGGTAGCCCACCCGGCGGAACTCGTTGATCCGGAACGAGCCTCCGCCGGCGACCTCGAAGAGCGCGGTGGCGTTGGAGAGGTCGTTGTCGAACTGGCTGACCTCGCGGTCGAAGACGCCGTCGCCGCGCTCGTCGCGGACCCCGATCGCGGAGACGCTCACCGCGTGCGTTCCCCATGCGCCGAGCACCCCGCCGACGGAGTGGGTCGGGTAGAGCAGCGGCGGATAGCTGGCGGTGGCCTTCCAGCTGTCGCCGCCGCTGTACTGGTAGGCGGCGTAGAAGCCGAGGTCCATGTCGTGGACGTAGTCGCCCTCGGCGTAGAAGAGGCGGCCGAAGGCGTTCTCGGCGACGCGGTTCCTGGCGTAGACGGTGGCCGGGTTGTAGTGGCTGGTCTCGCCCATCATGTAGGTCAGGCCGGTCTCCCTGACCGCCTCGACGATGGCGCGTATCTCCTCCTCGGAGACGGCCATCGGCACCGCCGAGTAGACGTGCTTGCCGGCGCGCAGCGCGGCCACGGCCAGCGGCCCGTGGGTCCAGCGCTGGGTGAACAGGGCGACGGCGTCGATCCGTTCGTCGGCCAGCATCGCCTCGAACGAGGGCACGGTGCCGGCCAGGCCCTGCTCGGCGACGAGGGCCTCGGCCCGTTCGGGCAGCAGGTCGGTGGCGTAGACGGGGCCGACGCCGGGGTGGAGGTGGAACAGCTTGCTGAACGCGCCGGCGAACTGGCCGGCGCCGACGATGCCGACGGAGAAGCCGCCCGGGCGGGCCGGGGGCGTCGAGGGTGCCGAGGGCTGGGGGAGGGGCATGTGCGGGTTCCTCACTGGGCTCCGGGAAGAGGGCGGCGGCGCCGGCGAACTCCCCCAGGAACCATCGCGGACAAACGCTTTCCAACAGGACACGACCCTAGGCAGGTTGCCGGCCGGCGGTCAAAGGGTTGGCGTCGATCACCTTGGGTGAACGGTCGCAGCACCCGCCGTGGGGCTCGTTCCCGCCCCGGGTGCCGGGCCGTGGGCGCGCTCCCACAATGGACATCGTTTACTATCCGGAACTCGCCTGCGCGCCCTGGCATCCCGGTGGGGGAGCGGATAGCGTCGCGCAAGTCGCCATCCCCGTACGGATCTTCCACGGATCTTCGCCAGAGCCGGTCTCAACTCCCCAGGTACTGACTTTGGTTGATCGCTCAGCGTCATCGCCCAGAGTTGCCGAGCCGGCCGAGGCGCAGCTCCGCGTCCACCCCCCTCACGCCGTTGGAGCCGCTATGCCACGACGCCGATGGACCGGGCCCCTGCTGCTCGCCGTCTCCCTGACCGTGCTCACCCCGATCGCCGTCACCGCCACCGCCTCCGCCTCCGACGAGGGCGCGCCCCCGGCCGCCGAGGCCGCCGACGCCGCCCGCTCCGCCGGGGCGGCGGCCGGGGACGTCGAGGCCGCCGCCGTTCCGCTGGAGAACCTGACCGCCGACACCACCCAGGTCGCCGCCGGGCTGCGCCGCCCGACGGCGCTGGTCGCGCCGGACGACGGCAGCGGCCGGCTGTTCATCACCGAGAAGCCGGGCACCGTCCGCGCCTACCACCCGGACTCCGGCCTGGAGACGACCCCGCTGCTGGACATCGTCGACGAGGTGGACTCCAGCGCCAACGAGCGGGGCCTGCTGGGCATCGCGGCGCCGCCGGACTTCGCCGACAGCCAGGAGCTGTACCTCGCGTACACCGCCGCCGAGGACGGCGCGGTGACGCTCGCCCGCTACGGGCTGAAAGACGACAGCCTGGAGGTGCTGCTCAGCCAGGAGCACCCCGAGTACGACAACCACAACGGTGGCCAGCTCGCGTTCGGGCCCGACGGCTACCTCTATCTGTCGATCGGCGACGGCGGCGGCTCGGGCGACCCGTTCGACACCGGGCAGCGGGTCGACACCCTGCTCGGCAAGATCCTCCGCGTGGACATCGACTCCGCCTGCGGTGACCTCAACTACTGCGTGCCGGAGGACAATCCGTTCGTCGGCGTCGAGGGCGCGCGCGAGGAGATCTGGGCCTTCGGGCTGCGCAACCCGTGGAAGTTCTCCTTCGACCCGGCCGACGGCTCGCTGTGGATCGGCGACGTCGGGCAGGGCGTGATGGAGGAGGTCAACCACCTGCCGGCCGGCGAGGGCGGCGCCAACTTCGGCTGGTCCTGCCGCGAGGGCGACGACGAGTTCGACCCCGCGCAGTGCGACCCGAACGCCGAGCTGACCGAGCCGATCTTCACCTACCCGCTGACCGGCGGCAACTGCGCCGTGATCGGCGGACAGGTCTACCGGGGCCAGGAGTTCGCCGACCTGGCCGGCGGCACCTATGTGGCCGTCGACTACTGCTCCTCGCGGGTCTTCGGCATCCGGCCCGACGGCAACGGCGGCTACGACACCGCCGAGATCGGCAACGTCGGCCAGAACAGCACCCAGATCACCGCCATCGGCACCACGGTGGAGGGCGAGTTCTACGCCGTCAACGACCTGCCGGGCGGCCTGCACCGGATCACCTTCGAGGAGACCGCGCCGGCCAGCACCTGCCAGGTCGCCGTCACGACCGAGTCCTGGAGCAACGGCTACAACGCGGAGATCACCCTGACCAACACCGGCGAGGAGCCGGTCGAGGGCTGGGAGTTGGCGTTCACCCTCGCCGAGGGCCAGCGGTTCGTCTCCGGCTGGGGCGGGGTCTTCACCGTCACCGGCGACACGGTGGTGGCCCGCGACGACCAGCACAACGCGACCATCGGGGCCGGCGAGAGCCTGACCCTCGGCCTGGTCGCCCGCCACGGCGGCGACGCCACGGCGCCGACGGCGTTCACCCTCAACGAGGGCGCGTGCGTGCTGAGTTGACGTCCCACCAGTGACACGAGGACGCCCGCCGGCCCGAAGGCCGGCGGGCGTCCGGCGTTGTGGGGGGGCTGGTGTGGGTGGGGGCCGGGGTTTCCGCGCGGGGGTGTCCGTCAGGAGGGCAGTTCCCCCCGCCGCACGGCCGCGACGAACGACGCCCAGCCGGCCAACGGGAAGTCGAGGGCCGGCACGTCGGACTGCTTGCTGTCCCGGACCGGAACAACGCCGGCCGACGCGAAGGTCCGTGAGAACTCCACGCACTCGCCCCCCGTGCCCTGGCTGTACGACGACTTGACCCACTCGGCAGCGGCGAAACGGCCGTGAGTACTCACGACTGCGGCTCCTTGGAGAGCGAAGTGATCAGGGCTAGCGATGCGTCCAGGGGCAAGGCGTTGGCCCGCAGGCGATCATAGTTATCCCGGCCCCAGGCAACGGTCCGCGCCGAGTCGTAGAGCCTGCCTCCACGGGGATCGTCGGACGTACAACACGCTGGGCCCGTTGTGGAACATGAGCACGGTGTAGGGCATCAGACAGGGCGCTGCCGCGCCCCCCTTCCCAGCCAGCCCTCCTCAGTCATTCGTTACGCCCGCACCCGGCCGGTCGTCCGCCATGGAGAAGCCGCACGTCGTGGTCCGCGCCCGAGCCTCAACCCCCACCCACACCACTCGTCAACGAACCAAACGTCGGGCTGCCCCGCACCGGCCACCGGCCCGCACCTACCACCCGCACCACCCCAACCCCGCACCGTTCACCCCTCACCCCTCACCCCGCGGATTGGGCGGCGTCCTGGCCGGGGAGAAGCCGCGCGAGAGCGCCCGGGCGGCGAGGGGAGATCGGGTGGCAACAACGCGCCACCACGGGTGTCTTCCCGAATCTGGCGAAGCGGGGAGGTGACCGCCGGTGGTGGGGCCGCCGCGAGACCCGGCGGGGAGCGACACCGGTCGGGACCTCGCAAGGGCGGTCCGGGAGACGTCGCGACGGCTGGTCGTGCTGGACAACGCGCCGGGCGGAACTCCGATCGCGGGCCCGGCCGTTGGGGCGTTCCTCGCGGTCCGCCGGCGGCTGGTCACCGCCGGCGCCGGCGGTCGCGTCGGGCGGGAGGTGTGGGCGGCGGCCGCCGAGTTGGCGGAGATCGCCGGGTGGGCGCTCTTCGACGCGGCGCGCTTCCGCGCGGCCCAGCGGTTCAACCGGGAGGCGCTGCGCCTCGCCCGCCTCGCGGGGGACGCCTCGATGGAACTCCTGGTCCTCCAGAACACCGGGCTGGTCGCGGGCTGGAGCGGCCGGGGCCGGGACGAACTGGCCATCGCCGAGGCGGCGTTGGCGCGGCGGCGGCTCACGCCCCGCGTGGCGAGCATGTTCCGGGCCCGGCAGGCGCAGGGCCTCGCGGTGGCCGGGGCCGAGTGGGAGGTCGCGAAGGCGTTCCGCCGGGCGCACGACCTGCTCGGCGAGAGCGAGCCGGCCCACACCCCCGCCTGGGCCTGGTGGGTCACCCACGCCGAGATCGATCGGCAGCACGGGCGGGTGCTGCACGACGCCGGACGCTGGGCCGAGGCGATCCCCGTGCTGCGCGGGGCCCTGGGGGACGGCCCGGAGAACGAGGTCGGCTACCGGGGCGTGGTCACCGTCCGCCTGCTCGACTGCTACCTCCGGGTGGGCGCCTGGGCCGAGGCGGAGCAGACCGCCGGCGAACTGCTCGTCGCCGCCCCGGAGATGACCTCCGCCGTCATCCGGCGGCTGCTGCGCGACGCCGCAGCGCACGGCGGCCGGCGCCCCGGCGTTCCGGGCGACCTGCGCGACGCGCTGCGGGCGCTCCGGGCCACGGCGTCGCCGCCGGCCG
>NZ_RFFJ01000045.1 GCF_003696235.1 Streptomyces triticirhizae
GGGCGGGCGGCGGGCTGGCCGTGGGGCTGCTGTGTGGGGCGGCCGGGGCGCTGACCCAGCGGCACCACCCGTGGTTCGGTCCCTCCCCGCTACGGCGGGCGCTGGCGGCGGTGGCGTGCGCGCTGCTGGCGTGCGCCGGGGGTGCGTTGGCGACGGGCCCGGGCGCCGGCTGGGGGCGGTGCGCGCTCTGGTCGGGGCCCTGGGGCTGGGCGGCGCTGCCGCTCGCCGCCGTGGGGGAACGGGTCTCCGCCGTCGAGGGCGTGCTGGGCGGGGCGTTGACCGCGCTGGCGGTGGCCGCCGCGCTGGTCGTGGCCCGGCGGGCCACGACCGGGCTGCCGGCGCGGGTGCTCCGCCAACAGGTGCGGGTGGCCGGGGCGTTCACGGTGGCGCTCTACGGGGTCGATCCCCGGTTGGCGCGCGCCGCGTTGAGCGCTCCGCGCCGTGCGCGGCGCACGACGGGGCGCGGGTGGCGGGTGCCGCGCGCCCGTTGGCTGCTGGTGCCCTGGCGGGACGCGATCGGGCTGGCCAGGGCACCTGGCCGGGCCGGGCTGGGGCTTGCGCTGTGGGCGACGACCGTGGCGCTGGCCGCGCTGCCGCACCGGGTGGCCGGGGTGGCGGCGCTGGTCACCGGCTGTCTGGCGGCGGCCCAACTCGTCGAGCCCGCCCGGCTGGACGGCGAGAACCGGGAACGCGGCGCCGGCCTGCCCTGGACCCGAGGGGCGCTCACGCTGCGCCACGCGCTGCTGCCGGGGGCGCTGCTGCTGGTGTCGAGCGCCCCGCTGGCCGCCCTCGCGCCGCTGCCCCCGGCGTGGGCGCCGGCGCTGGTGGGCGCGGCGCTGGTCAGCGCGCACCGGGGCACGATGCCCGCCTCCTTGCTGCTGGGCGCGGAGACCCCGCTGGGCGACTCCGGCCCGATCCAGGCCCTGTTCTGGCTGGCCAGGGCGCCCCTGGCGGTCCTCTCCGCGCTGCTCCCGACCGTCCTGTCCGACCGCCTGACGACCCCGCTCGCCGCCGCCTGGTCGCTGGCCGTGGGCGCCGCGTTCCTGGTCTGGGCCCACCGCACGGCCCGCCGTTCCGACTCGGCTTAGCCGGGGCCGGCGGGCGCCGCGCGCGAACGGTGTGGACACGGTCTAGCGCAGCAGGTTGAGCGCCGAGAACACCGTGAAGCCGATGATCAGACGTTGGAAGAGCTGCTGCCGGTCGCCCCGGTGCAGCCAGCGGACCAACAGCCGGCCCAGCAGCGCGCCGAGCAGGACGCCGGGCACCAGCAGCGCGTTGAGGCTCAACGAGTCGACCGTGATCAGTCCCAGGCCGGCGCTGAACGGAACCTTGAAGACATTGACGATCAGGAAGAACCAGGCCGCCGTGCCCAGAAAGGTCAACATCGGAAAGCCGGCCGCCAGCAGATAGACCGCCATCACCGCGCCGCCCGCGTTGGCCACCATCGTGGTGAACCCGGCCAACAGGCCGAAGAGCAGCGCCGGCGGCCTGGCCGCGCCCTCCCCGCGCCGCCGCTGCCAGAGGTGCGTGGCGACCACCAGCAGCAGCACCCCGCCGATGGTGCGGCGCATCACGGTGTCGTCGACCCACGAGACAAACCACGTTCCCACCAGGATGCCGGCGGCCACCGAGGGGAAGAGCCGCAGCAGCGCGCCCCAGTCGGCGTGGCGTCGGTAGACGGCGACGGCCAGCAGGTCGCCGACGATCAGCAGCGGAAGCAGGGCGCCGCTGGACTCCCTGGCCGGAAGCGCCATCGCGAAGAGGGCCACGGTGATCGAGGCGACCCCGCCGATCGCCGTCTTCGCCACCCCGACCAGCACGGCCGCCACCGCCAACGCCGCCAGCTCCGCACCGCCCAGACCCATGACCATCGGGCCATCGTCGCAAGGCCCCCGAGGCCGCCCCCGACCGGCCACCCACCACCAAACACCCCAAACCATGTGTAACGGGACCGACTTCCGGCCGACCGGCCGCCCCGGGCCCGCCCGAACCGCCGCACTGTGGCCCACCCCACGTGAGTCCAACACCGGGACGCCCGTGGGGCCGCACCGGGTGGTCACCCGCGCTCAACGAACGGTTCCCATCCCTTGGCCCGGAGTTCACTTCGTGTATCCCTCGTCGCGGCGGGGAGTTGGCGCACCGGGGCTACGTTCGCTCCGCCCCAGCCCACCGCCGACCACGGGCGGTTTCCGGCCTGTCACTCTCCTCGGCTCCTCGCCGGGGCCCCTGGACCGGTGGCCCGCCGCCGGCACCGGACACGGCGTCCCCCCAGGCAACCCGAGACCGACGAGACCCGACGAGGGGAACCACCCGAGCGACATGCCGACCAACACGCCAACCGACACGTCAACCGACGCCGCGACCACCGCCGAGACCCCGGCCGCCCAACCCCCGGCCGCCGAGACCCCGGCGACCGAGACCCCGGCCGCCGAGTCGCCGGGGGCCGAATCCCCGGCCGCCGGGGAGCCGGCCGAGGCGAGGGCCACCGCGCCGACGCCAGCGCCGGCCCCCGGGTCAGCGACCATGTCCGCGGCCGCACCCGCGCCGAAGAAGGAGCGGGAACACCGCTTCGACATCGACCTGTTGCGCCTGATCGCCTCCTGCGCGGTGATCGTCACCCACACCTGCGCCGCCCTGATCCACGCCGTCGACCAGCGGCGCTCCGCCGGCGAACCGGTGTACTGGGCCGGCTTCCTGGGCGACTCGGCCACCTCGTTCGCCGTCCCGGTGTTCTTCGCGATAGCCGGCTGGGCGGTGGTGGCCGGCGCACCGCCGAAGACCAGCGGCCGACTGTGGCAGCGGCTGATCCGCAACACGGTGCCGATGTTCGTCTGGACCGCGCTCTACCTGCTCTGGGCCTGGGCGCGCGACCGCAACGAGGACCCGATCGTCGACCTCGCGGTGGACTCCCTCTTCGACTCGGTGGAGCCCGCCTACCACCTGTGGTTCATGTACGCCTACCTGCCCATCGTGGTGATGCTGGGCTTCGTGGTGCTGCTGCGCGCCGGGCAACGCCCCTGGGGGATCGGCCTGTTGCTGCTGGCGCTGGCCGGGCTCGGCCCGGCGCTGACCACGGTGCACGAGGTCACCGGCTGGGAGACGCCCCGGGTCGGCTGGGGCTTCGGCACCTACTCCGTGATCTACGCGATCGGCGGCGCGTTCCTGCTCTCCGCCGCCCGGCCGGTCCCCGGGCACTGGCGCTGGCCGCTGGCCGGCACCGCGCTGGCGGCGGTCGCCGGAATCCTCTGGTACAACACGGACATCCACTATGTGATCCCCAACGCCCACCCGTTCGTCGCGGTGTTGAGCGTCTGCGTGGTCCTGCTGCTGGTCCGCGTCCGCGTCCCGGAACGCCGTCGCGCGCTGGTCAACCGGCTGGCCAACGCGGCGCTCGGCGCCTATCTGGTGCACGTCATCCTGGTCGAGGAGCTGGTGGACCGCTATGTGGAGCCCGACCTCTCCGTCGGCCAGGTCGCGTTCTTCCTGCCGGCGATGCTGGCGGTGACCATCGGCGTCTCCTACGCGGCGAGCCTCCTCTGGGGCCGCCTCGGGCTGCGCCGCTACCTCGGCTGAGCGCGCGCCCGCGTGCCCCGCACCCGCACACGCGCCGGCGCCCACGCCCCCATCGCGAGGGGGCGCGGGCGCCGGCGCTCGTTCGTCGAACCGGCGCTCGGCCGTTCCGTCAGCGCCCGTTCAGCGCTTGGCGCGGGTCGCCTTGCGAACGCGCCGGGCGACGCGGAGCGCGGCGGCGCTGCCGGGGAGTTGCCGGGCCAGATGGGAGCCGAAGCCGCCGGGCAGCGCCAGCGCGGTGAGCCGGGCCCGCTTGAAGTACCGCTGGGTCGCCGGCCCCAGCTCGGCGGCCAGCCACCGCTCGGCGTCGGCGCGCAGCGTCGGGTTGGTCTTGGCCTGCATACAGTAGCCAACGGTCCGCATCAGCGGCGCCACGCTCCCGGCCAACTCCGGCCGGTCGGTGATCACTTCGCCCTTCCGCGCCACCTCAAGGTCGGGCAGCAGCGCGTCCACCAGCGTCAACGGGATGCGGTTGCTGTTCTGGTAGGGCGTGATCCGCTCCAGCAGCGGCTCGGTGCCGACCCGCGCGACCGGCAGCCCGTAGTAGACCGACGCGGTGAGCAGCGCCGTCGAGAAGCAGCCGACGACCAGCCCGGGCCTGTGGTGCGCGAAGACCGACTCGGCCAGCATGGGCGTGTCCAACACGGTCAGCCGGACGCCGGCCTCCGCCGCCGCCTTCTCCAACACCCGCGAGTACTGGGCCGGCGCCGTCGGGTGCGGCTTGAAGACCACGGAACGGAAGCCGGCGACGGCCGCGCCGCGCAACATCCGCTCGTGGAGCGCCTCTTCCTCGGCCTGGGTGAGGATGTCGAGCGCCGCCAGATACTGGCCGAGCAGCACCGCCGGGCGTTCGACGCCCAACTCGCCGGCCGGCTTGGGGGTCGCCCGCGTGATCTCGTCGAGCACCGCGCGGAACGCGTCGTTGGGCACCGTCTCGGCCGGGGTGCCGTGCTCGGAGAGCAGCAGCGGGCGCAGCCCGGGCACCAGGTCGAGGTGGAGCAGCCGGCGCAGCCGGCAGGAGGTGGTGACGGGCAGCCGGTCCCGGGTCGGGCCGTAGCTCATCAGCCCGTCCGCGTACACGTGGATGTCCGCGTCGGAGAAGATCGTCGCCAGCGCGGCGGCCGGCACCGCGTGCACCGACTCCACCACCAGCTCGACGGGCCCCTCGCCCAGGTCCCAGTAGCGGCGCAGCAGCCGCTGCCAGAGCGGGGCGTCGCGGTCCAACGGGCGCCAGTCGCCCGGGTGGAACGGGCGGATCGCCTCGTTCCAGTCGAGCACCCGGTCGAAGCGGGCGGAGACCGCGTCCCAACCGGCCATCTCCGGCAGGCCGGTGGCGGTCTCGGGAACGGCGGCGTTGTTGGAGACCAGAAGCACCCGCTCGGCCGCGCCGCGCGGGCCGAAGAGGCCGGCGTCCAGCGCGGCGGCCAGCGTGGCGGCGCCGTAGAGCGTGGAGACCTCGAAGAGCTGGGTGCGCCGCGCGCGCACGCCGGTGCCGCGCTCCGCGCGCACGCCGGTGCCGCGCTCCGTGCCATGACCGCCGTTCATGCCATGACCGCCTTCCGGTTCCGGCCGGCCAGGCGCCGCAGCACCCGGCCGCGCTCCTCGCCCATCGCCGTCAGCGTGCGTTCCAACAGGTCCGGTGGGAAACGGTGCAGCGCGGCCGACGCCTCCCGCTTGAACCGCCGGGCCGCCGCCGGCTCGTAGCCGTCCACGTTGGCGGCGTGGAACGCGATCATCGCGCAGTAGGTGCGGACGATCTTCGGCAGGAAACGTTCCGCCTCCCGGTCCTCGACCACGTCGGCGAGTATCCGGTCGTGGGCGGGGAGGAAGTCCAACTGCCGCTCGTCCTTGATCTGGGTGAGGGAGGTGGTGACGCCGCGCCGGTAGAAGACGCCGAGCAGGCCGACCGTGGCCATGCTGCGCGCGCGCAGATGCGTCTGCCAGGTGAACAACCGGTCCTCGGCCGTTCGCAGGCCGGTCTCGAAGCGCAGGCCGCGGTCCTCCAGCAGCGAGCGGCGGAAGATCCCGGCCCAGACGAACGGGTAGTCGACCATCGTCTTGCGGTCGGCCGGGCCGATCGCGTCCCTGGGGTCGAAGACCACGTCCCGGCGTGGGGAGGGCGCGCGCACCACCGTGCGCCGGCGCGCGGTCGACTGCACATGGTCGGTGCGCACCAGGTCGCAGTCCAACTCCTCGATGGCCTCGACCAGTTGGTCGAGATAGCCGGGGGCGTACCAGTCGTCGCCGTCGAGGAACGTGACGTACTCCCCGTTGGCCGCGTCGATGCCCGTGTTGCGGGCCTGGGAGATGCCCCGGTTGGTCTCGTGCCTGATCACTCTGGAACGTGCCAGCTCCCCCTCCGCCCGGCCGAGGATCTCCCCCGTCGCGTCGACGGAACGGTCATCGACCAGGATGAACTCCGTCTCGGGGCCGGCGTTCCTGGCCAGTCCGCGCAGGGTGGTGGGCAGGAAATCCTGCACGTTGTGGCAGGCGACGATGACAGAAAGTTTTGGCACCAGGTTTCCAGAAGCCGTAGGCAGAGTCCATGCGACGGTAAACACCTGATCAGCGGTCCAGGGTAAGGGGAGATGACCCGGTGGTGAACCATGTGTGTACGCTCGGTGAGTCACCGCATTTCCGCTGGTCAGCGGCGTTTCGACGGGGTAGGGGGCGCGGGGTCGGCGGGTGCGGGGCGGGGTCAACGGGTGCGGGGCGGGGTGGCTTGAGCGAGCGTCGGGCCCTGCTGGCAGCGTGGGCACCAGTAGGTGGGGCGTTCCCGGCCGGGCTCGCCGTGGGCGTCGGCGACGACCCGGATCGGGGTGGCGCAGACCAGGCAGGGCTGGCGGGCCCGGCCATAGACATGGAGCCGGGCGCGGCGCTCGCCGGGCGGGGTGGTGGTCCGGTCGAAGCGCTCGCGGTTGAGGGCCAGCAGCCGGGCCGCCTCGTCGACCAGGCGCGGGAGCCTCTCCTCGGCGACCGGGTCCCCGACCGGGGTCCAGGGGGTGAGGCGGGCGAGGAAGCACAGCTCGGCCATGTAGACATTGCCGATGCCGGCCAGGTTCCGCTGGTCGAGCAGGGCGTCCCCGAGCGGCCGCTCGGGCGCGGCGCGCAGCCGGGCGAGGGCCTCGTCCGGGTCCCAGTCGGGGCCCAGGAGATCGGGGCCGAGATGGCCGACGACCGTGGACTCCCGTGCGGTGCGCAGCAGTTCGAGAACGGGGAGGCGGTAGCCGACGGCGGTGTTCTCCTCGGTGCCGAGGATCGCCCTGATCTGGTGGGCCGGTCCGCCGCGCCAGCGCTCGCCGGGCGCGAAGACCCGCCAGGCGCCGTCCATCCGCAGGTGGGAGTGGAGGGTGAGGCCGCCCTCGACGCGGGTGAGGAGATGCTTGCCCCGGGGCACCACCTCGACCACGGCGCGGCCCCGCAGGTCGACGGTGGCCAGCCGGGGAACGCGCAGGTCCGAGCGGACCAGCGTCCGCCCGGCGAGGCCGCCGCGCAACCGCCGGGCGGTCAACCACACGGTGTCTCCCTCGGGCACCCTCCCATGATGCGCCGCGCCTCGGGCCGACGGGCCAAGCGGGGGGCCTCGGGCCGGCGGGCCCGGCCAGGGCGCCCCGTTCGGGTCACCCCCGTTCAGGTCAGGGTGACCAGCAGCACAATGCCTATCGCTATCAGCGCCAGGGAGAGATAGCCCATGACCAGCCCGCCCAGCGCCATGCCGTCGCCGGTCTCGCCGGTGCGGCGAATCGTCGCCCTGGCGCGATGGCCCAGGATCACGGCGGGGATGGCGGTCAGGCCGTAGGTGAAGAAGCAGGAGATGCCGCAGACCATCGCGGCCACCGCGTTGCCGTTGGTCTGGGGCGGCGGCGGGAAGGGCATCGGCCGTGGCGCGTGGTAGATCGGGCGCGGGCCCCCGGGGACCGGCCCGTAGACCGGCGGGCGGTGGATGACCACGGACGGCATGACGGGCGGCCCGAACGTCGTCGGCGCGTAGGGGCTGACCGGGCCGGGCACCGGGCCCTGGGGAAGGTCGGCGAGCAGGGGCTGGATCTCGGCGTAGGTGCTGGTCTCGTGGAGACGCCGGACCCGGTCGTCGAACTCGTCCTTGGTCAGGCGGCCTTCGGCGAAGCCGGCCTTGAGGACATCGGCGGCGCGCTCCCGGTCGCTGTCCGAGGCACGCATGTAGCCCTGGTTCTGTGCGGGCGGCCCACCCTGCCAGTTCTGCATCGACATCTGCACCCTCCCCAGTCACGCCGGCTCGAAGCGCCCGCCATCACGCCGTCGACGACGGTGCCCCGCCGGAACCGGCCGTTCCCCTGAACTGACGACGTCCGGGACGTCCCCATGGTTCCCGCGCCGGCGGGCGGCGCACTCACCGTGCCCGCGACTTCCATGCTGGCGCACCGGGGGAGTTCCGTCCACCGGCTTCACGGGGCGGGCGGGCGCACCGGGGCGACGGAACGCGGACGCTGAACGCCAACGCACTCCGTGAGTGGGCGCGACGGCAGGAGGTTCGGCGGTACGCCGGCGGAGGCGCGGACTCTCCCGGAGAGCGGCCGGGTCCACCGTTGGGGTCGCCGCCGCCCCCAACGCCGGGACGGGGCCGGCACCCCTGCGCCGTCGTGGCGGGAAGCGGCCGCGCGACAACCCACCACGTCGACGAACCCGCCGCGTCGACGACCCGCCGCCTCGGGATGCCCGTGTTACCAGACCGGTCGCAGCGGGGGCAGCGCCTCGCCGGTCATGCCGTGGATGAGACGCGCCAACTCCCCGCGCAGAGCGTCGAGATCATCCCGCCCCGCGCGCTGTGCCGCCTCCGCCTCCAGCTCCCGCAGGATGCCGCCGGCCACCTCCAGATGTCGCACCGCCGCGTCGGTGAGCACCACCAACCTGCGCCGACCGCCGGCCGGATGCGCCTCGCGCCGGACATAGCCGCGCTGCTCCAGCTCCTTGACCAGTTGCCCCGCCGCCTGCTTGGTGACGCCAAGGCGTTCGGCCAACTCGCTGCTGGTGGCCCCGTGCCCCCGAAGGGCCTGGAAGGCCATCCCATGCACCGGGCGCAGCTCGGCGTACCCGGCCTCGGCAAGGCGGCGGCTGAACTCGTTGAGCAGCAACTGGAATCCCATGCCCAACAGAAAGGTCAGCTCGAACCGCGCCAGGGGGTCCTCGACGCCTCCGCTCGCACGACGATCCACACGTTCCTCACACTGGCCTTCTCCATCCACGGGGACATGGTGACACCCCGCGAGTAAAGATGCTTTACTAGCGAAGAAGTAAAGGAGCTTTACTCGCGGCTCCGGTTCAGGAGACCGGCTCCTGCCCCGGCTCCACGAACTCACCACCCGGGCCCGTCAGATGAGGCCCCTCGTCCCCCCTCCCTCCCAAGGAGAACCGATCGATGCGCGTCATCACTCCCTCCACCGATCCCATCAGGACCCCGGCCGCCACCATGACCACCCTCGCCTCGCCCAGCCTGGGAAGCGCCGAACTCAGCACCTGGCGCGTGGAGATGGCTCCCGACACCTCGGGCCCCGAGCACTCCGTCGACCGCGAGCAGATCTGGACGTTGACCCGGGGGACCCTGGAGATCACCGCCGAGGGCACCACCCACACCGCGCGGGCGGGGCAGACCGTCGTCCTGCCGGCGGGGATGGTCCGCCGGGTGAACTGCCCGGCCGGCGAGCCCGCCGAGGCCCTGGTCGCCATGGCCGCCGACGGCCGGGCCGCCGTGCCGGGCGACGCCACCAGCCGCCCCGTCCCCTGGGCGCGGTGAGGCGCCAACTACCCGACCGGCGCCGGTATTCGCTCCGTCGCCCGCCCGGCGCGGCTCCGCCCCGGCGGTGAACCAGGGTCCGGATCGCTCAGGCACGCGTTACGTGTGCGCGGCGTCAATCAGGTCGGGTCGGGCTCAGGCGTCAGCTCCTCCTGACCGATCCGCGCGCCATCCTCATAGATCGTCACGACACCATTCGAGATCTCGTACCGGTACGGCCCGTTGGACGCCTCGTACCCGCCCGTGCTCTCCCGCGCCCGCATCGGGATGCCCGGCTCCCTGCCGTCGGAGTATTCACCGAAGTAGTACAGCTCCCCCTCGCCCGTGCGGCAGAGCGTGATCTGCTTGTTGTCGGTGCGGAAGGCATCGACCAACTCCGCGCTGACACCCGGCAGTTCCGCGTCGATGCGGGCCGGGCAGGGCTCACGGGTCTCCACGGCTCGGCTCTCGGTCGACTCCTCGGAGGGCAGGTTCTCCAGGAAGTTCGCACAGGAAGCAACGAGTTGGTACAGCAGATAGAGGACCACCAGCAGCACCAGACATCCGCAGACCCCACCCTGTTCCTTCGGCTTGCCCGAACCGGCTCTCGCCGGAGGCCGATAGCCGCCCGCCGCAGGCCGGCGGGGACCCGAGGGAAGTGACCGCCGTGGACCGGCAACCGGCGAAGACGCCGCATAGCGGCCCCCGCCCGGCTCGTACCCCCCGGTCTCCGGCGCCGGAAAGAAGACCTCCGGAGAGCGTCCCGACGAGCGTGCGGACCCACCACCGGCCCCGGTGCCGCTTCCGGTGCGCGACGACCCCGGTGTGCGGGGCCGCGACGCCGCGCCCGGCGATCGGGTCCCCGACCCGCCTCGGCCGCCCGGGCGGGCCGAACTCCTCGCGGGCGAGGCGGGCTTCTTCGGAGCTCCGCCCCTCGCGCCGCTCGGCGCCGTCCAGCCAATGGAAGGCGTGCCACCGCCCGACGACCTGCCCTTGCTCGAAGCCCTTCCACCGACCGACGACCCACCTTCAGCCGAGGACTTCCCTCCCCCCGGCGACTTCCCCGCCCCCGACGGCTTCCTGGCTGCCGCCGTCCCCGACCCGGGGGACGGGCCTCTCGTCCCCGAGGACGACGTTCCGCCCGAGGAAGACCTGCGGGGCCTGGAGCCGGCACCCTTCGGGGAGGGCTTTCTGGCTGCTGACTCCCGAGAGCTGTGACAGCCGAGGCACTTGTCGTCATCGGAACCGTTGTCGGTGTCGCATCTGCGGCACGTCCAGGGCGGCCTCGTCCGGACGTTCCGAGAAGGCCGGGGAGCGGGCCGCGAGGTGTAACACCCCTGGCAGTCCCGGTCGTCCACGGAGTTATGGGTGTCGCACTGCGGGCACTCCCAGAGTTCCTCGGCCACGCCTCACCTCTCAGCGGCGTCCCGCCGCCCATCGCGCATGTGTGCGTAGAGGGCCTCGGTCAGTTCGTCCGTCGGGTTGAGCAGCCATTCCGCGTCGGAGTCGGGGACGCGCCCAAAGGCCCTCTCGGCCTGGTCGCCGTCCTCCTGGTCGTCCCGAAGACCGAGGTACAACCGCAGCTTCGCGACCCACCGGCGGACGAACTCGGCGTCGCTCGCCGGAATCTCGACGCGCAGCACCGCCAACCCGGGCAGCCAGGCACGCTGCGTCCCGAAGCGGAGGAACAACTGGAGGTCCCCGGACGCCTCCCGCTCCCGGAGCGTGACACTCTCGATCGTCTCCCGAGGCGTCCGGAAGCGCGAACCGTCACTCCACGCCACCGTGATCCAGCCCCCCTCGACGGTTACCCGACAGCCGCCAACGAGCAGCGTCACAGGCTGTTCGCGATCGTGTCGATGATCTCCGACATCTCGAACTCCTCCAGTCCCATGCCTGCCTTCGAGGGGAACTGAAGCGTGAGGTCCCAGTCCTTGGCGATGTCCTCCCACGGCTGCTCGTCCGGGGCGAACAACACCAGTCTTTTCGCGGACTGCTCCATCACCGCACCCTGGCTGCCCGCATAGCCCCACAGCTCGAAGAGGTCGTCATAGCTGCGCGGGATGCCGGCTGGGTAGGTCTGCTGTTCCACGCCGACGCTGCCCAGGGGGTGGGCCGGTGCGTCCGTGAACATGACGATCACATGGCGCCTGCGATCCAGCCCCCTCTCCCACGGTGCTTTGATCGCCAGGCTGAGTGCCTCAAGTCCCGACTCCGGAACGTCGCCGCCACCGGTGGCCCTGATCCCCCTGAGAAAGCTCTCGAACTGCGCGGCCTGGGCGGGCAGTTCGAGGAAGTCGGTCTGTTCGATGGCGTCGTCCGGGTCGTCTCCGAAGTCCCGGAAGACGATCGTCTTCAGCCGGAGTTGGCTGATGGACTTGCCCTTCTTCTCCATGACCTCGGTGAGCCGGTCATGGAAGTTCAGGGCGCTCTCCTTCACCGACTCCAGTACCGGCGACATGCTGCCCGTCGCGTCGATGCACAGCACGATGTCCGCCGCATACTGAAGGTTGCCCTGGTACTCGGTGTGTACCGCTGTCACGGTCGATCTCCTCGTGGATGAATGTCAGTCTCGGCCCCGGCCACCCAGATTGATCCGCACCCGGGATCGTCTGGGTGCCTCTTCGGCGGTGTCGGCTCCCGCCCCCTCTGTCGAAACGGGCTCGGGCGTCGGCGTGGTCGGCGTGGGCGACGTGGTCGACGTGGTCGGGCTGGTGGAGGGGCGAGACCTCACGTCCCCGCCGGTCGTGATCGTGCCGCGCAGCCTGCTTCTGGACGGGGCGGCGCGCGTTCGTTCCGCACCCGCCCCCTCCGGCTCGGGACGCGCCCCGGGCATGGTCCCCGTCGGCTCCGCGCCCGCGCCTCCCGCACGGGTCGGCGGAACGGACGCGGCGGCCGGAATGCGCGCCCCTTCGCCACCCGAATCAACCGAACGCCCCGAACGCCCCGAACCAGGCGCGCGCAACGCGCAGATCGCCGGGTCATTCAGAACGTTGAGAAAGCCGCCGATCCGTGGCCGGCGTGCCGGATCGCCCTGCGTTGTCGCCCGGATCAGGCCCCTCATCGAGTCGTCGAGTCGAGGATCGAGCGTCAACTCGGCGCCCGCGTTGACCGCGTCGGCCGGGGAGTCGAAGCGGTCGTCGTGCCCCGGCAGCGCGCCCGTGAGGTAGAAGTGCGTCATCAGTCCCAGCGCGAACACGTCGATGGCCGTGGTGAGTCGCTCCGGAGTGACGGAGTCATCACGCCGCATGTACCGTCGCCACTCGGGGGCACCATAGACGGAGTCTCCGGCGATCTCGTCCGGCCCCGGGGGCGAACCGGAGAGATACGAGTCGTCGAAATCGATGAGCTTGGCGACATGGAAGCCGGCTCCCGACTTCTGCTGCACCAGCACGTTCTGCGGCTTGAGATCGCCGTGCACCACGTCGATGTCGTGCAGCAGCTTCAGGCTCAGTCCCAAGGTGCGCAGAAGGACCATCTTCTGCCGGGGTTCGAGCGTCTGCGGGTCCTCCAGAGAGGAGGTGTCGATGCGCTCGGTGACCTTGTAGTAGGTGGTTCCCTCGCAGAAGAAGTCGGTCGCCAACACCAGGTTTCCCCCGCCCCGGCGCTGCGCGCCGAGCCGCTCCATGATCGACCGGTGCCGCTGCTCGAACTGCTCGCAACGCTGGAGGCGTTGCCGCACGCTCGCCGGGTTGCCCGGGCCCCCCTCCCGGGGCCTCTTGGGGTCGAGGAACGCCTTGATGAAGTACTGCCGACCGTCTCTCTCGGCGAAGGCCCACATGCACTTGCCGCCATCGGCGTTGGTCGGCTGGGTGACAACCTGGTACCCAGCGACGGGTTGGTCCTTCCTCATGCCGAACCTTCTTTCGTCGAGCGCAGCAGCCGCTCGTAGTCCCCCCGGTATTCGGCCCAGGTCCTGTCCTGCCACCGGCGCATGGCGTCGCCCTCGACCGAGGGACGTCCGCCCCGGCGCAACCACGCCGTCAACGTCTCCCCGCGCGGCATGAAGGCATGTCGTAACTGCTCGAAGTCCGCGTAACCCAGCGCGACCAGGCTCAGCGAGGCGTCGTCTCCGCTGTAGTCGCTGACCAGCCTGTGCAGCTCGGTCGCCCACCCCGCCATGTCACCGGCACGGGAGAGCGTGTCCAACAGCAGCAACTCGAAGTCGGCGGGGGTGTGCACATATCCGAAGAAGCCATCGGTGGCGGCCAGCAGAACGCAGGGCAGGTGGAGCGTCATGCGCTGGGTCTCGATGTGGAACGGTCGGTCACGGCTGATGACATTGGTCATCGGTGGATCGGAACGGAGCAGTTCCAGAGTGTCCGTCTCCTCGGTGTGATCACGGGTGACCGCCTGGAGACCGAACCTCGGGCTCAGCACATAGGCGCGCGAGTCGCCCGCCCACAGCGCCTGCCACCGGATCTCGCCACTCGCCGTCCAGAACCGCAGCCCGGCAAGGGTGGTGGGCAACGAACGCCGCATCGTCCCCGTGATCTTGCTGTGCTGGGAAGGGGCCAGGGCCAGCAGGTCCCCGAGGTCGTCCCGCAGAGCGTCCGGACTGTCCCCGTCCCGCCGAGTGACCGCCCGGTGGAACCAACTCTCCACCGCCAGCCGCGCGACCCTGGACCCGACCCAGGCGCCCGAGCGCGTGTCGCCGTCCGGGGCCTCCCAGGCCGGAGCGGCCCCCGCGCCGCCCGATCCGTCGAAGACGGCCAACACCCCTTCGCCGCCGGCCCGATGGAATGCCACGAGAGGGTGAGCGTCCTCCCCGAAACCGGGACGCACCTCGGTCCAGACGGACAGCGCGAACAAGCCGTGCTCCTGATGCCCCCAGATCCCTGGGGGCAGTCGCCCCGCGTCGATCGTGACCTCTCCGTTCGCGCCAACCTCCGGGCCGGCCCGATCAGCCAGGTCTGCCGGGGCAGCCAGGTCGACCGGCCGCCGATCCGGCTCCGCGTGATACGGCGTGGACGGGGCGGTCAGGGGCGGGGGCACGGGGAGTCCCGCAGGTCGTTCAACGGTCACGGTCTCCCCTGGAACGCCTCGACGCGGTGCCCCGCAGCCTGCTGACCGGACGGGGCGAGGGGCCCGAGCCGGCCGGCGTGGCGGGCGCCGAGCCGGAAGCGGGGCTGCCGCCTCCCTCCGTTCCGGTCAACGGCTCGTCCGGCGGCGGCTGTTCGAAGCCGTCAGCGAGCACCTCACCCCGCACCACCGAGCCGGCCCTGACCGGCTCGTGGTCACGCGCGGGCTCGGTCGGAACGGGCCCAGCCGAGATCGGCTTTGCCGAAGGCGAGTCCGGGGACAGCGGCCCGGCCGCCGACGCCAGCGCCCCGCGCAGTCGCCGCCCACGGTGCCGGTCCTCGTCCAACACCTCGTCCAACACCGCTCGCTCCAGTTCGGCCTGCTCGAAGGGCTCGCGATGGCCGTCGCCACGCTCCAGCACCATCCGCATCGCCGCGAGCCTGGCCTCGCGCCGCTCGGCCTCGGACCTCTCCAGGCGGTCGAGCGCCGCCCTTGCCCCCTCCTGCTCCATGATCTCCGCCAGCAACCCGTCGGCCCCCTCCTCGCGGATGAGGTCCAGGTGCCGCCTCCGCCGCATGTCGGCGAGCCGGGTCTCCCGCACCACGTCCCGGTAGGCGCGGCCGCTGGCAGCGATCTCGTCGTCGTCCACCAACAACTCGACCTGGATGCCCCGGACGTGGATCGCCGAGTCGCCCGTGAAGTCGCGCACCTCGACGTTCAGAGCCTCCTCCGCCTCGTGGAACTCGGCGATGTCGAACTCCCGGGAGACCCTCCGCAACATCCTCTTGATGTGGCCGTACATCGCCCCGCTCATGTCACGAATGCGGCGCGCCACAACCTCGGCCGGATCGGCCACCCGGCAGAACAGGCTGACCCGGCCGCGGAACGAGAACGTGGGGTCCCTGCTCAGCAGGGGGATGTCCATGGTCACGCGGTGCTCGCTCATGTCCACCGTGAAGACGGTCTGATAGGCACCGAACCGGGCGTCAGGCACCTCCTCACCGGCCTTCACCGTCAGCGCCGTGCCATGGTCGGGAACGAGCACCAGCGCCCGTCCGGGAGCGGGCGGACGCAGCGGGCTCAACAGCCGCATCCGAGGCACAGGTTGACTGTCCAGCACGGGATCGTAGGTCATCTGGCCCATGGCTCCTTCTCTGGTGTGCGATCGTGCGGTGACGGTCGGCCGAGGCAGCACGCCTCAGCCGTGTGGGCTGGCGCGCAGCAGCGCGTCGTGCAGCAGTGCCGCGTTGCGGGACGGGGTGTCGCCGTCCCGGGCCCAGCGGTGCAGCCAGTAGAGAAGTCGCTCGCGGTGCCGGCTACCCGGCGTGGCGGCGACCTCCTCGAAGAGTGCGACAACCTCCTTGAACGCACTGCCAGGAAGCCGGGGCAGGTGGTCGTCCAACCACCGCCGGAGCACGTCAAGGGCGGCCTCCTGAACCGGACTTCGTGCGAGGGCGCGGGCCCACAACGTGCTGAGGAGGGGGTGGAAGCGCCCCGCGAGCGCCAGCAGCAGCGGGACCTCGGGCACGGCGTCCGGCGGCGCCTCGGGGAGGTCCTTCTCGGGGAGCGCGGTGCCGGCGGCGAAGACGAAGGCTGACAGGGCACGGGCGGTCAGGGGCGCCCCGTCCTGTGGCTGAGACCACGTCCGGTACGCCGCCAGGACCTCCGCTGCCCGCCCCCGGTGGATCAGACGCAGCCCGCTCCAGGCCACCGGAGTGAGGGTGCCCCAGTCCTCGCCACGGTCGAGCGCGTCGCGCAACACCCGCAGCGCGCGCTCGGGGGCGTCGCGCCCCAGCCAGCCGCCGGCCGCGTTGGCCGCCGTGCCGGCCAGGCGGTGCCCCCGCCGGTTGGCGCCCGAACGGGCCCACTCGTGCAGCAGGGCCCACACGGGCTCGGCGGTCTCCGGCTGGCTTCCCGCGACCCCCAGGGCGGTCGCTGCCGCCTGGCGCAGGGGCCAACTGGCGCTGGCCGCCCACGGAGTGAGGAAACGGTGTAGCGCGTAGTCGAGGTCCGTCCAGCTCACCATCCCGGCCGCCACCGCCGCGTGGGCGCGCACCTCGACGTCGGGATGGGTGAGGAGCCCGCGCAACCAGCGGAGCGTCGCGTCGCGTCGGCCATCGAGTCGGGTCCAGGCGTAGCCGAGCACCGCCTGCCGCAGCAGCGGGCTGCGGAACCTCACGGCGGGCTGGGCCGCCAAGCCCGAGGACGCGGGGCTGACCAGCTCGATCCACGGCTGATCCACGGCGATCCGGTCGCGGTAGCGAACGTCCGGCGGGCACTCGTCCTGGGGGCTGAGCATCGAGCGAAGGGCCAGTGCGGCGTCGGACACGGTGAGATAGCGGCTGCCCTCCAACACTGCGGTGGCAAGGGCGAACGCGAGTTGCTCCGGCGCGCGATGGCGGCTGAACCAGGCAGTGACCTGATCACTCGGGTCGCGGAGTGCCCGGACCGCGGCGTCGAGGTCGCCCCCCGTACTGATCACGTCGGCGAGGCCGGCGGCATGGCCGGCGGAGGGGCGCTCGCGCAGCGCGAGCGTGGCGTTGGAACGCTCCAGGAGTTCGCGTAGGCGCGCGCGCTCGTGAGCCTCGCTCTCCTCGCCCAGCACGCGACGTTCCAGGATCGCCACCGGGTCCACCGGTGCCATGGCGAACCAGGCGGCACCGGACACCGTGGGGGCGACCATGGCCAGCTCCTGGCCTCCGACCAGGACGAGATAGCTCCCGATCGTCCTCAGGCGTTCGGCGGCCCCCGTCAGCGCGCGGGCTCGTTCGCCGTCCGGCGCGGCGGACATCGACGGCGCGTCCTCGTCCAACAAGGCCAGATACGCGCCGACTTCGGTCGGCGGCTCCCAACCCGCGGACAGCGGACGCCCGGGATCGAGCAGCCGATGACAGGAACCGGCGACCCCGGTGACGGCCAGGACCTCGCCCAGCAGATTGACGGCTGCGGCCTCCCTCCCACTGCCGGGAGGGCCGGTCAGGAGCAGGAGATGGTGCTCCCGCAGCGCCTCCACCGCGTCGGCGTAGCCCTCGGGGGCGACAAACCGCTCGGTATGGCCGACGAGTTCGGTCTCGGCCAGGCGAACGGCCGCGAGCGCGCCACGCACCGGGCCGCCGCGCCCCTCGTCCGCACCGCCGACGCGGAAGCCGCCTCCAAAGCTGACCGAGTCGTTGAAGAGCGCGAGTGTGCCGATGCGGGTTCCGGCGGTCTCGGACCGCAACTGCTCGACGATCCGGTCGGCCAGCGCGCCGGCACGCGCGGCCTCGGAGCGTTCCTCGTCGTCGGCGCCACCGCCGCCGGCCAGACCACGCAGCGCCGCCGCGACGTCGACGGGGCCGTCCTCGTCGTCGGGTGGGTGCCCCGTGCCGGTCTCTCCCCGCTCGTCACCCGTCGTCGGCTCCTCCCGGGAGCCTTCGTCAGCGCTCGCCGACGCTTCGTCCTCGACACTCATGGCAGAACAGGCGGCCGATCAGAGGATGTTCCAGCTGCCCTTGATCTCCACCTTCTCGTTGAAGACCTGCGCGTTCTTGATCGAGACGGCGTTCACCTGGCCCCCGAGCCTCTCCACCTGGCCGGCCTCGCGCACCAACTCCCGGACCTCGGCGGCGAAGTCCGGATCACGGGTGAGATGGGTCAGCAGCATCCGCTGGAGCGTCTCCCTGGCCTGCTCGTCCTCGGGGGCCCGCTGGACCCGCCCCAGCGCGGCCTCGGCCTCGGCGTCTCCCCGGAAACGGGCCCGTAGCCGAGTCAACAACCGCTCGCCACCACCCCAACCGGCTCTACCCGCCTCCTCGCCCGCCGACTCCAGAGCCCCCTTGGCCACCAGTCCCACTCCGGCGATCGCGATCGCGGTGATCGGCTCCACTGAATCCCCCGTTTCCCCTCAGGCACACGGACTGCGTGACCAACGATATGAGAGTGAACGGAGAACTACCGAGCGTTTCGCTGAACTTGCTCGGATCTTTGCGTTTACTGAACAACCTCTTCCGAAGGACGCCGGGTTTCGTCCACCCGCTCCCGCGCCGTGGCCCCGCTGGCCCCGGCGGACGCGTGCCAGGTCTTGGCGAGGGCCCCGGGGTCGTCGGCGTGACAGTGGATGAGGCGGGCCGTCACGGGGCGGCCCAGGGGACGGTGGAAGGTGAGGGGAGCGGTGAGTTCCACGGTCAGGGTGGTCTGGCCGGCGACGGCGAGGTCGGCGGTGCCCGACTCCGGGTCCACGGCGAGCGGCCCGCCGGAGCGGAAGCGGCGGTTGACCCGCACGTCCGAGACCTGTTCGGCCGGCACGCTGATGTCGACCAGCGCGCCATAGCGCAGCCGCAACGAGCCGTCGGCGCCCACCAGATGGGGCCGCACCACACAGGAGAGGCGGAGTTCCACGGCGAGGAACGTTCCCCACAGCCCGAGCGCGAGCAGGATCGCGTGCACCAGGGGCCAGGGGATCAGAAGGGCCAGGGCCACCGTCTCCACCACCGAGACGGTCAGCATGATCCAGAAGAGCGGGGACTCGGCCCGCGCATAGCCGAACGCCCGATCCCCCGCGCGCCGCCCGTGCGGGCCCCGGCGCAGCAGCCAGCGCACCAGGCAGCCGGCGAGGAGCAGTTGGTGCCGGGCCAGCCGGCGCGCGCCCCGCCAGGCCGCGCCCCTGGAACGCTCCGCGCCCACGGGGTCCACCGGACTCACCGGACTCACCGGGTCCGCCGAACCCGCCGGGCCCGTCGAACCGGCCGCGCCCGCCGAACCCGCCGGCTCCGCCGCGCTCATCGGGCGCGCTCCGCGAGCAGCCGCATGGCCCGGCGGATGACGGCGCCCTGCGCCGGGCTGTGCTCGGCGAAGAACGCCTCGGCGAACGGGCCGGCCAGCTCGGCCGGTTCGACATCCCCCGCCAGCCGCACCACCGCGTCCGGCACGCTCGCCGCGATGGTCACGGCCAGGGGCTCCACCCGTGGGTCGTCCTCGGCGGCCTCGGCCAGCGCGTCCAGCCGCTCATAGATCCGGTAGGCCGCCTCCATCGCCTCCGGGTCGTCCCCGAAGGCCCCGGCCAGTCCGGCCAGCCAGGGCTCGTCGGCCTCGTCCCCCGCCGTTCCCTCCAGCAGCGCCATCAACTCCCGCTCCCGGACCGCCGAGGCCGGCTCCGGCCGGGCCAGGCCGGCGGCCGTCCGGCGCATCCGCCGGAAGAGCGCGGCGAGTTCGGGCGAGACCGGCCCCTCGGCCGGCAGCTCCTCGTGCCGCCCCGCCTCCGCCAGCAGCTCGGCCACCCGGGCGCGGCGCAGCCGGATCGCGTTCTCCTGGCGGGCGAGTTCGGCGTCGAGTTCGGTCAGCACCTCGCGCAGTTCGACGCCGCTGTCGTCGGCGAGCACGTCGCGGACGTCGTCCAGGCTCAGCCCGAGCGCGGTCAGCCGCCGCACCCGCACGACGAGGTAGATGTCGCGCAGCCCGTAGTCCCGGTAACCGCCGGCGGTGCGGCGCGGTTCGGGCAGCAGCCCGATGTGGTGGTAGTGCCGCACGGTCCGTGGGGTGACCCCGGCCAGCGCGGCCAGCTCTCCGATGCGCATGGCCCCAGTGAAGACGTTGCCGTCGCGTCAGGGTCAAGCGTCGCGTCAGGGCGGAGCGCCGCGTCGGGTTCGGGCGACCGGGGCTTCGGGCGACCGGCGTCCGCGTGGCCGGGCGCCCGGGCCAAGGACCGGGCACCGGGCACCGGGGTCAGGCCCCGGTGCGGCGGCCCCCGTCGGCCGGGCCCGGCGTTCCGGCCGTGCCCCGGCCCAGCAGTTCGGCGAGCCCGCGCCGGGTCGCGGCGACCACCACCCGGTCCCTGGCCCGCAGCACATAGCCGGGATGCACGTCCCACAGCAGCCCGCCCGTGCCGCCGCCATGCGCCGGGGCGCGGACGGCGGACAGGTCGGGATGCCGTTCCCCCGGCGCCGACAGGTCCAGGGCGAGAACCCGCCAGGCCCCGGGCCGGGACGCCTCGGCCACGGTCCGCCCCCGGAACCGTGGGAAGTCGGCCACCTCCAGCGCGGCGAAGAGCAGCACCTTCCGTTCCACGGGGATCGCGCCGAGGATCTGCCGCCCCATCATCGCGCTGGCGAACGCGGGGGCGGCGAGGGTGGAGACGCTCCGGCTGCGGGTGAGCGCCTCCGGGTGCGCGGCGCGCAGGGTGCGGTAGACGACGGTGGCGAAGTCGTCGTCGTAGAGGCGGAGCGCCACCCTGAGGTCGGGCTTGACGCTTCTGGCGTGCAGCACCGCCTCCAGGTTGGTGGCGTCAGCGCTGGTCAGCGCGAGGAGTGCGCGCGCCCGGTGGATCTTGGCCGACTCCAGCACGTCCTCCTGGGTGACGTCGCCGAGCACCACGGGAACCTGGAGCCGGCGAGCCAACGGGATGCCCCTGGCCTCGGGGTCCTCCTCCACGCACACCACCGGGATGTCCATCTCCCGGAGTTGGGCCAGCACCCGGGTGCCGATCTTGCCCAGGCCGAGCAGCACCACATGGCCGGAGAGGCCGCGCGGCGGGCGCGGCAGGTTGGCGGTGCCACGGAACGCGCCGAGCGCCTGGAGCGCCGCCGCGATCAGGATCGGCAACAGCGCCAACCCGACGAGCCCCGACACCAGTTGGATGGTCTGCCGGGGCACCGGCTCGTCGACCGCCGGGTCGCCGATGGCGAACAGGTCGAGCAGCGTCAGATAGGCGGCGTTGAGCACGTCGCCGCCGGTGGTCCGCCACAGCGTCAACGCGAGGGCCAGCACGGCGATCGCGACGCCCAGCAGCGAGTACCGCAGTCGGCGGGAGAAGATCTCCGCCAGCGGCGCCATCCGCCGCGCCAGCCGTCGCGGGGGTAACGCGGGGCCCGCGTGGGTCACCGTCTCCAGCACGACGGTGCCGCGCCCGGTGGCCTCGCCCACCGCCCGGTCGTCGGGCAGGAGTTGCGGGCCCTGCGGCCCGCTGTTGTCGGAACCCTCGGCGCCCGCCGGGTCGTTGACCGTGGCCGAGAGCAACGCGAGGGTGCACAGCCCGGGGTCGGCGATTTCGCCGCTGGCCGGCGGGGTGCGTTCCACGGCGCGCAGCAGCAGCCCGTCGGCGCGGACGACCTTGCGGGTGCCGGCCACGGCGGTGGCGGCGAGCGCGGGCGCCGCGGTGTCGGCGTCCGACAGCACGGTCGTGGCCGCGTCCAGCTCTCTCGGATCGGTGTCGGGCAGCGCCACCGAGGCGGCCTGGTCGAGGAGTTGGGCGAGGTGCTGGCCCAGGCGGCGGTTGTAGTGGCGGATGACCAGGCGGAGGTGGGGGTTGAGCCGGCGCGCGGCGAGGGCGCCGCGCAGGTTGGTCTCGTCGTCGTCGTAGACGAGGGCGAGCGCGGTGGCGTTGGCCACGCCGGCCCGGCGGAGAACCTCCTGGGTGGGTTCGGCGGCGGTCATCTCCCCGATGGGGACGCGGATGCCGCCGCCGGTGGTGTCGTCGCCGGGGGCGCCAGGGGTGCCGGGGGCACCGGCGACGGGCGCGTTCGAGGGGCGGTTGATCGCCGCCGAGACCCGGCCGATGAGCGCGGAGACCCGGGGCCGCGCCCCGACGGTGGCCTCGCCGCCCCCGCCGCCACCGTCCGCCGGCGGCATGACCAGCGTGACGCGCTCCCGGTAGACGTCGTGCAGCTCCTCGGCGAGCCGCACGGCCAACGCGTCGTCGCCGCAGACGATCATGTGCCCCGTGCCGACGGTCCGTTGGCCCTGCTGCGGGACCCGCTTGGGGTCCGGTGGGGAGAGGGGAATCACGACGGAATGACGTTCCCTTCGGCTCGAATGGTTTCGCGACGGGCAGGGTCCGTGCGGGACGGGCAGGGTCCCGTGCGGGGAGCGACCGTTCCCGTTGGTCGCTCCCGTGGATCGTTCCCGTTGACCGCTGGCGAGGACCGCCCGGGGACGGCTCGACCGCTCTCGTGGTGGGGCGGACCCGGGCGCCCCGGACTTACTGCCCGCGCGGGACGGCGAGGATGTCCCGCACGACGGAATGTCCCAGATAGTCGAGGACGTTGTGGGGCCACAGCGGCGCGACGGAGATGTCGTCGACCGACTCGACCCCGGCGAAGACCCGGGCCAGCCGGCCGCGCGGGACGGCGACGAAGTCGCCGACGTCCGCGACGTTGACCCAACGCGCCACCCCGGGCGGGCGCGCACCCAGACCGGCGACCGGCGGCGGTTGGAGCCGGTCGAAGATCGCGGCCGGCAGCGCGAGCGGCGAGCCCAGGGTGAGGAACAGGTCGACGCGCGGCTCGGGCAGCCGGTGCAGGGCCTCGTAGGCGACCACGCTGCCCAGCGAGTGCGCGATGACGATCCTCGGCCGGTGCCGCTCCAGCGCCCGCACGACCCGATCCAACACCCGCTCCCGCGCCGGGGCGCCGAAGTACCGGGTGACCTCGGGGAAGAACAGCCGCACGGCGCGTTCGACCACCGCCGGAGCGGCCCCGGCCCGCTGGGCGACCTGCCCGCAGACCCAGCGCAGCCAGCCGGTCGCCCGCCCCTGGACAGCGCTGGTGTCCACCCCCCAGGCCGCCGCCCAGCGGGTCACGAACTCCGCCTCGGCCTCGTCGAGTTGGTCGCCCTGGCGCTGACCGCGCAGGAGGTCGGCGTAGTACGCCGTCCGCAGGTCGAGCCCCGAGTCCGGTCCAAGCGCGGCGGCCCACGCGGCGCGCAGCCGCGTGGCCCCGGCCTCCGGGTCGGCGTCGCCGGCGCGGTAGTTCCGCACCCCGTGTATCCCCAACGCCCGCGTCACGCCGGCACCTCGAAGACGGCCAGCACGCCGCCGACCACCACGGCCAGCCGGTCGGGGCCGGCGAACTCGAAGGAGTCCGCTCGCTCGGGCAGGGCTATCCGGCCCACCTGACGGAGGCCGCGGATGTCCCAGACCGTGATAGCCCAGACGGAGGCCCTCTCCCTCACTTGAAGGCCGATCCGAGAACCGTTCGGCGAGAAGCAGAACTTCCGCTCCGCGGTCGCCATCAGCTGGGGTATGTCTGGCAGTGGAACGGCCCCGTCCCGCGTGTTGACCCGCAAGACGCCCGGTGTCTGGCCCGACAGGCGAACCAGGTGGAGCGTGCCGTCCCTGGTGAAGGCGGCCAGGGTCTCCCCGTCGGGAGAGAAGTCGACCTGCCAGGGCGCCATTCGCGTCCCCAGGGGGACCATGGCGCGCTGCTGGCCGGTGACAAGGTCGAGGAGCGCCAGCCGGCCCTCGCCATCAAGAACGGCCGCTATCCCGCCGGCCGGCGAGCGGGCCACCCTGCGCGGGTCGAGCAACAGCCGCCGCTGGCCCCGCTGCTCCTGGTCGGTCACCCTCCACAGCCGGATGGTTCCGTCGTCGGCAACGCTGACGAGCAACGAGGGATCGCGCGGGCTAAACGCCAGATCGTTGATGCTGCTCTGATGCCCGTGGAGCGTGGCGGTGACGGTCCCTTGCTCAAAAGCGCAGATCTGGATGGTGTCCTCGGAGACGCTCGCCAGCCGTGCTTCAGCCGAGGAGAAGGCCAGGGCACCACTGATCGAGCGGCCCGGCGACGCGATCTCGTGAACGGTCCGGTAGTCCTCCGTAGAGAGCACGTGAGTGATACCCCGGTCATCCACGATGACGAGTCGGCGACCGTCCGGGGAGAAACCCACCGCACTCGACCAGCCCGTGAAGACGGGGCTCGCGTCCTCTTCGAGCCACGAGCCTGTCGCAGTGTCATAGAGTCGAATGCCCTTGTGCCCGGCGATGGCCAGGACAGGCTCCTCGGGGTGGAACGACAGCCCGCTGACGACTTCCCTGAGAAGGAGGCGCTTGAGGAGGGTCGGCTCGTCGCCCCGGATATCCCAAACCGCGACGGTGTGGTCGGCACCGCCGGTCGCCAGCGAGCCCCCGTCCGCCGAGAACGTCACGACGGCGGTCGCCCCGTGTCCGGGCAGCCGGCCGGCCTGCTCCCAAGCGTTCGCCGAGTCCCAGAGGACAACGTTTCCAAGGCCGTAGCCCAGCGTTCCGGCGGCGAGTCGGCGGCCGTCGGGCGAGAATGCGACCGAAAAGCAGCCCTCGCTGACCGGCAGTCTCAGCGCCACCACGGGCTGCCACGACTCGGTCTCCCAGACCCGCACACTGCCGAGGTACGTACCCGCGACGAAAAGCGTGCCGTCGGGGGAGAAGGCCGCGCACCGAACCCCCTCCGTACCGGACGCGGTGAGCTGACGGAGGCTGTGGTCCTCCGTACCGCCGATGGCCCAGCTGAGGGGCAGCGCCCTAACGCCATCCCTGGGGGTGAGGCCCTCGGCGAGCCGGCCGAACTGGGCCTCCAGGGCCTGGAGATCCACCCGGTGGGCGTCGAAGGCCAGCCGCGCCGCGCGATCCGCCGGGCTGGTAAACCGAGCATGGGCGCGCCAGGACATCCGCAGCAGCCGAAGGCAGTCGACTGCCTGGGGAGACCTGGCCAGGTCCAGGGCGCGAACGTCCTGGTTGAGGTCAAAGCGGACCAGGAAGTGGGGGTCGCTGAGGAGCCGTTCGGCCCACTCTCCCGAGCGGGCCCCCCAGACGTGAGCCAGCACATGGCTGAGCAGGTAGGGCTCCGCCCTCGCCCAGCCGTCACCTCCATCGACCGACTTCCCCTCGACCGCCTCCGCCGCCTGCTCCGCCAACAGGCCGTCGAGCACGGTCTGTTCCAGGGCACGCTCCTCGTCCCCCGCCGCCAGTGGTGCGTGCTTGCCATGTGGAAAGCGACGCAGATAGTCCACCAAGCCTTGGTGGAAGAGGCGGTAGAGCGCCACCCGGCTCCCCGGCTCGATCCCGGTACTCAAATAGGGCGAAGCCTCCCGGAGGGTGCGCTGGCAGTCCCGCTCCGAGATCTCCCCTGCGTCCTCCACCAACTCGGCCAGGCAGCGGCACAGCACGGTCAGGGGCATCCCATCTCCCCGCGAGCGGGCGAGGACCGCCAACAGAGGTCGCAGCAACGGGAACTCGGCCGCCCTGGTGTCCAACACCCGCTCCAGGATCTGGGGCAGATCCCCAGTAGCGCGCTCGGCGTGGGCCTCCGCGTCGATCCGGTTGCCGGGCGGGCTCGGCAGGGTGACCAGATAGTGGGCGAACATGCCCGCGAGGAGGAACGGCCCCCAAGCACTGACGCCCTCCTCCCGTCGCACAAGCCGGGGAGCTGCGATGTCAGCGATCAGCTCGACGAACGCGGCGGCCGGACCGGTGTCGTAGGGCTCGCTGGCCCGCAGCAACCGTGTGAGGTAGTCCCGCACGTCCTTCTCAGCGGTGTCGGTGGCGATGGCGTCGAGATCGACCCAGGCGACCTCTCCGGGCTCGAACTCCTCGGGGGGCGGTAGCACTTCGCGGCGGCCGCCCAGCAGGAACCGGCAGGGCGCTCCCGCGCCACCGACACTCCGCACCAGGGCGAACACCTCCGCCGGCTCAGTGCTCTCATCTATTGCGTCGATGACGATCAGCCTGTGTCGGTTCTCCCGCTCCAACGCCTCGCGCAGCGACCTCCTGGTCCACCTGCGCGCCACGTGACCTGAGGACTCCTCCTGCCACTGCTCCGGCTCCCCCTCCGGCGACTCCGGCTCCGGCATGGTCAGCCCGGCGCGGTCAGCGATCACCTCGACGATCTGCTGGGGGTCGCGCTGCCGCGCGTGCAGCGCGACGATGCCGGGGATCTCGGGCAGCTCCGGGTCAGCGATGGCCCACAGCGGACGTACCCGGTCACGGATCTGCGCGTGTCCGGCGCAGACGACCACGCCGAGCAGCCCCGACTTGCCGGAGCCGGCCTCTCCGGTGACGGTGAGCAGCGGCTGCGTCTCGTCGGCTAACCAGGCCCGTAGAGCGGCGAGTTGCTCGACCCGACCGGTGAAGAACCCACGGGAGGAGTCGGCGGAGACCAGCCCCCGGCCCGAGGCGCGGTCGATGAAGTACACGGCGTCGTCGATCTCCGAGCCGGCGGCGATCTGGGTGCCGAGATCCTGCCCGGGGACGTACCAGAGCGATCTGCGCTGCTCCTCGATCTGCTCCGGAGTGAGCTGGATCGTGCGCGGATTGGGCAGAAACGGCCAGTCCCCATCACCCTGTTCGAGGCCGAATCCGAAGGAGATCCGCCACCTGTCATGCTCACCGGCGGTCAAGCTCAACAGTTCGCGCACGAACTGAGCGAAGTCGAGCGGCCCTGCGTCCAGCGCGAAGTCGGTGTCCGCGAGCCGGTGGAGGGCCTGCGCCACCCAACCGCTGAACCTGCCGCGCTCCGTGGGCAGTCCACTGACGGCGGCACCCAGCGACCAGACGCCGCGTTCGCCTCCCAACTCCCTGACCGACTGCCGACCGGTGGCCGCGCCCGCCTCGCAGGTGTCGACAAGAAAGACGAAGCGCCGTCCGCCCTCGGCCAGTTCGGCCTCCTCCTGTGCCGCCGCCATCCACGAGGCCACATCGACGGTACGCCCATCCCTGGCCACGAACCGCAGTTGGCCGTCCGTGTTGGCCTGGCCGTGCCCAAGCAGGTGAACGATCAGCAGCTCGGGCGCGGTTGTCGCATCGAGCGGCTCGATCCGGCTCGTGATCGCCTCGTCGATCTCCCTTCTGCTCGCGTCGAGCACGGTGTGCACTGGAATGCCGAACCGTTCGAAAGCGCGCGCCACCTCGGCCACCCGCTCCCGGACGAACCCCAGGTCCTCCCAAACCACTCTGCCGTCGAAGCTCCCGACCCCGACCGACAGCACCTCCACCGATCCCTCAGCCGAGACGGACCCGACATCCGACGCCATCGTCGCCACCCCCTGATTTCGCTGACGTCTCACCAGCTTGCCAGAGAGCTTACTAGTCGTTACCGACAGTCACCAACGGGTGGGCTCGGGCGCGGAACGGCGCCGGTCCCGGGTGCCCGGGACCGGCGCCGTTCCGGTGCGTGACCGGGGCCGCTCAGTCGGCCAGCGGCAGATACACCCGCTGGCCCGACTCCGCGAACTCGCGGGACTTCTCCGCCATCCCCCGCTCGATCTCGTCAGTTGACAACTGATCGGCTCCGGCTTCGAGTTGATCGCCGAAGTCCGCCCGGATGTCCTGGCTGATCTTCATCGAGCAGAACTTCGGCCCGCACATCGAGCAGAAGTGAGCGGTCTTGGCCGGCTCCGCCGGCAGCGTCTCGTCGTGGTAGGCGCGGGCGGTGTCCGGGTCGAGGGAGAGGTTGAACTGGTCCTCCCAGCGGAACTCGAACCGCGCGTCGGAGAGCGCGTCGTCCCAGAGCTGGGCGCCCGGGTGGCCCTTGGCCAGGTCCGCGGCGTGCGCGGCGATCTTGTAGGCGATCACCCCGGCCTTGACGTCGTCCCGGTCCGGCAGCCCCAGATGTTCCTTGGGCGTCACGTAACACAGCATCGCGGTGCCCCACCAGGCGATCATCGCGGCGCCGATGGCCGAGGTGATGTGGTCGTAGGCGGGCGCGATGTCGGTGGTCAGCGGGCCCAGGGTGTAGAACGGCGCCTCCCGGCAGATCTCCTGCTGGAGGTCCACGTTCTCCTTGATCTTGTCCATCGGGACGTGCCCCGGACCCTCCACCATCGTCTGCACGTTGTGCTCGCGCGCCACCGCGCACAGCTCGCCCAGCGTCCGCAGCTCGGCGAACTGCGCCGCGTCGTTGGCGTCCGCGATGGAGCCGGGGCGCAGCCCGTCGCCCAGCGAGAACGTGATGTCGTAGGCGGCGAGGATCTCGCACAGCTCGGCGAAGTGCGTGTAGAGGAAGCTCTCCCGGTGGTGGGCCAGGCACCAGGCCGCCATGATCGAGCCGCCCCGGGAGACGATCCCGGTCCTGCGCCGCGCGGTCAGCGGCACATAGCGCAGGAGCACCCCGGCGTGCACGGTCATGTAGTCGACGCCCTGCTCGGCCTGTTCGATCACGGTGTCGCGGTAGACCTCCCAGCTGAGTTCCTCGGCCTTCCCGCCGACCTTCTCCAGGGCCTGGTAGAGCGGCACGGTGCCGATGGGCACCGGGGAGTTGCGCAGCACCCACTCGCGGGTGGTGTGGATGTCCCGGCCGGTGGACAGGTCCATGACCGTGTCGGCGCCCCAGCGGGTGGCCCAGGTCATCTTCTCCACCTCCTCGTCGACCGAGGAGGTGACGGCCGAGTTGCCGATGTTGGCATTCACCTTGACCAGAAAGTTCTGGCCGATGATCATCGGCTCGCTCTCCGGGTGATGGATATTGACCGGAAGCACCGCCCGGCCGGCGGCGATCTCGTCGCGGACGAACTCGGGAGAACGGTTCTCCCGCAGCGCCACGAACTCCATCTCCCGGGTGATCTCGCCCCTTCTGGCGTAGGCCAGTTGGGTAACGTCCCCGGTCCCGTCGTTCGCCCGTTCCTCGATCCACCGCCGCCGCAGCGCGGGCAGCCCCGCGCGGACGTCGCACTCCACCTCGGGGTCGGTGTACGGACCCGAGGTGTCGTAGAGGGTGACGGTGTTGCCGTCGGTGAGGTGGACCCGTCGCACCGGCACCCGGATGTCCGGGCGAGATCCGGTGAGATATCCCTTGTGCGCGCCGATGACGGGCGTGCTGGACGCGCCTGTTCGCTGATCGGTCATCAGACCTTGCTCCCTACGCCGGCATTACCCGGTAACAGGTTCGGCGGTCGGCGCAGCCGCAGCGCCCTCTCAGCCTCGTGCTCGAAGCTCCCGCGATGACGATTCTTGCCCCTCCACGCTAAGGGCACGACGGCGGCGATGAACAGGGGGCCTGGTCGCTTAGGCGATGATCGGACGGTGACCTCCCCTCAGGACCCCGCTCGCGACCCCGCCTGGAACCGGGCCCCGAACCCGGCCCGGGACCCCAGCCAGGACCCCCTGGACCCGCACGCGCACCCCCACGGCCACACCCACCAGCACGGCCCGGTGCCCCCCGTCTCGGACCATCTGCGGCGGGTGATAGCCGCCGTGCTGGTGCCGTTCGGCGTGGCGATGGCCCTCGGCCTGGTGCTGCTCTGGCCGGGCGGCGCGCCGGAGCAGCAGGAACGCACGGGCGTCGGCTTCGACCAGCAGCACGAGGAGGCGTCCGTCACCGAGCTGACCGAGCACCCCTGCGAGGACCTCGGGGTGCAGGTGCAGCGCGGGGTGAGCGGGCCGTGCGAACAGGCCACCGTGGAGGTGACCAGCGGGCCCCACGTCGGGCACACGTTCACCGAGGTCGTGCCGCCCGACGCGACCAAGCGCTTCCACGAGGGGCAGAAGGTCGTCGTCGCCTACGCCCCCGAGGCGCCGGAGGAGCTGCGCTACAGCGTGGTCGACGTGGACCGCGAGGTGCCGATGCTGCTGCTCGGCGCGCTGTTCGCGCTGGTGGTGGTGGCGGTCGGCCGGCTGCGCGGCCTGCTGGCGCTGGTGGGCCTGGTGGCCAGCTTCCTGGTGCTGACCCTGTTCATCCTGCCGGCCGTGCTCCACGGCTCGAACCCGCTGCTGGTCGCGGTGATCGGCGGCAGCGTGATCATGCTGGTGACGCTCTACCTCTGTCACGGGGTCAACGCCCGAACGTCCGTGGCCGTGTTGGGCACGTTGGTGTCGCTGCTGCTGATCGGCCTGCTCGGCTCGCTCTTCATCGGCCTGGCGCATCTGACCGGGAACACCGACGACCAGACGGGCCTGGTGCACAGCCTCTATCCGGACATCGAGATCAGGGGTCTGCTGCTCGCCAGCATCCTGATTGGCTCGCTCGGCGTGCTGGACGACGTGACGGTGACGCAGACCTCGGCGGTCTGGGAGCTGAAGCAGGCCGCGCCGACGGCGGGTTGGCGGAAGCTCTACTCGGCGGCGATGCGCATCGGCCGGGACCACATCGCCTCGGTCGTCAACACCCTGGTGCTGGCCTACGCGGGCGCGGCGCTCCCGCTGCTGCTGCTCTTCAGCATCGCGCGCAGCGGGGTGACGACGGTGGCGTTCAGCGAGCTGGTCGCCGAGGAGATCGTGCGGACCCTGGTGGGGTCGATCGGGCTGGTGGCCTCGGTTCCGGTGACGACGCTGCTGGCGGCGCTGGTGGTGAGCGCCGACCGACCGCCCCAGGGGCCGGCCGGTGGGCGAGGGGCGAGGGCGGGGAACGGGCCGTTCGGCGCCGGGACTTCGACGGGCGGAACGGGAGCCTCGACGGGAGGGCCGGTCCCAAGGGCCCGGGGCAGGGGCTGGGGCGCGCGGCAGGGGCGGCGGCGGGCTACCAACCCCCGCCGGAGGAGGAAGAGGTGAACTTCCGCACCACGAAGATCAGTACGGCGATCACGGCGACAAAGAGCAGAATCCGGAAGACCAACCCGATCACCCAGGTGAGGACGGAGATCAGCAGGCCCCCGAAGACCACCAGCGCGATGGCGGGGATGGCGATCCACCGCACCCACCACGGCAGTGTCATAAAGGCTTCCTTCATGGCCCGGGCTCCTGTTCGCACACATGTCGTCCGCCGGGCGGAGGCCCGGCAGCGTGATAACTCGATAACTCGATGCTAAGCGCGCACCGTGCCCTCCGGGAGTCGCACCGGCCCCGGTCCTCCCCTGACCGTTCCCTGAGGCGAACCCTGAGAGCCGGGGCCCGCACCGACGAGGGGCGCGGGCCGGGGCGGGGGTGGAACGGACCACGACGGTCAGCCCGCGCGCCCGACGGTCAGCCCTCGGGCGGCGGTCAGCCCTCGGGCGGCGAGAACACCACCAACACCCGCAGATCCTCCGTGATGTGGTGGAACCGGGCCGGCGCCCCGGCCGGGACATAGACCACGCTGCCGCGCGCCACGACCGTCGTCTCGTCACCCACGGTCATCGAGGCGCGACCGCTGACCACGAAGTTGATCACGTCCTGGGGATGCGGGCGCTGGGTGTCCGACGCGCCAACATCCAGCGCGTAGAGGCCAGCGGACATCCTGGGCTCCCGCAGGAAGCGCAGGTAGGCGCCGTTGTGCGCGGCCCGCTCCAGGTCAAGCCGGTCCAGCCGGAACTCCTTCATCCGCTCATTCCCCTTGCGCAGCCGGTGCCATCTGAAACGATCTCCCGTATGACAACCATCTTCGTGAAGCTCATCGCCAACGCCGTGGCCCTGGCCGCCGCCGTGTGGCTGGTGAACGACATCACTATCGGTGAGCCGGGCGAGAGCACCGGCGGCAAGGCCGTGACGCTGCTCGTCGTGGCGCTGATCTTCGGCGTGGTGAACCTCGTCGTCAAGCCCGTCGTGAAGCTCCTCGCCCTCCCCCTGCTGATCCTGACCCTCGGGCTGTTCACCCTGGTGATCAACGCCCTCATGCTGCTGCTCACCGACTGGCTGTCGGGCGACAGGTTCGAGGTCGAGGGCTTCGGTTCCGCGGTGTTGGGCGGCCTGATCATCTCCATCGTGTCGTGGGCGGTCAACCTCATCCTGGATCGCGACTGAATCCGGCCGTGCGGGACCGAGGACCGACCGACATGTATCGCATCTGCTTTGTGTGCTCCGGCAACATCTGCCGCTCCCCCATGGCCGAGGTCGTGCTGCGCGCCCGGCTGGTGGACGAGGGACTGGACACCGGCATCGTGGTGGACAGCGCGGGAACGGGCGGCTGGCACGCCGGGGAGCCGGCCGACCCGCGCGCGGTGGCCGCCCTGAACGCCGCCGGCTACCCGGCCGGGCCGGGCGACCACACCGCCCGCCAGTTCGACGCCTCCTGGTTCGAGGAGTGCGACCTGGTGATAGCCCTGGACCGGGGCCACCACAGGGAGTTGGTCCGGCTGGCCCCCGACCGCGCGGCCGCCGAGAAGGTGCGGCTGCTGCGCGCCTTCGGCGACACCGGCCCGGTGGCCGCCTCGGGCGCCGAACTCGACGTCCCCGACCCCTACTACGGGGACGACGAGGGCTTCGCCGACTGCCTGGACATCATCGAGACGGCCCTGCCCGGGCTGCTGAAGACCGTGCGGGAACGGACGGGGGCGGTCGGGTGAGACGGGCATGACCGGCGACGCACCGCGCGACGCCGCGCCCGGCGGGAACGGGAACGGGCCCGGCGGGAACGGGCCCCGCCCCGGCGGCGGCGCGCTCGGCGAGCGGGTGGCGCGGGTCTGCGGCGGCGCGCTCGCCGGCCCACCGCGCCGGGTCACCGGGGGCGACATCTGCGAGGCCCACCGGGTCCAACTCGACGACGGGCGCACCGTCTTCGCCAAGACCAGGGCGGACGCGCCGGACGACTTCTTCACGGCCGAGGCCACCGGCCTCGACCTGCTGCGCGCCACGGGCGCGGTCGCCGTTCCCGAGGTGCTGGCCGCGCTGCCCGGGCTGCTGGTGCTGGAGTGGGTCGAGCCGGGCGCGCCGACGCCGCTCCAGGCGGAGCGCCTGGGCCGCCAGCTCGCCGCGCTGCACGCCACCCCGGCCCCGCACTACGGAACCTCGGGCCCCCTCTATCTGGGGCCGGTGCCGCTGGCGACCCCGGAGCGGGTCGCCGACCCGGCGGCCTGGCCGGCGTGGCACGCGGCGAACCGGCTGCTGCCGCTGCTGCGGCTGGCGGTGGACAACGGCGGCATCGCCCCGGGCGACGCCCGGTCGGTCACCGAACTCTGCGCGCGTGTCGAGGAGTTGGCCGGCCCACCGCAGCCGCCTGCGGTGATCCACGGCGATCTGTGGTCGGGCAACATCCTGTGGACGGCCCGGCAGCGGCCACGGCTGATCGACCCGGCCGCGCAGGGCGGGCATCCCGAGACCGACCTGGCCTTCCTCGAACTCTTCGGCTGCCCGCACCTGGACCGGCTGATCGCCGCCTATCGGGAGGTCAGGCCGCTGCCGCACCGCGCGGCGTTCGTCCCGTTCCACCAGCTGCACCACATCCTGGTCCACGCGGCGCTCTTCGGCGGCTCCTACGGGCCGCAGGCAGGCGAGACGGCGCGCAGGGCGTTGCGCGCCGCCGGCTGAGCGCCGCGCACGCGCCACGCACGCTCGGCACAGCACCCCGCGTACCGCACCGCCGTGGCCCGGCACCGCGCCGTACACTTGTGCGGCGAAATCAGGCCAGATGCGGACACGGCGGGAGAGCAGCGATGACCGGGGACGGAACGCGGGCCGTTCGGGCCGGACTGCCGGCGGTCGAGGCGTACCAGCCGCCGATGCCGCCGCCGGTGCTGGCCGCCCACTACCACCTGCCGGGCGACCCGGCGGAGGCCCCGTTCGGCTACGGCCGGGAGAACAACCCGACCTGGGTCGCGCTGGAGCGCGCGATCGCCGAGCTGGAGTCGCCCGGACCGGAGGACGGCGCGCGGGCGCTGGTCTTCCCCTCCGGGATGGCCGCCATCTCGGCCACCCTGCTCAGCCTGACCCGCCCGGGCGACTCCGTGGTGCTGCCGTCCGACGGCTACCAGATCTGGCCCAGGCTGCGGCAGCGCGCCGAGGAGCGCGGCGTGCGCACCCACACCGCGCCCACCGGAGGCAACGGCCAGCTGGCCGCGCTCAGGGCGGCGCGGGAACGCGGGGAGCGGGTGCGGCTGCTCTGGCTGGAAACCCCCTCCAACCCGGGGCTCGACGTCTGCGATATCGCACGCCTGGCGCGCGAGGCGCACGCGCAGGGCGCGTTGGTCGCCGTGGACAACACCCTGGCGACGCCGCTCGGCCAGCGCCCGCTGGAGCTGGGCGCCGACCTGTCCGTGGCCAGCGGCACCAAGGCGCTCAACGGGCACGGCGACGTGCTGCTCGGCTATGTCGCCGCGCGCGACCCGGAGTTGGTCGACGAGATCAGGCAGTGGCGCACCGTGCTGGGCGCCATCCCGGGGCCGCTGGAGGCGTGGCTGGCGCACCGGGGCCTGGCCACGCTCCAGCTGCGCGTCGCGCGGCAGGCGGAGAACGCGCTGGCCGTGGCGCGGGCGTTGGCCGCCAGGCCCGAGGTAACCGGGCTGCGCCACCCGGGGCTGCCGGAGGACCGGGACCACGCGCTGGCCGCGCGGCAGATGCGGTTCTTCGGCTGCGTGGTCTCGTTCACGCTGCCCGACCGGGAGCACGCCGAGCGGTTCCTGGCCGCGCTGCGCCTGGTGGACGACGCCACCAGCTTCGGCGGGGTCAGGTCAACGGCCGAACGACGCGGCCGGTGGGGCGGGGACGCCGTGCCCGAGGGCTTCGTGCGGCTGTCGGTCGGCATCGAGGACCCGGACGACCTGGTCGCCGACATCCGCCGGGCCCTCGACGCGGCCGCCCCCTGACCGCCCCTGACCGCCTTCGCCTCCCAAGGGCCGCGCTTGGGCGCACGACCAGCCGGAGGTTTCGCGGTGGTGCGCACGGGCCACATGAATCCCATGGACCAGGAACAACCCGTGGTCAAGCGCACCGCACGGGCCATCCTGCTGGACGGCCCCGAGCTGATCGTGATCAAGCGCGTGCGCCCCGGCAGTCCGCCCTACTGGATCACCCCGGGCGGCGGCGTCGAGCCCACCGACCCCAGCGTGGTCGCCGCCCTGCACCGCGAGGTCTTCGAGGAGTTGGGGGCCAGGGTCACCGACGTGGTGCCGGCGTTCGTCGACACGGTTCCGCACCTGCCCGAGCCGGGGGAGAACGTTCCGCCGGGCCTGAAGGTGCAGCACTTCTTCGTCTGCCGGCTGGTCTCGATGGACCCGGCGCTGCGCCACGGCCCCGAAGTCACCGAGCCGCGCGGCACCTACGAGATCGTCCGGCTGCCGTTCACCCCGGAGGGGCTGTCCTCGGTCGACGTGGTGCCGCCCAGCCTCAACGCCTATCTGAGCAGGAACATCGCCGGCATCCACGCCCTGCTGGCGCCGGACTTCGTGCGCGCCTGAGCCGCGCCTGAGCCGCGCCTGAGCCCGGCCCGGCCAGCCCCCGTGCCGACGCCCGGGGCCTCACGGCGCCGGAACGGGCGGCCCCGGCCCGGGCGTTCAGCCGAACCAGCCGCCGCCCGACGGATACGAGGACGCGCTCCTGCTCTCCACCCGGCGCGCGCGCTCCAGCGCGCGCAACG
>NZ_RFFJ01000046.1 GCF_003696235.1 Streptomyces triticirhizae
CGCAGCGCGGCGGCCAGCACCGGGCCGACCCGGCCGGCGCCGACGACGCCGACGCGCAGCCGCGCCGGGCGGTCGTGCGCCTCGGCGGCGCGGGGCGCTTGGGCGGCGTTCACGTGGGTTCTCTTCCTGGTCGAGCGTTCCGGTCCGTCCCCGGGGTACCGGACGTCCCCCTCATGCTACGGCGCCGGCGCCGCGCCGTCCGCGCCGCCGGCCAAGGGAGAACGGGCGCGGGGCTACTGCCCGCCGGCCCGCACTAGGCCCGCCTCGTAGGCGAGGACCACGGCCTGCACCCGGTCGCGCAGGTGCAGCTTGTTCAACACCCGGCCCACATGGGTCTTCACCGTCGCCTCGGAGACGACGAGCCGGGCGGCGATCTCCGCGTTGGACAGGCCCTGCGCGATCAGCAGCAGCACCTCGCGCTCCCGGTCGGTCAGCAGGTCCAGCTCGGGGCGCTCCCGTTCGCGCGGTCCCGGCAGCAGCGTCACGAAGCGGTTGAGCAGCCGCCGGGTGGTGGAGGGCGCGACCACCGCGTCGCCGCTGTGCACGGCGCGGATCGCCGCGAGCAGCTCGTCCGGCGGGACGTCCTTGAGGAGGAACCCGGAGGCGCCGGACTGGAGCCCGCTGAACGCGTACTCGTCGAGGTCGAACGTCGTCAGGATCAGCACCCGGGGCGAGCCGGGCCCGCCCTCGCCGCCCTCGCAGATCCGGCGGGTGGCCTCGACGCCGTCCATCCGTGGCATCCGCACGTCCATCAGCACCACGTCGACGGCGGTGGAGCGCAGCAGCTCCAGGGCCTCAGCGCCGTCGCCCGCCTCGGCGGCCACCGTGATGTCGGGCTGGGCGGAGAGCACCATCCGGAAGCCGGTGCGCAGCAGCGCCTGGTCGTCGACGAGCATCACGCGGATCGGCATCGGGGGCTGTCCCTCGCTGGCTGGTGCACGGGCTGGTGGTCTGACGGACCGGCCCGCCGGCGGGCCGGCCGGTGAACGGGTCCGGTGGATGGTGCGCCAGCCGGTCGGCCGCGTCAAGGGCGGTCATCACTGGCCCCCGTTGAGCGGCAGGGTGGCGCTGATGCGGAAGCCGCCGCCCGGGCGGGGCCCGGCGACCAGCATCCCGTTGACCATGCCGACCCGCTCCCGCATCCCGATCAGCCCGTGCCCCTGCCCGTCGGCGCCGCGCCCCTCGTACAGCTCCTGCTGGGCGCCGCGCCCGTCGTCCTCGGCGAGGACGGTCAACGCGTCGCCGCCGTACTCCAGGGTGACGGTCGCGCCGGCGTCGGGGCCGCCGTGCTTGCGGGTGTTGGTGAGGGCCTCCTGGACGATCCGGTAGGCGGTCAGCTCCACGCCGCTGGGCAGCGGCCTGGGCTCGCCGGAGATCCGGAAGTCGACGGCGAGCCCGGTGTCCCTGACCTGGTCCACCAGCTCGGCGAGCTGCTCGACGCCGGGCTGCGGCACATAGTCCTGGGCGCCGACCGCGCTGTCCTCGGTGCGCAGCACGCCCAGCAGCCGGCGCATCTCGGCGAGGGCCTGGCGGCCGGTGCCCGAGATGGTGCGCAGCGCGTTGCGGCACTGGTCGGGGGCGCTGTCGAGGACATAGGCGGCGCCGTCGGCCTGGACCACCATCACCGAGACGTTGTGCGCCACCACGTCGTGCAACTCGCGGGCGATGCGGGCGCGTTCGGCGGCGACGGCCATCCTGGCCTGGGTCTCCCGCTCCCGCTCCAGGCGGGCGGCGCGCGCCTCCAGCTCGGCGTAGTAGGCGCGCCGGGTGCGCAGCGAGTCGCCGAGCACCCAGGCCAGGCAGAACACGCCGGTCAGGAAGATGCCGGCGATGACGCGGTTGGCGAGCGACTGCTCCTCGGCGTCGGGCCAGCGCACGGTGGCCAGCGTGGGCGCGGCCACGGAGGTCAGCAGGCCCAGCCGGGAGGGCCAGCGCTCGGGGCGGGCCGCCACCGTGAAGATGATCACCATCAGGGCGAAGTTGGCGGGCAGCGGCGTGATGTTGGCGGCGATCTGGCCGAGGCCGGTCAGGATCGCGAGTCCCAGCATCTGCTCGGGCCAGCGCCGCCGCAGCAGCACCACCACGCCCATGACGAGGGTCACCACCAGGGCCCCGGTCAGCGGCCCGTCGTACCCTCCTTCGGCGGGCAGGGCGATGATCATGACGGAGGTGAACACGAGCACAAACGCCCAGCAGCCGTCCACCCACGTCGGGTGGCGGCGGAGAAAGTCATAGAGCCGGTTCACTTCACCCAGCGTAGGCACTGGGATCGGCCGGGGAGTCAGCCCGGCGGCCGATACGTGAAGCGCTCAACTACTCCTCAAGGTGGACGGAGGGCCCCCGGGATGGCAGGGCACACCCCAGCGCAAGGCTGGGGCGCGGCGATGGAGCGGGCCCTCTACGGGCCCGGCGGCTTCTATCGCGAGCAGCCGCCGGCCGCGCACTTCAGGACGTCGGTGCACGCCTCGCCGCTCTTCGCGCGGGCCGTCGTCGAACTTCTGACCAGGGTGGACGCCGCGCTGGACCACCCGGCCGAGCTGGCGCTGGTGGACCTGGGCGCGGGGCGCGGCGAGCTGCTCGCCGGCGTGTTGGCCGTCGCGCCGCCCGAACTGGCCGACCGGCTGCGGCCGTTCGCCGTGGAGCTGGCCGAACGGCCGACCGGGCTCGACCCGCGCGTGACCTGGCGCGCGACGCCGCCCGAGGGAACGGTGGGGCTGCTCTTCGCCAACGAGTGGCTGGACAACGTGCCGTTGGAGGTGGCCGAGACCGACGCGGCGGGCGTGGCGCGGCGGGTGCTGGTGGACGAGGAGGGCGCGGAACGGCTCGGGCCGCCGCTCGCGCCGGCCGAGGAGGCGTGGCTGCGGCGCTGGTGGCCGCTGTCCGGGGAGCCGGGGGAACGGGCCGAGATCGGGCTGACCAGGGACGCGGCGTGGGCGGGCGCGGTGGCCACGCTGGCGCGGGGGCTGGCGGTGGCCGTGGACTACGCGCACACCGCCGCCGACCGGCCGGCCGGCGGCACGTTGACCGGCTACCGGCGGGGGCGGGCGGTGCCGCCGGTGCCGGACGGGCGGTGCGATCTGACGGCGCATGTGGCGTTGGACTCCTGCGCTGCCGTGCGCCCCGGCGCGCGGACGCTCAGCCAGCGTGAGGCGTTGCGCGCGCTGGGCGTGCGGGGGGCGCGTCCGCCGTGGGAGCAGGCGCGCACCGACCCGGCGGGCTATGTGCGCGCCCTGGCCGAGGCCGGCTCGGCCGCCGAGCTGACCGACCCGGGCGGCCTGGGCGGCTTCCGCTGGCTGCTGCAACCGGTGGGCGTGGCCGTGCCTTTGTAGACCCGCCCCGGCTACTTGTCGATGTCGCCGACCACGAAGAAGAACGAGCCCAGGATCGCCACCATGTCCGCGACCAGCGTGCCGGGCAGCAGCTCGCGCAGCGCCTGGATGTTGTTGAACGACGCCGAGCGCAGCTTCAGCCGGTGCGGGGTCTTCTCGCCCTTGGAGACCAGGTAGTAGCCGTTGACGCCCAGCGGGTTCTCCGTCCAGGCGTAGGTGGCGCCCTCGGGGGCCTTGAGCACCTTGGGGAGCCGCTGGTTGACCGGGCCGGGCGGCAGCTCGGCCAGCCGGTCGAGGCAGGCGTCGGCGAGGTCGAGGGAGTTGCTCGTCTGCTCCAGCAGCACCTCGAAGCGGGCCAGGCAGTCGCCCGCCGTCCGGGTCACCACCCGCAGGGTTTCGGACAGTTCGCCATAGGCCAGATACGGCTCGTCGCGGCGCAGGTCGAAGTCCACGCCGCTGGCCCTGGCGATCGGCCCGGTGACGCCGTAGGCGCGCGCCACCTCGGGCCGCAGCACGCCGACGCCCCGGGTGCGGGCCCGGAACACCTCGTTGCCCAGCACCAGTTCGGAGATCCGGGGCAGCCCGGCGCGGACCTCGGCCACCGCCCTCCGCGCCCGCCCGGTCCAGCCGGCCGGCAGCTCGTCCTTGAGGCCGCCGACCCGGTTGAACATGTAGTGCATCCGGCCGCCGGAGACCTCCTCCATCACCCGCTGGAGGCTCTCCCGTTCGGTGAAGGCATAGAAGATCGGCGTCAGCCCGCCCAGCTCCAGCGGGTAGGAGCCGAGGAACATCAGGTGGTTGAGCACCCGGTTCAACTCGGCCAGCAGGGTGCGCAGCCACACGGCGCGCTCGGGCACCTCCATGCCCAGCATCCGCTCGACGGCCAGCACCACGCCCAGTTCGTTGGCGAACGCGGACAGCCAGTCGTGCCGGTTGGCGAGCACCACGATCTGGCGGTAGTCGCGCACCTCGAAGAGCTTCTCCGCGCCCCGGTGCATATAGCCGACGATGGGCTCCGCCTCGGAGATCCGCTCCCCGTCGAGCACCAGCCGCAGCCGCAACACCCCGTGCGTCGAGGGGTGTTGGGGACCGATGTTGAGCACCATGTCGGTGCTCTCGGCCGCGCCGCCGACCCCGACCGTGGTGTGGGTGGCCGCCGAGGCCCCGTCGAACGCCGCCGCCGTCCCCGTCTGAGCCGTCCCGGTCTCCGCCATGCCGGCCAGTCTGTCATTCGCCCCCGGGGAACGTCTCGGCCCGGGGCGAAGCGACGCGCGTCACGTTCCGGGCGTTCCGACTTAAGCTTTCCGACATGGACACGGTGGTACGGGGCCCGGGGTCCGGCGGCGGGCCCGGGGTGGCCGACGACCGCTGGCGGCCCATCGAGGCGGGGGTGCTCTCGCTGCGCCGGCTGCTGCTGGTCTGTTGGCTGGGCCCGCTGGCGCTGGTCGGCGCGGTGCTGCCGCCGCTGCTCGGCGCGCCGCTGTGGGCGCTGCTGGCTCTGCCGGTGCTGGCCGCCGGCGGCTGGGGCTGGTGGGCGCTCGCGCGGAACTGGCGCTCGTGGCGCTATCTGGAGCGGGACGACGACCTGTTGATCAGCCGGGGCGTGCTCTGGCAGCAGCTGACGGTGGTGCCCTACGGCCGGATGCAGCTGGTCGAGGTCACCTCGGGCCCGCTGGAGCGGCGGTTCGGGCTGGCCAGGCTGCAACTGCACACGGCGGCCGCCGCGACGGACGCCGCCATCCCCGGGCTGGCCCCGGCCGAGGCGGAACGGCTGCGGGACCGGCTGACCGAGCTGGGCGAAGCGCGATCGGCCGGGCTGTGAACGGGCCGGGGGACCAGCCACCGGACGCCCCGGACGCCCCGGACGCCCCGGCGGAGAACGGCGCGGAGATCCCCGTCGGCCAGGGCAAGCGGCTGCACCCGCTCACCCCCTGGCGCCGGGCCTGGGCGCCGCTGGCCGGGCTCTTCGCCGTCGCGTTGCAGAACGCGGCCGAGGTGCGCGACCAGGCCGAGGGCGCCGGCCTGGGCTGGCTGCTGCTCGGGGTGGCGGTGCTGGTGCTGGGCGCCACCGCCTACGGCTACCTCTCCTGGCGGGTCACCCGCTATCTCGTCACCGACACCGAACTCCGCATCCGCACCGGCCTGTTGTTCCGCCGCACCGCGCATCTGCGGCTGGACCGCATCCAGGCCATCGACATCTCGCGGCCGCTGCTGGCCAGGGCGTTCGGGGTGGCCAAGCTCAAGATGGACGTGGTCGGCTCGGGCTCGGCCGACGAGCTGGCGTTCCTCGCCGAGCGCGAGGCGACCGAGCTGCGCGCCGAACTCCTCGCCCGCGCCGCCGGGATCGCGCCCGAGGCCGCGTCGAGCGCGGGCGAGGCCCCGGCGCGTGAGCTGCACCAGGTGGACGCCCGGATGCTGGGCTGGTCGCTGGCGCTGCTGGGCAGCGGCTGGGGCGCGCTGTTGGGCGCGCTGCTGGTCACCCCGCTGATCTGGCTGGCGACGGACAGCGTGCTGCCGGCGTTGGCCGTGCTGCTGCCGCTGCTGGCGGCGATCTGGCGCGGCAGCCTGGGCGCGTTCCTCACCCAGTACGGCTGGACGGTCAGCGAGTCGCCCGACGGGCTGCGCCTGGACCACGGCCTGCTCCAGCGCGACCACGCCACGGTGCCGCCGGGCCGGGTGCAGGCGGTGAAGATCGTGGAGCCGCTGCTGTGGCGGCCGCGCGGCTGGCTGCGCGTCCAGCTGGACGTGGCCGGCGAGGGCAACGTGGGCGGGCTGCTGCTGCCGGTCGCCACCCGCGAGACGGTGCGGGCGCTGCTCGGCCGCATCCTGCCCGAGGTGGACCTTGACCAGACCCTGGGCGCCGTCAACCCGGCGCCCCGGCGGGCGCGTTGGGCGGTGCCGGTGTGGCGGGTCGGCTACGGGCACGGCGTGACGGACGCGGTGTTCGTGGCCCGGCGCGGGCGGCTGCGGCGCACGCACATCCTGGTGCCGCACGCCAAGGTGCAGAGCGTCCGGCTGACCCAGGGGCCGTGGGAGCGGCGGCTCCGGCTGGCCTCGATCCATGTCGACCAGGGCGCCGGCGGCACCGCGACCGCCCGGCTCCAGGACGCGACCTACGCCACCGACGAGGTGGCCCGGCAGGCGGAACGCTCCCGCCTGGGCCGCCGCACCGCGGCGCCCGACCGCTGGCTGACGGCCCGACCGGCCGGCGGGGCGGGCTGAGCCCGGGGGCCCAACCCGCAGGGCCCGCAGGCCGGTTCGCGCGGTTCGCGCGGTTCGCGCGGTTCGTTCCGTTCAGCCCGCCTGGCCGCCGCCGAGGGCGATGAGGCGGAGCAGGGCCTCGGCCGCCGTCTTCACATGGCCGGTGTCGCCGGGCAGCACGAAGACGCCCCGGGCGCCCCAGCCGGGCGAGACGTTGTACTTGGTGCCGTTCAACGTCAGCGAGACGGTCTTGCCGCCGGTGAACCTCACCTTCTTCGCGGCGATCTGGTTCAGCGGCCCGCTGTCGATGTGCTGCCGGTCGGAGCCCAGCAGGGTCAGCGTTCCCCGGTCCACCAGCACGAAGCCGTGCTGCGCCAGGGGCTTGAGGCCCTTGCCGATCTGAACCTGGTCGAAGACGTACTCAGGCTCGGGGTTGGTCATGACGAACTCCAAGGGCTCAGGGCTTCGGGGCCGGGTCACTGGGGGCTGACAACGAGCGTGTTGGCGATGTCGTCGGCGGTCTCCACCATCTCGACGCCCAGCGTGGGACTCGGCCAGGTGACGGTCAGCTCGACGAACCCCCGGTCGTAGCCGGGGGGCACCACGTAGTAGGAGACGTACTCGACCATCACCCGACGGCCGTCGTCGCCGGGCTCGTTGAGGATCAGCTCGTGCACCCGGCAGGCGGGCCCGGCCGGCAGTTCCACGACGCTGATGCCCGGCTCGCGGTAGCGGTAGGGCTGGGGCTGGGCGGCGAGTTGGGCCATGGTCTGCACGGTGCTGCCGGCCGGCGGCGTGGGCACCGGCGCGCAGAACGCGGTGACCGGCACCAGGGGGCGCGAGTTCAGTGGCTCCGGGGGCACGTAGACGGCGACGGGCGACGCCTCGCGCTCCAACGCGCCCTCCCAGATCGCCTTGATCTCCGGGTAGACGGCCTCCGCGTAGTCCTGGCTGTACTCCCCGCCCCGGTCGGCGACGGCCTGCGCGACCTGCTCGGCCGCGTCCTCCTCCGCCATCTCCAGCGCGTGCCAGAACTCCTCGGGGTGCTCGAAGGAGGCGAGCCAGCGGGTCGTCGGCTTCGCCATGGATATGTCGGTCGCGTCGCTCACGGCGTCGCCCCTCCCTGCTTGTCGAATCGCGAGCCGCCGGAGCGCTCGAAGCCGCCCACCGCCTGCGGCTGGACCAGCCTGTTGAGCGACCACTTCCGGTAGGCGCCCCGGACCACGTAGGGCACGACCCCGATGGCGAACGCGGCGCCGAGGACGGGGAAGAACGGGGTCCACTCGACATCCCAGACGACGCTTCCCAACAGGGCGACCGGAAGGGCGAACAGGGTCGCACCTGGAGTCAGGCTTCCAAGAGCGAAGATGTCGTCGAACCCGTACTCGCCCATCTTCCATGGCCGGGCGGTACGATCCTGCGGCTGGCCACCGGGGAACGCGGCCGACCGCTGGCGGCGCAGGCCGAGTCCGGCTCGTTGGCAGAAGTCGCTCAGCCCGACGAGCTGGGGGTCGCCGGCGAACCAGGTGTCCCAGTGCAGGAACGCGTGCACCGTTCCCCGGCCGTCGGCGAGCGCCACGCCCCAGGGGCGTCCCGCGTCCTCGAACACCACGGCCTCCCGCACCCCGTTGACCGGGTCGGCCGGGGCCGGGATCAGCCGCCACTCGTTCTGCGCGGTGCGCAGTTCGATGGCTTCTTCGGTGAGCCGCAGCGCGCTGCGGTCGAGGAACACGCGGGTGACGGGGATGCCCGGGATCGGTTTCAGCACTGTCAGTGAGACGGTGCCACCCGCACGGCGGCCAGCGAACCCGCCCACTACCGCCGGCACGGTGGCGACCAGTGCGAGAGTCAGGAAGGGAACGGAGACCATCACATCCCTGACGACCTCGTTCGGGGCCACACGGGCGAGAAGTACCAGCACCAGCAGTGCGAGTACCACCATGAGCCACACCGATCCGGCCGTCCTGGGCCCCGGCCGCAACGTCCCCGCGAACTCAGGTGCGCGCGGCGGCTCCTGACCGTCCGGCGCCGTGTGCACGGGAATGCCGGCGTGGCGCAGGAGGTCGCCGAGTCCGGAGCGTTCCAGGTAGTCGACGCCGGCCCCGGGGTCCAGGTTGGTGGTGGGACGGGCGTCTGGCCGGTCCAGCGTGGCGGGTCTGCCGCCGGTCGTCACCCAGTCGCTGGGCGCCAGGCAGGCCACCGCCTGCCCCGCGCCGTCCAGCAGATGGAGACAGCCCCCGAACTTGTCGATCGTCCCGTTGCTCGCGTCGCGCCAGCCGATGCGGAACGCGGTGGGAAGCCGCCCCGGCAGGTGGATCGCCGAGGCGACGCCCTCCGGGCCGACCGGCCAGGCGTGCGCACCGGAGTGGGTGCGCACCACCAACTGGCCGTTCTCGACGGTGATCCGGGCCCGGCGCAGCACCCCCCAGCGGGTCAGGGGACGCTGGGCCGGGAAGACGACCGGCAGCGCCGTGTTCATCGGACCATGGCCTCACTCTCGTCGTAGGTGAAGTCGCCGGGCGCGGTGTAGTCGCCAACCATCGGGTGGTCGCCCTCGGAGAGCCCCGGCCAGTTCCAGAGAGATTCGACGCCCTCAACCGCGAAGAGCCCGACGAGTCCGGATGCGGCGCCGGCACCCGCCGCACCGAGCGCACCCACACCGCTCGCTCCGATACTTCCCACGTCCGCGCCGGCGCGTGCCGCCCGGCCCAACGCCAGCGCGTCGCCCGCCGCTTCGCCCATGCCGAAGAACTGAAAAGCACCGGCCTGGCCGGCGTGCCCCCGTCCCGCTGTTGCGAAGGCGCTCGGGATGTTCCGCAGCCCCGCGATGCCCTGCGAGAAGCCCTGGCCCCAGTTGGCGCCGCTGCCCAACACCCGCAGGTTGCCGGCCATTTCGGTGCCGAGCCCGCCGAACGCGGAGCGGCCCCAGCCGAGCAGGCCCGAGGGGCGGGTGAACGCGGTGCCCGCGCGGCCGGCCAGCGTCGCGCCGTCGCCGACCACGCCGGCGGCGATCGCGTTGCGGGCGGCGCGGTTGCCGGTGGAGATCCGCATCACGTTGCGGAACGCGCTGAACCGCGCGGCGCCGCCCGCCGAGGAGAGCGCGGGGCCGATGGCGCGGCCGATGCCGAAGGTGAGGATGCCGACCAGGTCGAGGGCGAAGTTCAGCCACTTGCCCTGGAGGGCGTTGCCCACCATGGAGAAGACGCTCGCCACCAGCGCGATGGTGCCCAGGATGCCGGCCAGGGCCTGGCCGACCACGGGTATCCAACTCACCAGCAGCGCGAGGACCCCGCAGATCGCGGCGATCCTCCCCGCCCACTCGCCGATCACGATCAGCACGTTCTTGATCGCGTCGATGACCTCGCCGACGCGGTCCCAGAAGCCGTCCTTGAGGCCGTCGCCGCCGATGAAGTCGCCGATCGCGTCGGCGGCCCGCTGCGCGGCCTGGTCCTTGGCCTCGACAATCTCCGCCAGCCGGTTGCGCAGCCGGGTCAACTCGCCCTGCTGGAAATCGAGTTGCCCCTGGAGGCTCTCGACCTGCCGGTTGGCCTCCTCCTCGCGGTCCTCGGCGTCGTCGGCGTCGGAGTCCGAGGCGGCGTCCGCGTCCTGCCGGGCGCCGTCGATCCGGCCGCTGAGGCTGGTGATCTGCTCCTGGACCTCGATGGCCTCGGTGCGCAGCGTCAGGCTCTCGGTCTGCGCGTCCTGCAACTCGGGCCAGTAGCCGGCCAGCGCGTTGGCCGCCGCGTCATAGCGGCCCCACGCCTGCCACACGTCGTCGGAGACCTCGGTCGACTTCTCGCGGAAGGCGGTGCCGGCCTCGGACTGCCAGCCGTCCTCGCTGTCGCTGACGTTCTCCAGCAGCTCCTTGGCCCGCTGGATCGCGTCGGCGGTGCGCCGGTAGCGTGCCGCCGCCTCCTGGACCATCTCCCAGTCGCCGGGGATCGGGTCGTTTCCGTCCGGGGTCAACGGATGCCAGTCCGCCGGTCGGCCGCTCACCCGTTGCCACCCCCCTGGAGCGCGTTGGCCAGCTCGGTCTCGATGCCGTCATAGCCCTCGGCGGCCTGGGTGGCGTGTTCGGCCAACGTTCTCAGGCCGTCCATCAGCTTGTTGCGGTGTATTCGCCAGTTCTCCGCGAACTCCTCAAGTTCGTGTGCGAGATCGCGGTGGCTCACCTCGTCGGCATACTCGGACGCGATGTCCTCGGAGTTCTCGAACTCCGTCGCCACCAGGCGCAGCGTTTGGCCGAGTTCGCGGACTTCGTCCACGGTGATGTCAAGGTCGGACATTCCCCCTCCTCCTGGATACGGGGCCCGGTCGGTCGTTACTCGGACCACCGGAAAGAAGCGGCAATGGCGTCGAACATCTGGACCTGGGCGTCCGCCAGCTCCTTCAGCGGCGCGCTGAACGTGAGCACCAGCCACGCGGTGGAGCGGGGCACCGGCAGGTAGAACTCCAGCAAGGTGTTGGGACGCTCTTTACTCTGTCCCAGTTCCCTTGAGTCCTCGCTGAGTTCCTCCCGGCGGCTGCGCACCGCCTCGCCCGAGGGGAGGGTGACCACGGTCACCTCGGCCGCGTCCTGGTAGCGGTCCCTGATGCCGTCGGCCAGCAGGGACGTGGGCAGCTGCTGGGGCATCGCCGGGTTCTCGGGCTCGGCCGTCACCATGAGGCTGGCCGGGATCGGAATGCCGAGTTCCGCCTGGGTGGCCAGATAGATCTCGATGGCGTCGCGTTGGGCCGCGCTCTGCGTGACGTCGGTCAGCAGCTCACGCAACTCGTGCCGCTTCACGGTGAATTCGTCCCGGTTGGGATAGGCCATGTCCACCAGGATCTGAATGGCCCTGTTCCGCTTGGTCTCCGACCGCAGCGGGATGCGGAACCAGTCCGTCGGCGTGATCAGGTGATAACGCTTCGGCGGCCCGTCCCCGTCCTTCCCGCGCGCCTTTCCCCCGTCCTTCTCGGGCTGGTTGGCCCGAATTTCCGCCGGCTTTTCCCGCGCGGTCAGGCCGGCCCCGCCGTCGTTCCCCCCGAACGCCATGCGTTCCTCCGCCCGTGCCACGCGGAACTCCCGTCCGATCAGCCCCCGATACCGTTCTTTCGTTCCGCATCCAACCAGCAGGGCGCCCGGAAGGGAAGCTCGGGTCCGGGAGAACGACCCCGGTCCCGCTGACCCGGGGTCAGCCGATCCCGGTCAACCCGCCGCCGCCCTCGTCGCGGTCGTCGAGGGGCGCGCTCTCGCCGTCGTCCTCGTCGTCGGCGTCGTCGTCCTGGTCGATCAGCACCGGCGAGCCGTGGTGCGACCAGACCCGCCACTCGCCGTCCTCGGCCCTGCGGAAGACGTTGGTGGCCACCACCAACCCGCCGACCAGCGGCCCCACTTCGCCCTCCGCCTCCGAAGGACCGCCGCTGAGGATGTTCTCGGTGCAGGTCACCAGCGCCGTGTCGCCCACCACCGACACCTCGACATCGGTGAGGAAGAACTGGATGTAGTCGGTGTTGGCCATGATCAGCGCGTAGGAACGCAGCACCTCGGCCCGGCCGTTGATCACCGGCCAGCCCGGGTGCACCACGCTGATGTCGTCCATCAGCCAACGCTCCGTCAGGGCGTCCAGGTCGCCCCGCTCGATCGCGTCATAGAGCGCCGTGTTGGCCGCCGCGACCGCCTCGATGTCGGTGCTCGCTCCGGTCATGCCGCTCCCTCCCCGCCGTCGACCGCCCGGCTGTTCGCCTCTTCGATGGCCCGGGCCACCCGGACGGCGTCCGCGCTGGCCCGTGCCTCGTGTACCCGCACCGCCCACGCGCCAGCCGCCGCCGCCAGCGCCGAGACCGCCGCCGTCGCGGCGTCCCGCTCCCGCGCGGGCGGCGGGGTGCCGTCGGGGCCGGCCAGCACCCGCCCGAGGAACCTCTTGCGGGAGGCGGCGACCAGCAGCGGGAACGGCAGCTCGGCGCGGAGCCGGCCGAGCGCGGCCAGCAGCGTCAGGTCCTGCTCGGCCCGCTTGGCGAAGCCCAGGCCCGGGTCGACCACCAGCCGCTGCGGCGCGATGCCGCCGGCGACCGCGCCCTCGACGCTCTCCCGCAGCTCGGCGACCACCTCGCCGACCACGTCGGCGTAGACGGCCCGCTCGTTCATGTCGAGGCTCCGCCCGCGCCAGTGCATCACCACGAAGGGCACGGCCCGTTCGGCGACCAGCGGCACCATCGCCGGGTCGGCCCGGCCGCCGCTGACGTCGTTGACCAGCCGGGCGCCGGCCTCGATCGCGCGCTCGGCCACCGAGGCCCGCGTGGTGTCCACGCTGACCAGCGCACCCCGGTCCACCAGCTCGCGCACCACCGGCACCACCCGGCGCAGCTCCTCCGCCTCGTCCACCCGGGTGGCCCCCGGGCGGGTCGACTCGCCGCCGACGTCGATCAGGTCGGCGCCCTCGGCCACCAGATCGAGCCCGCGTTTGACCGCCGACTCGGGATCGAACCACCGTCCGCCGTCGGAGAACGAGTCGGGTGTGACGTTGACCACCCCCATCACCGCACAGCGGTCCCAGCGGGGCAGCCCTGTCACCTGGCCATGCGAGATGCTCATGGCACCAGGGTAGGCGCCGGTGGTCCCCGCGAAACCGGCGTTCGACGGCCCGGAACCAGGCGTCCCGGCCGCCCCGGTGGGGAACAGGGCGGGCAGGGCCGAGCGCTGTCCCCCGTGCCGGCCGCCGGGCTCCGGCGGAGCGGCCGCCCGTCGCGGGTAGATTCGAACCCTCGGACGGGGAGCACCCGTACGGGCAGCCCCCGAACGGGCGGCCCCGGAGCAGCGGCGGGCGAACCGACGAACGCCTCGGCGAAGCCCCGAGCACAGCCGAGCACGACCGAGCACAACCAGAACACGAGAACGCGGGACCGCTTGAACACGAGACCGCGAGGACGAGAGAGGGAGTGAGCACCGTGGACCGCATCGCGCTGCGCGGAGTGCGCGCCCAGGGCCACCACGGGGTCCTCCCCAGCGAACGCGCCGAGGGGCAGCCCTTCGTGGTGGACGTGGATCTCGGCGTCGACACCAGGCCGGCCGCCGCCGACGACGCGCTCGAACTGACCGTGGACTACGGGGTCGTGGCCGAACAGATCGTCGCCATCGTCGCCGGCGAGCCCTGCGACCTGCTGGAGACCCTGGCCCAGCGGCTCGCCGACCAGTGCCTGACACACCCGGCGGTGGCCGAGGTCACCGTCACCGTGCACAAGCCCCTGGCCCCGATCACCGTGCCCTTCGACGACGTGACCATCACCATCAAACGGAGCCGAGCATGACCCCCAGCAACGCCGCCTCCTCCCCCGACCCGACCGTGCAGCCGGTGCCCGCCTCCGTGGTCCGACAGGTCGACGCGGCCGACTCCACGCTGCACAACCCCAAGCGTGCCGTGCTCTCCATCGGCGCCAACCTGGGCAACCGGCTGGAGAACCTCCAGGGCGCCGTCGACGCGCTGGAGGACACCCCCGGCGTCCGGGTCAAGGCCGTGTCGCGGGTCTACGAGACCACCCCGGTCGGCGTCCCCGAGGGCGAGCAGCCCGACTACTTCAACGCCGTGGTCCTGGTGAAGACCACCCTGCCGCCGTCCTCGCTGCTGGAGCGGGCGCAGGCCATCGAGGAGGCGTTCGAGCGGGTGCGCGACGTGCGGTGGGGGCCGCGCACCCTGGACGTGGACATCGTCTCCTACCAGGGCGTGACCTCGGCCGAGCCCGCGCTCACCCTGCCCCATCCCCGGGCCCACGAGCGGGCCTTCGTCCTGGTGCCGTGGCACGATGTCGAGCCGGGGGCCGAGGTTCCCGGGCGCGGGCCGCTGCGGGAGCTGCTGCCGACGGTCGAGCGGCAGGGCGTGCGCCTCCGCGAGGACCTGACGCTGGTGCTCCCCGACTGAACCCCCCGGTCGACTCCGGGGGTTGGCCGGGGCAAGGCCAGGGCGCGGCAGAGGAACGACACGGACGAGGGGCGAGCGGAGCGGTGAACCAACTGCGGATCGGGACGCTGGCGGGGCTGTTCGCCGCCGCGTTCGGCCTGTGCTGGGCGGGGGCCGGACTCTGGGACTCGATGGGCAACACGCTGCCGGCCGTTCCCCTCTTCGCGCCCGTGATCCTGGCGCTGATCGCCGCCGTGCTGCTGGCCACGGCGCTCTCGCTGCGCTCCCGGCTGCGCGCGCTGCGCGAACGGCGGCCCGACGCGCGGCCGGTTGACCGGCTGAGCGCGGCGCGGGCCGTGGTCTTCGGGCAGGCCAGCGGGCTGGTCTCCGCGCTGGTGGCCGGGGCGTACGGCGGGTTCGGGCTGTTCCTGCTGCTGGAGCGGATGGACGTGCCCAACCGCAGGGACCAGGCGCTCTACGCCGGGCTCGCGGTGGTCGCCGGCATCGCCGTGGTCGCCGCCGCGCTCTATCTGGAGCGGGTCTGCCGCCTGCCCGACGGGGAGGGCAACGACGACGAGCCGGGCGGCCCGATGCGCTCCCCGGTCTGACCTCCCGTTCCGAAAAGCCCAGGGCTCAGACCCCGCTGACCGACTCCAGCTCCACCTCGGCCCGCTCCACCGAGCGGGTGTCGGCGTCGATGGAACGCCGCAGCGCCTCGTGCAGCGTGGTCGGGGTGAGCACCCCCAACAGCCGGTCGTCCTCGTCCAACACCGCGATCCAGCCGGCGTCGTACTGGAGCATCGTCGCGAACGCGTTCTTCAGCGAGGCGCCCAACGGCAGCCACGCCTCCATCCGCCGCGCGTGCTCGGCGACCGTGCCGCTCGGCGTCCCGGACCGTTCCGCCACCGACACCCAGCCGTGCAGCACGTCGTCCTCGTCCAGCACCACGGCCCAGCGCACGCCATCGGCCCGCATCCGCTCCTGGGCGGTGGCCATCGAGTCGGAGAGGTGCACCACGGGCGGCTGCTCCAGGTCGCCGCGCTCCACCGGGGTCACCGACAGCCGCTTGAGGCCACGGTCGCTGCCGACGAACGAGGCGACATAGTCCGTGGCCGGCGCGCCCAACACGGCGGCCGGGGAGTCGTACTGCTCGATCCGGCCCTGCCCGAAGACCGCGATCCGGTCGCCGAGCCGCACGGCCTCCTCGATGTCGTGGGTGACGAAGAGCACCGTCTTGCGGACCTCCCGCTGGAGCCGGAGGAACTCGTTCTGGAGCCGCTCCCGCACCACCGGGTCCACCGCGCCGAACGGCTCGTCCATCAGCAGCACCGGCGGGTCGGCGGCCAGCGCCCTGGCCACCCCGACGCGCTGCCGCTGCCCGCCGGAGAGCTGGTCGGGGTAGCGGCCGCCGTAGACGGCCGGGTCGAGGCCCACCAGTTCGAGCAGTTCGGCGGCGCGCCGCCGGGCGGCCTTCCGGCCCCGGCCCAGCAGCACGGGCACGGTCGCGGTGTTGTCGAGCACGGTGCGGTGCGGGAAGAGGCCGACCTGCTGGATCACATAGCCGATCCGGCGCCTCAGCCTCACCGGGTCGACGCCGGCGATGTCCTCGCCGCCGAGCAGGATGCGGCCGGACGTGGGCTCCTCCAGCCGGTTGACCAGCCTCATCGTGGTCGTCTTGCCACAGCCGGACGGGCCGACCAGCGTGACCAACTCGCCCTCGGCGACCTCGAAGTCGAGGTCGTCCACGGCCACCGTGCCGTTGGGGTAGCGCTTGGAGACGTGCTCGAACCGCAACATGTTCATGATTCTGTCAGGTTAACCGTCTAGGGTGCTGGAACATGAGTGCGGCAACCGCCCAGAGCTGTCTGGCGGCCAACGACTGGATCTGCGGAGAGTATCTGCGCAGTCGCAGTGAAGAGTTGACCGAAGCCACCGTCGACCATGTGGTGATCACGGTCACCTCGGTGGGCATCGCGGTGCTGCTCGCGTTCCCGCTGGCCCTGCTGGCCCGCCGCTGGCGACTGGCCTCCGCCGGCATCCTCGGCGCCACCACCGTGCTCTACACCATCCCCACGCTCGCCATGTACGCGCTGCTGCTGCCGGTGTTCGGGATCTCCGTCTCGCTGGTGATCTGCGGCCTGGTGCTGTACTCGCTGACCATCCTGGTGCGCAACGTCCTCACCGGGCTCCGCTCGGTGCCGGCCGAGGCGCGCGAGGCGGCCGTCGGCCTGGGCTACGGCCGGACCCGGCTGCTCTTCACCGTCGAACTGCCGCTGGCGCTCCCGGCGTTGATGGCCGGCCTGCGGATCGCCACCGTCTCGGCCGTCTCGCTGACCACCGTCGGCGCCATCGTGGACAACGGCGGCCTGGGGAACCTGATCTACGCGGCGATGGACAGCTACTTCAAGGCCCAGGTGCTCACCGCCTCGGTGCTCTGCGTGCTGCTGGCCATCGCCGCCGACCTGCTGCTGCTCGGGCTCCAACGCCTGCTCACCCCGTGGACCAGGGCCGCCGGCGGCGGCCGCAGGGCCCGCAGGGCGGCCGGCGCCGAGGCGCGCGACGCGGTCCTCGACCAGCGGGCCACGGCCTGAAGGCCCGGGGAGGAAGAGCGCGCTGATGAACGCGATCGTCGACGCCTGGGCGTGGCTGACCACCGCCGACCACTGGTCGGGACGGGGCGGCGTGTGGCAGCGGCTGGCCGAGCACCTCCAGCTCACCGGCCTCTGCCTGCTGATCTCGGCGGCCGTCGCGCTGCCCCTGGCCGCCTGGCTCGGGCACGGCGGCGGGCGGCGGCTCGGCGGCGCGCTGGCCATCAACATCTCCAACGCCGGCCGCGCCGTCCCCACCTTCGCGGTGCTGGTGCTGCTCACCATCAGCCCGGTCGGCGAACACGGGGACGCCCCCACCATCATCGCGCTGGTGCTCTTCGGGGTGCCGCCGCTGCTCACCAACGCCTATGTGGGGGTCGCCGAGGCCGACCGTGACGTGGTGGAGGCCGCCAGGGGCATGGGCATGTCCCCGTTCCAACTGCTGTTCCGGGTGGAACTCCCGCTCGCCTACCCGCTGTTGATGACGGGGCTGCGCACGGCTGCGGTGCAGCTGGTGGCCACCGCCTCGCTCGCCGCGCTGGCCGGCGGCGGCGGCCTCGGCCGGGTGATCACCGCCGGCTTCGACACCAACAACACGGCGCAGGTCTTCGCCGGCGCCGTCCTGGTCGCCGGCCTGGCCCTGCTGGTGGAGGGCGCGCTCGCGCTGCTCCAACGGCTGACCGACCCCCACCGCCGCCCGAACCGGCGCGCGCCCGACGACGAACGGCCCCCGGCGTCCCACCGCCCGGCCACGACCACACCTGAGATGGAGACCACGTGACCGCGACACCCACCACCGGCGCGGCCCGCCGCACCCGGCTCACCCTCGCCGGGCTCGCCGCCCTCACCCTCGCGCTGACCGCCTGCGGCGGGGAGAGCCTGGAGGAGAACGAATCCGGCGGCTCCGACGGCAGCGGCGACAAGGGCTCGGTGACCGTCGGCGGCGCCAGCTTCACCGAGGCGACGCTGATGGCCGAGCTGTACGCCGGCGTGCTGGAGGAGGCCGGCTACTCCGTCTCCATCACCAACGTGGACAGCCGCGAGCTGTACGAGCCCGAGTTGGAGAACGGCGGCATCGACGTCGTCCCCGAATACGCGGCGACGCTGGCCGAGTTCCTCAACACCGACGTCAACGGCCCCGACGCCGAACCCGTCGCCTCCGCCGACGTCGAGCCGACCGTGGCCGCGCTCCGCGAACTGGCCGAGCCCAGGGGCCTGACGGTGCTGGACGCGGGCGATGCCGCCATCCAGAACGCGTTCGCCGTCACCGAGGAGTTCGCGACGGAGAACGACCTGAGCACCCTCACCGATCTGGGTGAACTCGGCGAGCCGATCCGCCTGGCCGCCGGCGAGGACTGCCCCCAGCGGCCGTTCTGCGAACCGGGGTTGGAGAACACCTACGGCATCGACATCACCGAGATCGTCCCGCTCGGCGTCGGCACCGTGCAGAGCAAGCAGGCGGTCGAGCGCGGCGAGGCCGAACTGGCCCTCGTCTCCACGACGGACGCCGTGCTGGAGGACTTCGGCCTGGTGACCCTGGAGGACGACCAGAACCTCCAGCAGGCCGACAACCTGGTGCCGGTCCTCAACACCGACAGCCTCGGCGAGGAGCAGGACGCCATCGCCGCCCTGAAGGAGCTGACCGCGACCCTCACCACCGACGAACTGCGGGAGATGACCCGGGCGGTGGTCTCCGAACGCGAGAAGGCGGAGGACGTCGCCCACGCCTACCTGGTCGAGCGGGGTCTCGTCAGCGAGTGACGCGCGCGGGCCCGCGCCCCGCCGCGCGGGCCCGCCCCACCGCCGCCCGGCACTGATAACCGACCGGGCACAACCCGCCGGTCACCCTCCCGCGCGCCCTTCGCACCACGGTAGGTTGCGACCATGGCACGTGGACGTCACCGCAAGCAGGCGCTGCACAGGGTGCTGCTCCCGGCCTCGTTGGCCGCGCTCGCGCTCGCCAGCGCCGGCGCGGCCTGGCTCGTCGGTGACGAGGAGGCGCTGATCCTGCGCTCGTTGACCGCCGTGGCCGCGCTGGCCGCCGTGGCCGCCGCCGTGGCGCTCCGCCGCTGGGACCTGGCGGCCGGCCGCCAGGTCGCGCGCGAACGCGCCGGCCGGGCCGGCCTCGCCTGGAAGGTCGAGGAACGGCAGGCCGAACTGGAGGAGGCGCAGGAACTCATCGCCACCCTGGAGGCCAAGGTCACCGACAAGCGCGCCGAGTTGGGCCGGCTCCGCTCGGAACACGCGGCGCTGCTGCGCCGCTACGCCACGGCGGAGAGCGAACGGGCCAAGGCCCTTGAGGGCCGGCGGCAGTTGGCCCTGGAGGCCGCCGAGCCGGCGAAGGCGCTGCCGGCCAGGGCCGCCGACCACCGCACGGCGGGCGGCGCCCCGACGCCGCTCACCTACCGGCAGGCGTACGAGGCGCTGAGTCACCTCTCCCGCCATGTGGCCCGCCAACGCGCGGAGCGCGAGGCCCTCCGCCCCGCGCCCGAGCCGCAGGCCCTCCAGCCCCCGCCCCAACGCACCGGCGGCTTCGACTTCTTCGGCCGCACCCGCTGAGCCCCTGGCCGGGGGTTCTTTTCCGCACCCGCCCGCCTCCTCTCCCGCCGGCCGGCCTCCCCACCCGGGGCGGCACGCCCACGGTCAGCGGGACCTCCGCCCGCCGGGGCGGCGTCACGTCCGTGGGCGCTCCCCGGGCACGGTCCACGTTCCTCGCGAAGGCCCCGCCACCGGCAGCCTGGCGCCCCCGGGCACAGCCCGGCAGGGGCAACCGCCGCCCGCAGGGCAACGATCCCTCGTGAAACACCCCCACGCCACCGCACCGCGCGCGCGGCGCGCCGCGCCTCCCCGAAAGGCCAGCGCCCCGCGCCCCGCGCCTACCGGGACAGGATCAGACTCATCGCCTCGGCCCGCGTCGCCGGGTCCCGCAGTTGCCCACGGACCGCCGACGTCGTCGTCTTCGCGCCCGGCTTGCGCACCCCGCGCATCGTCATGCACATGTGCTCGCACTCCACCACCACGATCACCCCGCGCGGCTCCAGGATGCGCATCATCGAGTCCGCGATCTGGGTGGTCAGCCGCTCCTGCACCTGCGGGCGGCGGGCGAAGACGTCGACCAGGCGGGCCAGCTTCGAGAGCCCGGTGATCTTGCCGCTGCTGGCCGGGATGTAGCCGATGTGCGCGACCCCCACGAACGGCACCAGGTGGTGCTCGCAGGAGGACATCACCTCGATGTCCTTGACCAGCACCATCTCGTCGTGGCCCAGGTCGAACGTCGTGGACAGCACGTCCTCGGGCCGCTGCCAGAGCCCGGCGAATATCTCCCGATAGGCCCTGGCCACCCGCGCCGGAGTGTCCCGCAGCCCCTCGCGGTCCGGGTCCTCGCCCACGGCGAGGAGGAGTTCCCTGATGGCGTTCTCGGCGCGCTTCTCGTCGAACTCGCCGATCGGCCCCGGTGCGGACTCCCCGCCCGTCAACGTCACCGGGTCAGTCATACCGTTCCCCGTTCCTCGTTCCTCGTGACGGCAGGCCCTCCGAACAGGACCGCGCCCCTCACCCTAGAACGTGAGGGGCGCGACGGGCATTCCGGACCGAACGGCGATACCGAACGGCGACACCGAACGGAGTCCGAGGGGTCGGGTCAGTCCTCCGGCCTGGGCTCGGGCGACTTCTCCAGCGACGACGGGCCGCCGCTCTCCAGGCCGGCGCCGCTCGCGGCACCGTTGCTCGCGCCGTTGGCCGAGCCGTTGGCCATGCTGATCTCCTTGGTGGGGAAGGTCACCGGCGGCCTGGTCGACGGGGCGCGGCGGGTGGAGCCCGTCCACGCGGGGCGCGGCGGGCGCTTGACCACCGGCCGGAACACCTCGGCCAGCTCCTCCTTGTTGAGCGTCTCCTTTTCCAGCAGCGCGAGCACCAGGTTGTCCAGGACGTCCCGGTTCTCCACGAGGATCTCCCACGCCTCGTTGTGCGCGGACTCGATCAGCTTCTTGACCTCCTCGTCCACCAGCCCGGCGACCTCCTCGGAGTAGTCGCGCTGGTGGCTCATCTCCTTGCCCAGGAACGGCTCGGAGTTGTCGCTGCCGAACTTGATCGCGCCCAGCCGCTCGGTCATGCCGTACTGGGTGACCATCGCGCGGGCCGTGGAGGTGGCCTTCTCGATGTCGTCGCCGGCGCCGGTCGTCGGGTCGTGGAAGACCAGCTCCTCGGCGGCCCGGCCGCCCATCATGTACGCCAGGCGGTCCAGCATCTCGTTCCGCGTGGTGGAGTACTTGTCCTCCTCGGGCAGCACCATGGTGTAGCCCAGGGCGCGGCCCCTGGAGAGGATGGTCACCTTGTGCACCGGGTCGCTGTTGGGCGACGCGGCGGCCACCAGGGCGTGTCCGCCCTCGTGGTACGCGGTGATCATCTTCTCCTTCTGGCTCATGATCCGGGTGCGCTTCTGCGGCCCGGCCACGACGCGGTCGATCGCCTCGTCGAGGAACTTGTTGTCGATCAGCTTGGCGTCGCCCCGGGCGGCCAGCAGCGCCGCCTCGTTGAGCACGTTGTTCAGGTCGGCGCCGGTGAAGCCGGGCGTGCGGCGGGCCACGGCGGCCAGGTCCACGTCGGGGGCGACGGGCTTGCCCTTCTGGTGGACCTTGAGGATCTCCAGCCGGCCCTGCATGTCGGGCCGGTCCACGGCGATCTGCCGGTCGAAGCGGCCGGGGCGCAGCAGCGCCGGGTCCAGGATGTCGGGGCGGTTGGTGGCGGCGATCAGGATGACGCCGCCCTTGACGTCGAAGCCGTCCATCTCGACCAGCAGCTGGTTGAGCGTCTGCTCGCGCTCGTCGTGCCCGCCGCCCATGCCGGCGCCACGGTGGCGGCCGACCGCGTCGATCTCGTCGACGAAGACGATCGCGGGGGCGTTCGCCTTGGCCTGCTCGAAGAGGTCACGGACCCGGGAGGCGCCGACGCCGACGAACATCTCGACGAAGTCCGAGCCGGAGATGGAGTAGAACGGCACCCCGGCCTCGCCGGCCACCGCGCGGGCCAGCAGGGTCTTGCCGGTGCCGGGCGGGCCGTAGAGCAGCACGCCCTTGGGGATCTTGGCGCCCACGGCCTGGAACTTGGCGGGCTCCTGGAGGAACTCCTTGATCTCCTGAAGCTCCTCCACCGCCTCGTCCGAGCCGGCGACGTCGTCGAACGTGGTCTTGGGGGTGTCCTTGGTGATCAGCTTGGCCTTGGACTTCCCGAAGTTCATCACCCGGGAGCCGCCGCCCTGCATCTGGTTCATCAAAAACAGGAAGACGACGATGATCAGGAGGAAGGGGAGGATGGACAGCAGCATCCCGACGAACGGGTTCTGCGACTTGGGCGAGACGGTGTACCCGTCGGCCAGCTCGTCGTCCTGGAACTTCGACTGGAGGTTCCTGGCGAGGTCCTCACCCTGGCCGTCGATGTAGTTGGCCTGGACCTTGTCGCTGCCCTCGATCTCCTGGCCCTCGGCCAGCTCGATCTTGATCGTCTGCTCGTCGCCGGTGGTGAGTTCGGCCGACCTGACCTGGTTCTGGTTGATCGCCTGAACGACCTCGCCGGTGTCCACCTTCTTGTAGCCCTCGGACGAGCTGAACACCTGCATCAGCAGAATGACGGCGAGGACGGCCAGCACGATCCACATCACTGGCCCACGGAAATAGCGCTTCACGTCTATCCATACGGGGCGGCGCGGCCCCGTCCCTCCTGCCACGTAGAGGCACAGCCGCTCCCGGACGGGCTCTGCTGTGCGCGCGGTGTCCTAGTGTCGGCCGATCTGCGCCCGGCCTTGACTCAGCTGAGCTGTACAACGCGACGGTACCCCAGTACGACCGCTCAGCGCTGCCGGGCATCGGGCACCGATCGTCTCCCCCTGCTCAACGGTGGGGAACGGGGCGGTGTTCCCGTTCACTCCCCGTAGACGTGCGGGGCGAGCGTGCCGACGAAGGGCAGATTGCGGTACTTCTCGGCGTAGTCGAGGCCGTAGCCCACCACGAACTCGTTGGGGATGTCGAAGCCGACCCACTCCACGTCGATGTCGACCTTGGCCGCGTCCGGCTTGCGCAGCAGCGAACAGATCCGCAGCGAGGCCGGCTGGCGCGAGCCCAGGTTGGACAGCAGCCAGGAGAGCGTCAACCCGGAGTCGATGATGTCCTCGACGATCAGCACATGGCGGCCGGCGATGTCCGTGTCGAGGTCCTTCAGGATGCGCACCACGCCGGACGACTGGGTGCCGGCGCCGTAGGAGGACACCGCCATCCAGTCCATGGTGACCGGCGTGGACAGGGCGCGGGCGAGGTCGGCCATGACCATCACCGCGCCCTTGAGCACCCCGACCAGCAGCAGGTCCTGGCCCGCGTATCTGGCGTCGATCTCGGCGGCCAACTCCCCGAGCCTGGCATCGATCTGTTCCCTGGTGATGAGCACCGACTCCAGGTCGGCCCCCAGATCTGACTCTCGCACCCGTGCCACTGCTCTCTACTGGCCCTACTGCCTGTCACGGCCCGTCGTCGGCTGTCGCCGCCCGGCGGACCGCTCTGCTTCGTTCCGCGTCGTTCTACTCGGCAGATCTCCCCGGCGTGACCGCCGAACCGTCGGCCCATCGGTTCGCCTGCTGAAGGACAAGTCTGCCACCCTGCCTGCTGGCCTCGACGCGCCCCGGCAGGTTCAGCGGACTCTGCCCGCGCCAGGCGGTGATCAGCCGGTCCGTCTCCTCGATGTGGCGGGCGAAGAGCGAGCCGGCGGGGGCGCCGGCCGCGATGGCGGCCCGGCGCAGCACCCGGCGCCGGACGGCGGGCGGCAGGCCGCGCAGCGCGGCGATCTCCAGGGTGCCGTCGGGGCGGGTGGCGTCGCGCTCCGCGTCCCTGGCCCAGTCGTCGAGCGCGTCGGCGTCGTCCCGGGAGAGCTGGGCCGTGCGGGCGAGGGCCTCGACGACGCCCCGGCCGAGGGCCTTCTCCAGCACGGGCAGCGCCTCGTGACGCACCCGGGACCTGGTGAAGCTGGGGTCGGAGTTGTGTGGGTCGTCCCAGACGGGGATCGACTGGACCAGGCAGGCCCTGCGGGTCGTCTGCCGGTCGATGCTCAGGAACGGGCGGCGGTAGCGGGGGGCGGTGCCCTCGGCGTCCGCTGGGCCGCCGCCCAGGCCGGCGAAGGCGGCGGCCATGCCGGCGAGCGAGCGGGTGCCGGAGCCCCTGGCCAGCCCGAGCAGAACGGTCTCGGCCTGGTCGTCCCTGGTGTGGCCGAGGAGAACGGCGACCGCGCCATGGCGTTCGGCGGCGGCGTCGAGGGCGGCGTAGCGGGCGGTGCGGGCGGCGGCCTCCGGGCCACCGGCGTGGCCCACGGTGACGGAGCTGCGTTCCACCGGGTCGAGGCCCAACTCGGCGAGCCGCTCGGCGACTTCGCGGGCCCGGACGTCGGAGTCCGGCTGGAGGCCGTGATCGACGGTGACGCCGCCGGCGCGCAGGCCGCAGCGCGGGGCCTCGAAGGCGAGCGCGGAGGCCAGGGCCATCGAGTCGGCGCCACCTGAGCAGGCCACCAGCACCAGGGGCGGGGGCCCGGCGGGGAAGGGCGAGCCGACGTCGTGACGAATGTCGTGCAGCACGCGGCGGACCGCCAGGCGTATCGCGGCGACCGCGGGATGGGGACCCATGTCCGAATCACTTCTTTCCGGAGAGTGGCACAGGAGAGCCTCGCGCAGACTGTCACGCAGGGTGCGTAAATGGTGACAGAGAAGGGCTGTTACCCGAGCATCGCACGCCATCCCGGAGGCCACGGTCCCTCATACGAGTGATTCAGGCTCGTTTCTGGAACCGGACGCCGCTCCGGAACCGGCCGCCCGTTCCCGGACCGGAGCCGTCGGCGGCCGGGCGCCGGGCTCAGGCGGCGCCGTCGCCCGGCAGGTCCCGGTGCCCCTCCGGGCGGACCCGGGCGAGCCAGCGCTCGGGGTCGGCGATCTCGTCCTTGGTCGGCAGGGTGTTGGGCGAGGTCCACACCTTGTTGAACCCGCTCATCCCGGCGCGCTCCACGACCGTGCGGACGAAGCGTTCGCCGTCCTTGTACTGCCGGAGCTTGGCGTCCAGGCCCAGCAGCCGGCGCAGCGCCCGGTCCAGCCGGCCGGCGCCGGTCTCCCTGCGCCGGGTGAACTTCTCCCTGATCTCGCCGACCGAGGGCACGACATCGGGTCCGACCGCGTCCATCACATGGTCGGCGTGCCCCTCCAGCAGCGACATCACGGCGGTCAGCCGCTCCAGGATCTCCCGCTGCCTGGGGGTCTGCACCAGGTCGACGATGCCGAGGCCGCCGTTCTCCTCGGCCGGCGCCACGACCGGCTCGTCGGGCACGGCCTCGCGCGCGGCGTCCTGGCCGTTCCGCCCGGTCAGCGCGCCGAACGCCTGCCGCACCCGCTCGACCAGGGTCGCGGGGTCGACGTCGGCCTCGGCGAGGAACGCCTGGATCTCGCTCTCCAGATGGTCGCGGAGCCAGGGCACGGCGGTGAACTGGGTGCGGTGGGTCTCCTCGTGCAGGCAGACCCAGAGCCTGAAGTCGTGCGGGCGGACGTCGAGTTCGCGCTCCACCTGCACGATGTTGGGCGCCACCAGCAGCAGCCGCCCGGCCCGCGCGCCGGGACCGCCGGCCGGCAGCCCGGTGGTGGCGGGCGCGAAGGTCTCGTACTGGCCCAGCACCCGGGAGGAGAGGAACGACAGCAGCATCCCGACCTCGACGCCGGTGACCTTGCCGCCGACGGCGGTCAGCATCCCGCCCGCCGGGGAGGCCGAGCGGCGCTCCCGCATCCGCGCCATCAAGGGCTGGAGCACCTCGCGGAAGCCGGCGACGTTGGCCCTGATCCAGCCGGGGCGGTCGACGACGAGCACCGGGGTGTCCAACGGGCCCGAGTCCAGTTGGGTGTAGGCGCGGACATGCCCCTCGGCCGCCGTCGCATGGGCCCGCAGCTCGGCGACCACGGCGCGCGCCTCGTCCCGGCTCACCTCCGGGCCAGGCCGCGCGAAGCGGGTCGCCGTGGAAACCGCGAGGTTCCAGTCCACCAGGTCGGTACCGCCGAGGCTCGTCATGCGTCAACGGTACGGTGCCCGCGCGGCAAGCGGATAGGCCACGGGGTCCGGTGGTGGACCGGAGGCCGGAGGGTGGGGCGGGTGCGCGGTCGGGTGCGGTCGGGTGGTGAACGGAGTGGTGAACGGGCGGCGCGCGCTCCGCCTGGGGGCTTAGGCCGTGGGGCGGGGGTCGGCGGGGGGGAGATCAGCCCGGGGGCTGATGACGGAGGGTGAGCGCTGGCCGCAGGATGGTGACTGCCGGTGAGGAGTCACCGGGGCCCGGGACGCCGGGCCACCGCCACCGCCGTGATCAAGGAGCCGCCCGCCATGTCCCTCTCCTCCCCGCCCCTCCCGCTGCCCGTCCCGGCCCCGCTCCCCGTCCTGTTGTCGCTGCTCCTCCTCGCCTTGCGGGCCGCCCTGGCCGCCGCGTTCTCCCGCCGTCTCGCCTCCGTGCCGCCGGCGCGGTCGGGGCGCGTGCCGCGCCGTCGGCCGGGCGGCCGCGCCGGCGGGGGGCCGTCAGCCGGCGGAGGTCTCCGCGAGCGCGCTGGCCGCCACGTCCAGTGCCTCCTGCGCCGCCTGGGCGTCCTGGGTGTCCGCCGCCATGAAGGCGAAGGCCAGCACCCGGCCGTCGGCCGTGGTGGCGGTGCCGGCCAGGGTGTTGACGCCGGTCAGGGTCCCGGTCTTGGCGCGGACCACGCCGGCCCCGTCGGCGCCGTCGCCCTCGGCGTAGCGGTTGCTCAGGGTGCCGGTGAAGCCGGCGACCGGCAGCCCGGTCAGCGCCGGCCGCAGCTCCGGCCTTCCCGGGTCGGCGGCGGCCGCCAGCACGGCGGTCAACAGGCCGGCGGAGACCCGCCCGTCCCGGTCGAGACCGCTGGCATCCACGATCCGGACGGAGTCCAGCGGCGCGCCCAGCGCCTCCGCCCGGGAGGTGAGGGCGCGGGAAAGGCCGCGCGCGGTGCCCGGTTCGTCGCTGGCGAGCGCGGTCATCCGGGCGAGCGCCTCGGCCAGGTCGTTGTCGCTGTCGGTGAGCATCCGCTCGACCAGGGAGGCGACGGGGGCGGAGCGGTGCTCGGCCAGGCCCTCGGCCGAGTCGGGCGCGGTCCGCTCCCCGACCCGCCCGTCCACCTCGATGCCGGCGGTCGTCAGCCGCTCGGCGAACGCCTCGGCCGCGTCCCTGGCCGGGTCGGTGGAGCGGTCGGCCGGCCCGTGGTCGCTGTCGTCGAGACGGCCGGCGTTCACCTGGAGCGGGACGATGGGAGCGATGTTGCTGTTGACACCGATCGGGTGAGTCTCGGCCGGATAGGCCGAGACGTCGTAGGCGACGCGCACGGATTCCACGCCCCGGTCCGCCAGCGCCCGGGCGGTGCGGTCGGCGAGGCCCTGAAGGTCGTTCGCGGTCAGCGTGGTGTCCCCGCCGCCGACCAGATAGACCCGCTCCCCGTCGGCGTCGACGACCGTCCTGGTGGTCAGCCGGTGTTCGGGGCCCAGGGCGTCCAACGCGGCGACGGCCGTGAGCACCTTGACGGTCGAGGCCGGGGCGTGGCCCTCGGTGGCGCCCCGCTCGAAGAGGACGTCCCCCGTGGCCACGTCCACCACGGAGCCGGTGGCCTCGTCGCCGAGGGCGTCGGCCTCCAGCAGCGGGGTGAGGGTGCGCGTCAGCGCCTGCGGGGAGGGGGCGGCGGCGCTGCCGTCCAGCGGGCTGAGCACGGCGGGCGCCGCCGGCACGGTGCCGGCGAGCCGCTCGGCCGGCAGTTGCCCGCGCACCAGGTCGGCCGCCGTCGCCTGGTCGCGTTCGGCGGCCCGCTGCCCGCCGTCCCAGGGCCCGGTGAGCGCGACGAGTCCGGCGGCGAGCGCCAGGCCGGCGGTCGCCGACCCCATCGCCAGCCGGCCCGCCGAACGGTGGCGACGTACCATCTGAGCTGCCCATCGCACGGTACCGACCAGCCCCTTTCGCGTACCGACGGCTGCGTGAGAGACACTTAACCACCTGTCGCGTGCGTAGATCGGTTAAGGAGACCACCCAGTGGAGTTCGACGTCACCATCGAGATTCCGAAGGGATCGCGGAACAAGTACGAGGTGGACCACAAGACGGGCCGCATCCGGCTGGACCGGCACCTGTTCACCTCGACCGTCTACCCGGCCGACTACGGCTACGTCGACGGCACCCTCGGCGAGGACGGCGACCCGTTGGACGCGCTGGTGCTGCTGGACGAGCCCACCTTCCCCGGCTGCCTGATCCTGTGCCGGGCGATCGGGATGTTCCGGATGCGGGACGAGGCGGGCGGCGACGACAAGCTGCTGTGCGTCCCGGCCTCCGACCCGCGCATGGAGCACCTGCGGGACATCCACCACGTGAGCGAGTTCGACCGCCTGGAGATCCAGCACTTCTTCGAGGTGTACAAGGACCTGGAGCCCGGCAAGTCCGTCGAGGGCGCCAACTGGGTGGGCCGCGCCGAGGCCGAGGCCGAGATCGAGGCGTCGCTCAAGCGCGCCGCCGACGCGGGCGAGGGGCACCACTGACGGCTCGTTGAGTCGAGGGGTCGCCTCGCGACCCCGGCGCGCCCGGCGCCATTCGCCCCGGGCGCGCCGCTGTGCCACACTCGCGCACAGAGCCCGACCGGCTCCTGGACGAGGGTGCCGTACCCAGCCATGACAAGACGGCACAGGGAGAATTCGTCGTCATGGCGTGGTTCGTTCTGGTGGTCTCCGGTGTGCTGGAGGCCGTGTGGGCAACGTCGTTGGGGAGGTCGGAGGGGTTCTCGCGCCCCTGGCCGACGGCGGTGTTCGCCGTCGCGCTGACCTCCAGCATGGTGGGCTTGGCCTATGCGCTGCGCACCGTTCCGGTGGGCACCGGCTATGCGATCTGGGTGGCGATCGGGGCGACGTTGACCGCCGCCTACGCGATGGCCAACGGCACGGAGACGGTCACCCCGCTGCGGGTGCTGCTCCTGCTGGGCCTGGTCGGCTGCGTGGTCGGCCTGAAGCTCACCAGCCACTGACCGGCGCCACCACCGCCCCGCCGCCCCGGCCCGTTCCGTCCGTTCCCCGGCTCAGAAGCCCCGGGTGCGCTTGGCGCCCCGGCGGCCGATCGGCGAGGTGAGGCCCGGCGTCTTGATGAAGAGCCGGGCCATCTCCCCGCCCAGGTTCACGCCGACGGCGATGGCCAGCGCCAGGGTGACAGCGCGGAGCAGGTTCTCCAGGCCGAAGTCCACCTCGCCCTGGGCGAAGCCCAGCAGCCCCAGGTAGAACGCGCTGCCCGGCAGCAGCGGCCCGATCGCCGCCGTGACATAGGGCAGCGAGGAGGTGAACTGGTAGCGGGACTGGAGCTGCCCGAAGAGGCCGACCATCCCGGCGGCGACGGCGGTCGCGGCGAACGGGGAGAGCCCCGCGATGTCGTGCATCGAGCCGTAGACCAGCCAGGCGATTCCGCCGTTGACGGTGGCCGGCAGCACCGTGGAACGTTCCTGCTGGAGCAGCACGCAGAAGGTCAGGGACAGCAGCAGCGCGGCGCCCAGCTGGATCGCCGGGCGGACCGCCCTGGTCATGACCTCCGGGTCGAGCCGCACCCCCGAGGTCTCGCCGATGTAGAGCACCGCCAGCACCCCGCAGACGATGCCCACGCTGAGGTAGATCACCTCCAGCAGGCGGGCGGAGGCGGTGAGGTAGTAGCCGGTCAGCCCGTCCTGCACGCCGGCGACCAGCGCCCGCCCCGGGATCAGCGCGAACAGCCCGCCGGTGATCATCGCGGCGGCCTGCGCCTCGCCCCGGCCCGAGGTGTGGCTGGCCGCCCAGACCACCCCGACCAGCGCGGGCGCCATCGCGGCCGCGACGAACTGGTAGAACTCCGGCAGCCCGCGCCCCGCCGCCAGCCACGCCAGCCGGTCCCCGACCATGGCGCCTATCACGGCCAGCAGGAAGACCTGCCAGCCGCCGCCCACCAGGGTGCTCGCCGCGCCGGCCAACAGGCCGGCGGCAATGGTGAGTTGCCACTTGGTGTAGGGGTGCCGGTTCCGCCGCATCTGGGCCAGCCGGCCATAGGCCTCCTCCAGGCTGACCTCGCCCGAGGTGATGTCGTCCACCAGCCGGAAGACGGCGGCGAGCCGGGTGTAGTCCGTTCCCCGGCGGCGCACCGTGCGGGAGAGGGATACGGAGGGTTCCACCAGCGAGGGCTGGTGGGTGATGGAGATCAGGGTGAAGGTGACGGTGGCGTCGCAGCGGTCGAGGCCGTAGGCGTGGGCGACGCCGAACATCGCGGCCTCGACGTCCTCGGCGCCCTCACCACCGGCGAGCAGCAGCTCCCCGATGCGCAGCGTCAGGTCCAGCACGCGGGGCACGGCCGGCGCGGCCTCGCCCTCGTCCACCACCGGCGCGCGCTCCGGCGCGGGCCGCTCGGCCACCGGCAGCCGCACCATGGTCCGCATCCGGTCCTGCCACGGGGTGCCCCGGCTGAACGCCGGCACCCCCTCGGCCGGCGTGAACTCGTTGTGCGGCCGTTCCCTCGGCGGCACCGAGAGCCCCTCGGGCAGCGCGAACTCGGAGCTGGGGTGGTCGCTCTCCGCCGGCGGCAGCTCCAGGCCCTCGGGAACGGCGAAACCGGAGGTCGTCTCCTGCTCCGTGGGCTCCTCGCCGGTCGCCCAGGTGCTCTCCCCGGCCACGTGTCGCTCCCGCTCCTTCGCTACGCCTATGTCCGGACATGGCCCCGCCAAGAGCCCTCCAGCGCAGCATAAGTGGATCTCGGGGCCTCCGGCGCGGCGGCACCGGGCGGCCCCGGCCCGCACGGACCGTGCTGACCTGCGACAACGGCGGGCGTCCCGGGCCGACCACCTCCGTTGGCCGGCCCGGGACGCCCGGTGATTTCCCCCACAACGCCCCCTCCGCCGGCCGGCGGAGGCCCTGGGGCGGCGTCAGGAGCGCCCGGCGCGGGCCGCGTTGGCGAGGATCGCGTCGTGGAGGAACGCCGCCAGCCCCGGCCGGACCGCGTCATAGACCCGGGTGAACCGCTCGTCCGCGACATACAGCTCGGCCAGGTTGGTGTGCATCGCGTGGGAGCAGTCGTAGTAGGTGTCGCGGATCTGCCGCCGGTGCTCCTCGGCGGCGTCCATCGCCTCCACCGAGTCCGGCGCGACGCCCGAGGCCAGCAGCCCGGCGAGCCGCTCGTTCAGCGCGTCGGCCTCGGCCCTGATGCGCCGCCAGTCCTCCTTGGAGTAGTCGGCCACGCGGCGCTGCGAGACCCGGTAGGCGTCGGTGTCGCCCCAGCGGCGCTCCGCCTCCTCCCGGTACCGCTCAGGGTCGTGGTCGCCGAAGACCTCGAACCGCTCCTCGGGGGTGAGGTTGATCCCCATGTGCCGTGCCTCCATTGCTCGTTCGACGGCCGCGACCATCGCCCGCAGTCGCTCGATCCGGCCGGTGAGCAGCGCGTGCTGCCGGCGCAGTTCGCGCAGCGGGTCCGCCTCCGGGTCGTCCAGCAGCGACGCGATCCGCTCCAGCGGGAAGCCCAGCTCCCGGTAGAAGAGGATGCGCTGCAACCGGTCCAGGTCCCGTTCCCCGTACCGCCGATGCCCGGCCGGGCTGCGCTCGCCCGGCACCAGCAGCCCGATCTCGTCGTAGTGGTGCAGCGTGCGCACCGTCACCCCGGACAGCTCGGCGACCCGGCCGACGGAGTAGCTCACGTCCGCCTCCTTCCCGTCGTTACGGCCCCCACAGTGCGGCATCCCGCGACGTGAGGTGCAACCCGGGAACGGCCACGGCCGCGCGTTCCCCCGCCCGTCGGCCGCGTGGCCCGGGTTCACCCCCCGGCGCGCCCGCACCAGCAGGGTGCCGGTCCTGCCGCTGCCGTGTGGGGGCGGGATGACGGAGCATCCGCCCCCACTCGTCGGGCGCGTGGTCCCACCGACGGGCCACGGCCGGCTCCTCGCCCGGTCCCCGAGGGATGTAGGAGGCCCGGCAGCCGTAGCAGCCCTCGACGGCGGGCCGCTGGGACTGGGCGAACACGCCACCCGGCCGGAGCCGGGCGTGCACGGCGGGCAACATGGTGTGCGGATCGGTGAGGTAGGCCGCGCCGAAGACGGAGTAGACCGCGTCGAACGGTTCCTGTACCGCGAGGAAGGCGAGCGCGTCGCCGCAGTGCGGGCTCATGCCCTCGACATCGGGCCACCGTTCCGGCGCCTCGCGGAGTCGCGCGGGAGAGAGGTCCACCCCCACGGCCTCCATCCCGAGCGTGGCGAGATGGGCGAGGTTCCCGCCCGAGCCGCAGCCGGGGTCCAGCACGCGCCCACCGGGCGGCAGCGAGAGCAGCTCGGCGCCGGGCCCGTGATCCGGGTACCGCGTCCAGTCGCACCAGGTGCGCTCGCCGCTGGCGTTGGTCACCCGGCGCTGCGGCTCTGTCGCCGCATAGGCGTCCCAGGCGACGTTGGGGACCTCCGTCATGAGCCGTCCGCTCCTTCCCTGCTTCCGGCGCCCGGCCGAGGCTTCCGGTGCCCGGGGCCCGGGCTCACACGGACGGACCAGGAGGGCATGACATGGAGGCATCGAGGGAGCACGAGGCCCGGACGGGAGTCGGTGACGCCGCATGGCCGGGCAGTGGATCGGCTTCGGCAAGGACTTCGATGTGAACAACGGACCGTGGGAGTCGCGCCTCGCCGATCGGTCCACGGGCCGGTCGGCCCTGGAGCGGTACAGCCGCCCGCCCGAGTAGAGAGGCGGCCGCCGCGTCAGTGGGGAACGGGCTCGGTGGTCGGGTGCGGGGCCGGCGTGGTCGTCGGGGTCGGTGGGGTGGTGGTGATCGCGCGGACGCAGAGCCAGGAGAGGACGGCGACGGCCGTCGTGAAGGCGGCGACCAGCCAGGGGGCGCCGCCGCCGGCGGCCAGGAGGGCGCTGGCGATCAGCGGGGTCAGCCCGCCCAGGATCGCGGAGACCTGGTAGGCCAGGGAGAGCCCGGTGTAGCGCACCCGGGTGCCGAACCTCCGGGCGAACATGGTCGGTTGGACGGCGAGCATCGCGGTCGGGCCCAGGTTGTAGCCGATGACCAGCGCGGACGCCGTTCCGTAGATGAAGAAGTCGTACCACTCCAGCAGCGCGCCGGCGAAGCTGCCCAGGACGCCCCTGCGGATGCCGCCGCCGGGCGCGCGGTCCGGGCGGGCGCCGTTGCCTCGACCCATGGGGTACCTCGTGTTGGTGAGACGGTTCGGACGGGTGCGGGGGCCGCGTTCAGCCGGCGGCCGGGCCGCGCGCGGTGCGGCGCGGGTCGTAGGTCTCGACGACGGCCGCCGCGTCGCCGCGGCCGTGCCCGGCGGCGCTGGCCGCGACCAG
>NZ_RFFJ01000047.1 GCF_003696235.1 Streptomyces triticirhizae
CGGCGCCCGCCCGCCCGCCGTCGCCGTCCTCGGCGGCGGCCTCGCCGGCGTGGCCGCCGCCACCGCCCTCGCCGAACGCGGCGTCCGCGTCACCCTGTTGGAGCGCGAGCCCGTCCTCGGCGGCCGGCTCGCCGGCTGGCCGATCCGGCTCAGCGACGGCTCGACGGCCACCCTGAGCCGGGGATTTCACGCCTTCTTCCGCCAGTACTACAACCTCAGGGCGCTGCTGCGCCGCGTCGACCCCGCCCTCGCCGGGCTCACCCCGCTGCCCGACTACCCGCTGTGGCACGGCGCCGGCGCCCGCGACGGCTTCGCCCGGCTGCCGCGCACCCCGCCGTGGAACGCCCTCGGCTTCGCCGCGTTCAGCCCCAGCTTCCCGGTCCGCGAGCTGGCCCGGCTCGACATCCCGGCCGCGCTCGGCCTCCTCGACGTGCGGGTGCCCGAGGTCTACCGGCGCCTCGACGGCGTCAGCGCCAGCCGGCTCCTGGACCGGGTCCGCTTCCCCGAGCCCGCCCGCCACCTGGCGTTCGAGGTCTTCTCCCGCAGCTTCTTCGCCGACCCCGAGCAACTCTCCGCCGCCGAGATGGCGTTGATGTTCCACATCTACTTCCTCGGCTCCAGCGAGGGCCTCCTCTTCGACGTGCCGCGCGCCCCCTACCCGCAGGCCATCTGGGAGCCGCTGGCCGCCCATCTGACGGCGCGCGGCGCGCGGCTGCGCCCCGCCACCGAGGCGCGCGCGGTCCGCCCCGTCGAACGCGCCGGCGTGGAGGTGGTCACCGCCGGCGGCTCCGAACGGTTCGACGCGGTGGTCCTGGCCCTGGACACCGCCGGCCTGACCCGGCTGGTGGCCAACTCGCCCGCCCTCGGCGACGCCGACTGGCGGGCCCGGATCGCCCGGCTGCGGCCGGCGCCGCCGTTCCTGGTCTCCCGCCTCTGGCTGGACCGGCCGGTGGCCCCCGACCGGCCCGGCTTCCTGGGCACCGCCGGCTTCGGCGGGCTGGACAACGTCAGCGTGCTGGAACGCTGGGAGGACGAGGCCGCCCGCTGGTCGGCGCGCACCGGCGGCTCGGTCGTCGAGTTGCACTCCTACGCCGTGCCGCCGACCGTCGACCGGGCCGCGCACCAGGCCGAGCTGCGCGCCCGGCTGGCGGACGTCTACCCGGAGACGGCCGACGCCGTGGCGCGCGAAGAGGCACACCTGTGGCGCGGTGACTGTCCCCTCTTTCCCGTCGGCGGCTGGGCCGACCGCCCGGCCGTGACCACCGCCGACCCCCGCGTCGTGCTCGCCGGCGACCTGGTGCGCTGCGACCTGCCGGTGGCCCTGATGGAACGCGCCACCACCACGGGGCTGTTGGCGGCCAACGCCCTGCTGACCCGCTGGGGCCTGGCCGGCCACCCGCTGTGGACCGTTCCCATGAGGGGGCGCACCCGGGCGCTGCGCGCCCTCGCCGGTCTGGCCGCGCGCCGGCGCGACGACGGGAGCCCGCGAGCATGGCCCGGGACCGGGCGCCGTCCGAAGACGACGGCGCGGCAGGGGCGTTGAAGCCGTCCGGCACGAGGTCGTCGCCGGCGTGAGGCGTGGTCCCCGCCCCTGATCCCTGACCCTGTCGAAGGCCCGTGGCCAACTCCCGTGTCCAGCGCCCCGGAGCGCGGCTTGGCTGGTCATCGGCCGTGATCAATGCCACAGCAGCGCCCTCGCGCGTTGCGTGGCGGCCGGGTCGCCACATACGGTCATGAAAACCGTTCCCGTTTTCATCTCGGCATGGTCGTGTCCCGGCCGCCGAAGGAGGCCATCCCTTGTCCGCCCTCGACCGAGGGGTCCGCCGCTCGCGCCGCGCGCCGCTGCTCACCCAACTCGCCCTCGGCACCGGCATCCTGGCCGTGCTGGTCGTCTCCGGCGCGACCGGGCCCGCCGAGGTGTCGCCGCTCGACGCCGGCCGTGTCATCCTGGGCCACCTGCTGCCCGGGGCCCCCTGGATGAGCGATGGCTCGCTCACCCGCCTCCAGGACCAGGCGGTCTGGCAGTTCCGACTGCCGCGCACCCTCCTCGCGGGGCTCGCCGGCGCCGGACTCGCCCTCGCCGGCGCCCTGATGCAGGCCGCCGTCCGCAACCCGCTCGCCGAGCCCTATGTGTTGGGCGTCTCGGCCGGCGCCGGCCTCGGCGCCGTCGCCGTGATCACCCTGGGCTCCGCCGCCGTCGCCGGACTGCCGCTCAGCGGCGCGGCGTTCCTCGGCGCGCTGGCCGCCACGGCCGCCGTGGCGCTGCTCTCCCGCCACCACGGGATGCTCGCGCCCACCCGCATGATCCTCACCGGGGTGGCGCTGGGCTCCCTGCTCTCCGCCCTGACCAGCTATCTCACCCTCACCACCGAGGCGCAGAACGTCTTCGGCGTCCTCTTCTTCCTGCTGGGCAGCGTCTCCGCCGCCTCCATGGAGCGACTCGCCGTCCCCGCCGTGGCGTTGCTGGCCGTCTCCCTCTTCGCCCTGGCCCGCGCCCGCGCCCTCAACGCCCTGCTCGCCGGCGACGAGACCGCCACCGCGCTGGGCGTGCCCGTCCACCGGTTGCGCGGCCAACTCATCGTCGCGGCCTCCCTGTTGACCGGCGCGGTGGTGGCGGTCAGCGGCGGCATCGGCTTCGTCGGGCTGGTCGTTCCCCACACCGCCCGCATCCTGGTCGGCGCCGACCACCGCAGGATGCTGCCGGTCACCGTGCTGGCCGGCGCGTTCTTCCTGATGGCCGCCGACCTGCTGGCCCGCACCGTCGCCGCGCCCACCGAGATCCCGCTGGGCATCGTCACCGCCGTGGTGGGCGCGCCCTGCTTCCTGTGGCTGATCCGGCGCGGGCGCGCCGCACGGGCGGGGATGCCGCGGTGAACGTCGTCCTCGACCGGGTGTCCGTCGTCGTCGGCGGCCGGACCGTCGTCCACGAGGCGAGCCTCCGGGTGGAGTCCGGCCGCTTCCTCGGGCTGGTCGGCCCCAACGGCAGCGGCAAGTCCACCCTGTTGCGCGCCCTCTACCGCGTGCTGCGACCCCACTCCGGCACCGTCCGGCTGGCGGGCGACGACGCGTGGCGGCTGCCGCCGCGCGAGGTGGCCCGGCGGGTCGCGGTGCTGACCCAGGAGAGCGGCGCCGACTTCGACCTCGACGTCATCGACGTCGTGCTGCTGGGCCGGCTGCCGCACCACGGCGGCTTCGGCGGCGACTCGGACCGCGACCTCGCCCTGGTGACACGGGCGTTGGAGCGCGTGGGCGCGACCGCCCTCGCCGACCGGCCGTTCGCCGCGCTCTCCGGCGGCGAACGACAGCGCGTGCTGCTGGCCCGCGCCCTCGTCCAGGAGAGCCAGGTGCTGGTGTTGGACGAGCCAACGAACCACCTGGACATCGCCTTCCAGCTCGAACTCATGCGGCTGGTCGGCGGTTTGGGCGTCACCACCGTCGCCGCCCTGCACGACCTCAACCTGGCCGCCGCGCACTGCGACGTGATCGCCGTGCTGCGCGACGGTCGCGTCACCGCCTTCGGGCCGCCCGAGGACGTCCTCACCCCCGAGGTGATCCACGACGTCTTCGGCGTCCGGGCCCACCTGCTGCGCCACCCCGTGGACGGCAGGCCGCTGATCGCCTTCTCGGACGACGCCCCCGTCGTTCCCCCGCACCAGGAGCACATCCCGTGACAACCGCCCTCCGCCGACCGCCCGTCGTCCTCCGCGCCGCCCTCGCCGCCACCGCCCTGCTCACGCTGGGTGCCTGCGGCTCGGGCGTCACCGAGCCAGCCGCCGAACCGCCGACCGGGGACGGCGTCACCTACACGAACTGCGGGCGCGAGGTCACCCTCGACGCGCCCCCCGCAGCCGTCGTGGGACTCAGCCCCGCCCAGACCGAACTGCTGCTGCGCCTGGGCGTCGCCGACCGGATGGTGGGCCAGGCGCAGACCGCCACCGCGCCGCTGCCCGAGGACGTGCGCGACCTGGCCGCCGACATACCCGTCCTCAGCGAGGACGCCCCGCCCACCCGCGAGGTGCTGCTGCGCGCCGGCCCCGACCTCGTCACGGCCCCGACCTCCTACGAGTTCTCCGCCGAACAGGGCTTCGCCGACCTGGACCAGCTCGCCGACGCCGGCGTGGCCGCCCACATCGCCAGCGGCGGCTGCGCCGAGCGCCGCATGACCGCCACCGTGGACGACCTCTTCACCGACCTGGGGACGCTCGGCCGCGTGCTGGACGTCGACGAAGCGTCGGCCGAACTCGCCGACGCCCAGCGGGCCGTCCTCGACGACGTCGAGGAACGCGTCGCCGGCCGGCCGCCGGTCACCGTCGCCCAGATCTATGTGGAGGGCGAACGGCTCTCCGCCATCGGCGCGGGAGTCGAGTACGACATCGTCCGCAGGGCGGGCGGCGACAACGTCTTCGGGCCCGACGACGCGGCCTTCGCCGACTTCTTCGCCGCCGAGATCAACCGGGAGGAACTCGCCCACCGCGACCCCGAGGTGCTGGTCTTCGGCGTCCACGACGAGGAGCACGAACGGGCCACCCGCGCCTGGCTCGACGCCAACCTGCCCGACCTCTCGGCCGTGCGGAACGGCCGCCTCGTCGCCGTCTCCAGCGCCGACCTCTTCCCCGGCACCATCGGCAACGTCCGCGCCGTCGAGGCCGTCGCCCGTGGCCTGCACCCCGACGCGTTCTGATCCCGGCCCATGCTGCACCGCCGCCTGATCGCCCTCGCCGGCTCGGCCGTCCGTCCCGTGGCGCTCTGCGCCCTGCTCGGCCTGCTGGTCAGCGCCACCCACCTGGCCCAGACCCTCACCCTGGCGCGCGCCCTGGCCCACCTCTTTCCCGGGGGCGGCGGCGCCGGCCCGGCCGGCGCGGCGCTCGCCTGGGCCGGCGGATGCGTGCTGCTGCGGGCCGCGCTGCTGCGGGTCCAGGCACCGCTGCGCGCGTGGTGCGGTACCGAGATCCGCGCCCGGCTGCGCGACCAACTGGTCCTCCAGCTGGGGACGTTGGGGCCGGCACACGCCGCCGGCGCGCGCGCCGGGCAGGCGCAGCACACCCTGGTCACCGGAGTCGAGGCGCTGGACGCCTACTACACGCGCTACCTTCCCCAGCTGCTGGTGGTGGCCGTGGTGCCGGCCGCGATCGTCGGCTGGCTGGCGACCGTTCACCCACCGGCCGCCCTGGCGCTCGGCTGCGCGCTGGCCCTCGGCGTGGTGCTGCCGCGCTTCTGGGACGCCACGCTGCTGCGGCGCGGACGGGAACGCTGGGCCGGCTGGGGCAGGTTGGGCGCCGACTACCTGGAGGCGACCGGGGCACTCCCCACGCTGCGGGTGCTCGGCGCCGGCGAGCGGGTCGGCCGCCGACTGGCCGCCAGGGGCGACCAGCTCCACCGCGCGACCATGGCCCAACTGCGTGTCTCCCTCGTCGAACACGGCATCAGCGCGCTGGCGCCGCACGGCGGGACCGCCGTCACCGTGGCGGTGGTGGCGGCCGCCGCCACCGCAGGTGACCTCGGGGCCGCCGGCGCGTTCCTCTTCCTGCTGTGCGGTCGGGAGTGCTTCCGGCCGCTCGCCGACCTGTCGGCCGCCTGGCACGCCGGCTACCAGGGGCTGACCGCCGTGGACGGGATCGAGGAACTCTTCGCGGCCACGCCCTCCGTGCCCGACGACGGCACCCACGCCGCGCCGGCGGGGGTGCCCGACGTCCGCTTCGAGAACGTCCACTTCACCCACCCCGGGGGCGCCGGGCACCCGGCCCTCGACGGGGCCGCGCTGCCCTGCCCGGCCGGCGCGCTGGTCGGCGTCGTCGGCGCGTCGGGCGCGGGAAAGAGCACCCTGGCCGCGCTGCTGACGCGCCACCACGATCCGGACGCCGGAAGCGTCCTGCTCGCCGGACGGCCACTGCCCGAGTACCGGCTGGCCGCGCTGCGCGCCACCGTGACCGTGGTCCACCAGGACCCCTACCTCTTCCAGGGCAGCGTCGCCGACAACATCCGGCTGGCCAGGCCCGAGGCCACCGACGCCCAGGTGCGCCGTGCGGCCCGGCTGGCCGGGGCGCACACGTTCGTCCACGCGCTGCCCGACGGCTACGCCACCGTCCTGGGCGAACGCGGCAGCACCCTCTCCGGCGGGCAGCGCCAACGCGTCGCCCTGGCCCGCGCGTTCCTGTCCACCGCGCCGGTGCTGGTGCTCGACGAGGCGACCTCGCACCTCGACCCGGGGACCGAGGCCGAGGTGCTGGAGGCGCTGTCCACCGCGCCCGAACTCGCCGGCCGCACGCGGATCGTCATCGCCCACCGGCTCGCCGCCGTCCGCCGCGCCGACCTCGTCGCCGTGCTCGACGGGGGCCGGGTGGTGGAGTGCGACGCCCCCGGCACGCTGCTGGCCCGCCCCGGCGGCGCCTACCGCGCGCTCCTCGACCGCCAACGTGGCCGGGCCACGGAGCGGGAGCACGCGGCGGGCCACGCCGGGGAACGGGTGGCCGGGACGAGCGCGGAGGCGCGCCGATGACCGCCATCCGGGCCCGACTGGCCCCGCTGTGGCGGCTGTTGCCGCTGGTCACCCAGCATCGCGGCGCGTTCTGGTGGACCCTGGCCGCCGGCCTGCTGACCCAGCTGGGCGTGCTGGCCCTCGGCCTGCTCGGCGCCTGGCTCCTGACGCTGACGCTGCGCGGCGACCCGACCGCCCTGGCCCCGCTCGTGACGGCGCTGCTGCTCACGGCGGCGCTGTGCGCGCTGACCAGCTGGCGGGAGTCCTATGTCGCCCACGACCTCGCCTACCGGGTCCTGGCCGACCTGCGCGTGCGGGTCTTCGCCGCACTGCGCCGCGCGCTGCCGCCCCGGACGCGCCCCCGGCACAGCGGCGACCTGAGCGCGGTCGCCCTCGCCGACGTCGAGACCCTGGAGTGGCTCTACGCGCACACCGCCGCCCAGGCACTGGTCAGCGTCGTGTTGCTGGTCGTCACCACCTGGTACTCGCTGGTCCTCGACCCCTGGCTGCCGCTGGCGTGGGGCCCCGCCCTGCTGGTCGTCGTGGCCCTCCCGTGGTGCACCGGCCGGCAGGCGTCGCGGCGGGGCGCCGAACTCACGGCGGCCAACGCCGACCTGCACGCCCAGGTCGTGGAGACCGTCGCGGGGCTGCGGGAGTTGACCGAGGCGGGCGCCCTGGAGCGGCGCCGTGCCGCGTTGGCCGCCGGCACCCGCGCCCTCGGCCGCGCCCAACGCCGGCTCGCCGCCGTCACCGGCGTCGAGACGGCCGTCGCCGACCTCGCCGTCGCGGCGGCCGGCATCGCCGCTCTCGCCATCGCCGCCGCCGGTTCGACCGGCGACCCGACGTTGGCTCCCGTGACCCTCACCCTCGCCACCGTCGCCCTCGGCCCGCTCGGTCAACTCTCCTCGCTGCTGCGGAACATGGGTCCGCTGCTGGCCTCGGCCGCCCGGATCGACGCGGTGCTCGGCGCCCCGCCGGCCACCACCCCGCCCGCCAACCCGGTGCCGCCGGCCTTCGGTTCCCTGGTCTTCGAGCACGTGAGTTTCCGCTACACGCCAGGGGGACCCCAGGTGCTGACGGACGTCGGGTTCGACGCCCGCCCCGGAGAGGTCGTCGCCCTCACCGGGCCTTCCGGCGGGGGCAAGTCCACCTGCGTCAGTCTCGCCCTGCGGCTGTGGGACCCCGACGCCGGGCGTGTCACGCTCGGCGGCGTCGACCTCCGCGACCTGGCCGACGCCGACCTGCGGGCCGCGATCACCGCCGTGCCGCAGCGCGTCGACCTGCTGACCGGCACGGTCGCCGACAACATCCTGCTGGCCGCGCCCGAAGCCCCGCCCGAGCGGCTGCGTTCCGTGGCGGCCGCCGCCGGCCTGCTCGATCCGGCCGCCGGGCTGCCGCTCGGCCTGGCGACCCCGGTGGGGGAGCGGGGCAGGGGCCTCTCCGGCGGCCAACGGGCCCGCGTCGCCCTGGCGCGCGCCCTGCTGCCGGAGCCCCGGGTGCTGATCCTGGACGAGACGCTGACGCACCTCGACGCGCACGCCGAGGCCGCGCTCACCGCCGCGCTCCGCGTGCGCGCCGAGGACCGGATCACCCTGGTGGTGACGCACCGGCCCGCCACCCTCCGGGCCGCCGACCGGGTCTGGGAGGTGCGCGCCGGGCAGGTCCGCCCGGCGGAACCGGCCGCCACCTGACCGGCCGCGCCCGCGCCCGGCGGCCCGACCCGCCGCGCGTTCTCACCCCTCCAGCGCCAGACCGGCGGTGAAGGCCAGCAGCGGAACGGCGGTCCGTTCCGGGTCCTCAAGAAGCGGGGAGTGGCCAAGCCCGGGCAGCGGCACCACCCGGGCGCCCGGCACCGTCCGGTAGTCGGCGAAGGACGCCGGCCGCCATCGCCGGTCCTCCTCGCCGTAGAGCACCAGCAGCGGCCGGCCGACCTCCACCAGCCGCTCCGGGAGCGGCCGTTCCGTCAGATACGCGGTGGTGCCGCCCATCGAGGCGGTCAGGGAGTGGAACGTCATCCCCCGCATGTCCTCGACGAGTTCGGGCGGCACCACGAAGCCGGGCCGGCTGAAGCCGGTGCCGGCGAACCGGCGCACCAGCTCCTCGGACGGCGGCCACCGCGCCGGGTCGAGCCCCCCGGAGTCCGACCCGGAGTCCGCCCCGGAGTCCGTGGCGAGGAAGGCGTCCATGGCCGGCCCGGTGTTGATCAGCGCGAGCCCCGCCACCAGCTCCGGCCGCCGCTCGGCCAGCGCGGTGGCCACCACGCCCCCGCTGGAGTGGCCGGCCACGACCGCGCGTTCGACGCCCAGCCGGTCCAGCGCCTCGCCGACCCGGCGCGCCTGGTCGGGGATCGCATAGCTCCGGTCGTCCGGCTTGGCCGACCGGCCGTGCCCGAGGAGGTCCACGCGCAGCACCCGGTGGGCCCCGGTCAGCGGTGGAACCAGCGCGTCCCAGGAGCGCAGGGAGGAGGCCGAGCCGTGCACGAGCAGCAGCGCCGGCGCCTCGCGCGGGCCGTCCTCGGTCACCCGGAGCGTGCCGTCCTCCAGGTCCACGTCATGAACGTCGTGAGAAGTGGTCATGGGTCCACGGTGACGGGCGGCGCCCGCCCCCGGCTTGGACAAATGTTCCCCGAACGGCCCGGCTAGCCTGGAGAGGTGCGAACCTTTGTGCACGGCGCCGCCTCCTGGGGCGTCGCGTGCCCGTCCGAGCCCAGCCGGGTAGCCGGCGTCACCATGGCCGGGTTCCGGGTGCGTGACCTGGACGCGATCCGCCTGGTGCCGCACCCGGCCGTGATGCTGCTGGTGGAGTTCGGCGCCGGCTCGCCCGTCGTGGACCGGGCCGCCGGGCGGCGGTGGCGGGGAAGTCTCGTCGCCGGGCCGGGACTTGGCGCCGACGGCGGGGTCTGGGCGCGGGGCGAGGACGTCGCGTGCGTGCAGGTGCGCCTCTCCCCGACGATCGCCGGAGCGGTGCTGGGCGTCCCGCCCGCCGAACTCGACGGCGGGATCGTCACCCTCGACGAGCTGTGGGGCCGGGAGGCGTCCCGCCTCGGCGAACGGCTCGCGGAGGCCCCGTCCTGGCCGGACCGGTTCGCCCTGACGGACGCGCTGCTCGCCCGCAGGCGACGGGACGGGGAGGCCGTGGACCCGGAGGTGGCCTGGGCCTGGCGGCGGATCGTGCGCAGCGGGGGCGCCGCCCGGGTCGAGGGGCTGGCCGCCGAGGTCGGGTGGAGCCGCAAACGCCTGTGGTCCAGGTTCCGTTCCCAACTCGGCCTGCCGCCCAAGCGCGCCGCGCGGTTGGTGCGCTTCGACCACGCCGCCCACCGCCTGCTCGCCGGGCACGACGTGGCCAGGATCGCGGCCGACGCCGGCTTCGCCGACCAGTCCCATCTGCACCGGGAGGTCGTGGCGTTCACCGGCGTCCGCCCGGGGGCGGTGGCCGACGAGCCGTTCCTGGCCGTCGACCCGCTGGCCTGGCCCGGCAGCACGCCGCCCGGACGCGCACCGGCAGCGGGTTAGGGCGCCGCGTCCAACAGGGCGTCGAAGGCGGAGCCCCGGCACGCCCAGACCATCGGCCCCCTGGCGTGCTCGGCGTCCGTGAGCAGGCAGGACCCCAACAGCGCGCGCAGCGCCGGCACATCGAGGTCCGGCGAGGTGAAGACCAGATGCTGGCCCCGGTCGCCGTGGAGCGGGTCCCAGTCCACGGCGGCGGCGGCGCGGCGTTCGGCCGGGACCTCGGGCCAGTCAGCCTCGGGCAGCGAGGCCAGCCACCGCCCGTGGCCCGCCACGCACAGCGCCCCGCCGGTGGCGTCCCAGGAGAGCAGGGTGTCGAACCGGTCCGCCAGCCAGAACCGCCCCCGGCTGCGGAGCGCCGCGCGGGCCAGGTCGGGGAGCGCGGCATGGAGCCGGTCGGGGTGGAACGGGCGCCGGGCCGACCAGACATGGGTGGTCACGCCCTCGGCCGTGGCCTCCTGGGGGAGCAGCGCGGTGGCGGGGTCCACCCGGCTGGCGGCCGCGGCCGCGTCGAACCCGGCGGTGACCACGCGCGCGAACGCGGGGTCGGCCGGCCCGGTGACCCGGGCCAGCGGGTGGAGTTGGGCGAGCAGGGCCCGGTCGGCGGCGTCGGGCGGGGTCTCGCCCTCGACCAGGGCCAGCACGGGCGCGTACTCCAGCTGGCGCGCGAACGTGTCGCCCACCGTCCGGTTGTCGCCGAGCGCGGCGGACAGGCCGACCTCGGCGAGGTCGTCGCCGGTGGCCAGGGCGGGCAGCACCAGCGCCGGGTCGACGGCGGTGACGACGCCGACCAACGACAGCCGCCGTTCGTCCTGGGCGGCGAGCAGCCGCGCGATGGACGCCGGCTCCACCGAGTCCCACAGCTCGACGACGGCCAGCCGGGTCAACTCCGGGGCGTCGGCGAGCCGTTCCAGCTCGGGCAGCAGGTCCTCGCGGAGCGCGCAGCAGGCGCAGTCGTTGACCAGCGGGGCCCGTCCGACGGACACGGTCCCGTCCCGGTCGCGCAGCTCGCGCCCGACGGTGCCGTCGGGCGCGGCGTCGAGGTCGTGGTGGAGCGCCACGGCGCCGGGCACGGCGCGCAGCAGTGCGTCGACCGTCGCGCGCCGGGCGTCGGCGTGCAGCCCCGCGACGATCACCACGGGCAGCGTCACCGTGCCTCACCTCGTTCCGGGCGGGCGAAGTCGGCCGGGCCGTGGGCGGGTTGGACGTTGGGCCGCATGGGACGTGACCTCTTTCGGGACGGTGGGACCGAGCGGAGACCACCGTACCAAAATGGGAACCGTTTTCATCTAGCGGGTTGTCCGCTCCGGTTGTCCGCTCCGGTCGTTCGCTTCGGTTGTCCGCTCCGGTCGTCCGCTCCGCGTCCGCGAGATCCGTCCGCGCCGTTCCGTCAGCGGGGGCCCGACTCGGTCAGGTCGTGGTCGGCGTGCCCGAGCGCCTCGGCGACCAGCCGCGCGATATGGCGGTTGCGCAGGGCGTAGACGACGCGGCGTCCCTCCTTGCGGGTGCTGACCAGGCCGCCGAGGCGGAGCTTGGCGAGGTGCTGGCTGACGGCGGGGCGGGCGGCGCCGGAGGCGGCCGTCAGCGCGGTGACGTCGGCCTCGCCTGAGCTGAGGGTGTGGAGCAGGACGAGACGGGTGCGGTCGGCGAGCAGGGTGAGCACCTCGGCGGCGCGGGCGTACTGTTCGGGGCCAGGCTCCCGGGGGTGGGCGCCGGTCGCCGCACTCGGGTGCGTCGGTGCGTTCATGCGCACAGGGTGCGGGGGGCGGCCGGGACCTGTCCAGTCGGGCCGCCCGAGCCGTTCGCCGTCTCACGGGCCGCGTCGCGCCCCGGGGTCGGCGTGGTGCGCGGTGAGTTGGTGCGCGTCGGCGGGGGTGGCGCCGTCGCGCGTCGGGTGGACGTGGACGGCCACGCTCTCCAGGTGCGGGATCGCGTGGAGGAGTCGGTGGTGGGTCCGTTGGGCGAGGTCGTGGCCCTCGGCGACGGTGAGGTCGGCGTGCACGCCGATGGTGACGTGCGCCTCCAGACGGTGGCCGCTCCACCGCGCCCTGACGTTCGCCGCGTACTCGACCCCGGGCACGGCCGCGGCCGCGCGGTGGATGCCCTCGACGAGTCCCGGCTCGACGCCGTCCATGAGGCGGCGGACGACGGTGCGGGCGGAGGAGACGAGGACGGCCAGGACGGCCACGGCGATCAACAGGCCGATGACGGCGTCGGCCTGGTCGAAGCCGAGCCAGACGCCGACGGCGCCCAGGACGACCGCGAGGGAGGTCAGGCCGTCGGCGCGGGCGTGGTGGCCCTCGGCGACCAGCGCGGCGGAGCCGATGCGCCGCCCGACGCGGATGCGGTGGATCGCGACCAGCTCGTTGCCGGCCGCGCCGACGACGCCGGCGGCGAGGACCCAACCGAGATGGGTGAGGGGGCGCGGGTTGAGGAGGGCGTCGATCGACTCCCGGATGATCAGGGCGGCCGAGAGCGCGATGACCGCCGCGATGAGCAGGCCCGCGAGGTCCTCGGCGCGGCGGTAGCCGAAGGGGTGCGTCGCGGTGGGGGCGCGCCGGCCCAGGCGGAAGGCGATGACGAGGGGGATCGTCGTCACCAGGTGCCCGAGGTTGTGGAGGGTGTCGGCCAGCAGCGCCATGGAGCCGCTGAGCGCGACGATGACGACCTGGAGGAGGGCGGTGATCCCCATGCCGGCCAGCCCGATCCAGGCCGCGCGGATGCCCTCCCGGCTGGCCTCCTCGGCCGTCCGGATCGCCTCCGACGCGTCGTGCGCGTGCGGCCGCACCAGGTGGACGAGCCGGTGCCGGAGGGACCGGCCGTGGCGGGGCCCGAGGTGGTCCCCGTGGTCCCCGTGGTCCTTGTGGTCGTGGTCCCGATGGTGAGGGTGGTTCCGGGGCGCGGGGCGCGCGTTCTTGTCGCCGGGCGCGGAGTGGTCCATCGGCACGTTCCTGGCCTCCTCGGTTGTCGGGGCGCGGACGCGGGTCCGCCGCGGCACGCGAGGGGATTATGTGCTTAAGAGCGCACGCTTGCAACTGTCACCTGCGGGACGGTGGCAGGAGCGTGCCGGGCGCCCCACCGCAGGGGACGCACCGCGCGTCCGGTCGCCGAAGGCCCGATGTCGGTGGCGGCTGGCAGGATCGGCGCCATGACCGCGCTCACCTCGTCCATCGCCGCCTACTGGGACGCGGCCGCCGCCGACTTCGACGGCGAGCCGGACCACGGCCTCCTGGCGCCCCGCACCCGCGAGGCCTGGGCCCGCCGGCTCGCCGACTGGATACCGCCGTCCGCCGCGCCGTCCGCGCCGCTGTCCGCCGCGCCGTCCGCGCCGCTGTCCGCCGCGCCGCCGTCCGAGGTGCTGGACGTCGGCTGCGGCACCGGATCGCTGAGCCTGCTGCTGGCCGAGGCGGGCCACCGCGTCACCGGCGTCGATCTCGCGCCGCGCATGGTGGCGGCGGCCCGGGCGAAGTTCGCGGCGGCCGGCCGCGAGGGCCGCTTCCTCGTCGGCGACGCCGCCCAACCGCCCGTCGGGGAGGGGCGGTTCGACGCCGTGATCGTCCGCCACCTGGTCTGGACGCTGCCCGATCCGGCCGCCGCGTTGCGGGAGTGGGTCGGCCGGCTGCGCCCGGGCGGCAGGCTCGTTCTCGTCGAGGGGCGCTGGCGCCAGGCCGGGCAGAGCGGGGCGCCGTATGTGCCCGGCGCCGAGGCCCTGCCCTGGCAGCATGGCGTCGCCGCCGACGAACTCGCCCCGGCCGTCCGCCCGTTGGTTGGCGCGCTGCGGGTGGAGGACCTCGCCGGGGACGAGGCCCTCTGGGGCGGGCCGGTCAACGATGAGCGCTACGCCCTGGTCGCCGAACTGACCTGAACGGGCCGGCGGCGCGCCGGGGAGGTGTCCTTCGGACGCGACACCTCAGGCGACGGCCGCTCCCTCGGGCTTCGCGCCGGGGTCGGCGGCCGCGTCCTCCGCTTTCGCGCCGGGCTTGCCGCGCAGCGGGACCTCCTCGATGAACACCGCCGCGAGGAGCGCGGCCAGGGCGATCAACGCCCCGGTGAGGAAGATGAGATGGGTCGCGTGCGCCACGTCGGCGACATATGCGGCGTGGGCGGTGGAGGAGAGGGCGGCCGCCCCACCGGAGCCGGAGCCGCCGCCCTCGCCGGGCGCGAGGGCGGCGCCGCCGGCCACGGAGCCGGCGAAGAGGGAGGCGAAGACGGCGATGCCGAGGGAGCCGCCGAGGTTGCGGAAGAGGTGGGTGGCGGCCGAGGCGGAGCCCATGTCGCGGAGCCGCACGGCGTTCTGGGCGATGGTGTTGGACATCTGGAGGGTGAGCCCGGTGCCCGCGCCGACGACGGCCATGTACGCGGAGGTCGCGAGGCGTGAGGTGTCGGTGCCCATGGTGGACAGCAGGCCCATGCCGACGACGAGGAGCAGCGCGCCGGTGACGGGGAAGACCTTGTAGCGGCCGGTGGCCGTCATGACCCGGCCCGCGATGTTCGACGTGACCAGCGTGGCGATCATCATCGGCAGCAGGAGCAGGCCCGAGTGGGACGCGGAGGCGGACTGGACGACCTGCTGGTATAGGGGCAGATAGAGGGTGGCGCCGAACAGCGTCACGCCGGTGACCGTCAACAGGACGGCGGCGAGCGGGAAGTTGCGGTGCCCCCGGTAGACGCGCGGGGGCATCAGCGGCTCGGCGACGCGCCGTTCGGTGGCGACGAACGCGGCGAGCAGGCCCAACGCGACCGCGCCCAGGCCGACGATCTGCCACGAGCCCCAGGCGTAGGTGCTGCCCGCCCAGGTCGCGGCCATGACGAACGTGGAGATCGCCCCGGTGAGGAACGCGATGCCCCACCCGTCGATGGTGGCCCCGCCCCGCCGGCTCGGCGCGGGCACGCGCAGCGTGATCCAGCACCAGGCGACGCAGACCAGGCCGACGGGCACGTTGATGTAGAAGGCCCACCGCCAGCCGAGGTGGCCGGTGACGAAGCCGCCGACCAGCGGCCCGCCGAGCTGGCCGACCGCCATGACGGCGGCGACCATGCCCTGGTAGCGGCCCCGCTCGCGCGGCGGCAGCAGCACGCCGATGAGGGCGAACGCGCCGGCGCCCATGCCGCCGGCGCCCAGGCCCTGGAGGACGCGGAACGCGATGAGCCAGCCCATCGACGGCGCCGCACCGCACAGCACAGAGGCCGCCAGGAACAGCCCGATCGAGGCCAGGAACATCGCCTTGCGGTCGAAGAGGTCACCGAGCTTCCCCCACACCGGAGTTGAGCAGGCGGTGGCCAGGGTGTAGCCGGTGACGACCCACGCCATGTGGTCGAGGCCGCCCAGGTCGGCGACGACGGTGGGCATCGCGGTGCCGACGATCATTCCGTCCAGCAGGGAGAGCAGCAGGGCGAGCAGCACGCCGAGCAGGACCCAGCGAACGTTCCTCGGCACCTCGACGTCCTCGGCCGGGGTGGGCTTCGTGGACCTTGTGGGCTTCGGCTTCGGGAGGGGTTGGGTGGGGGGACGCCATGGCGGATCACCCCTTTCCGTGCGGTGGTGGGAGTTGCCTCGACCACGCTAACGAACGCGTTCGTCGCGAACGAGTTCGTCACGCGGTGACGACGAACACGTTCGTTACGATCGGGGGCATGAGCGCCAGAAGAGAGCCGGTGAGCCGCCGCGACCGCCCCGCGAAGCCCGCTCTGTCCCGGCGGTGGATCGTGGAGACAGCGGTCAGGATCATGCGGGCGGAGGGCCTGGCGAAGGTCACGATGCGCCGCCTCGCCCAGGAGCTGAACACCGGCCCGGCCTCGCTGTACGTCTATGTCGCCAACACCGCCGAGCTGCACGCCGAGGTCCTGGACGCGCTGCTCGGCGAGGTCGACCTGACGGGGCGGGACGGCGGCGAGGACTGGCGGGAGCGGCTCCGCGCGGTGATCAGGTCGTACACCCTGGTGCTGGCCGCCCACCCGCAGCTCGCGCGGTCCGCGCTCGTCGCCCGCCCGAGCGGGGAGAACTACCTGCTCCTGGTGGAACGCCTCCTCGACCTGCTCTCCCGCAGCGGGGCCGCCCCCGAGCAGGTCGCCTGGGGCGTGGACAAGCTGCTCCAGGACGCGACCGCGACCGCCGCCGAGCAGTCCACGCGGGAGCGCGACCCGGCCGCCGAGGAAGACTGGAACGCCACCGTCCGCGCGCTCGGCGCCGCGAGCGAGGCCACGCACCCGGCCATCGCCGCGCACCTGCCCGCCCTGGTCGGCGGCACCACGGAGGAGCGCTTCCGCTGGGGCTTCGACGTGCTCGTCAACGGCATCACCCACACCCCCGTCCCCGCCGCCGGCGACTGACGCCCCCTACGGCCGGACCCACACGCGCGGCCACCCCGACATCCCGGAGGCCCCCGCTCGACGCCTGTCCGGTGAGCGACTACCCCGGCAGGTAGCCCGGCCGGTCGGGGTTCGGGATGGCCTCGGAGAGGACATCGTTTCGGGTGACGATGTCCACCCAGTAGTCGCGGCCACAGACGGGACAGACCGCGTAACCCTCACCGGTGTAGTCACCGCCCGGCGGACGCTCCTTCGGGAAGCGGTGCCCGCCCTCCCCCCAGTCCAGCCGGTCGTCCAGCCGGTAGGCCAGCTGGTCCAGGAGACCGAACTTGAACTCCACCTCGGTCTGACGTGTGTTCTCGCAGTGTGGACAGGTGAGCACCGTGTCCAGCGTGTTGAACGCGCTCATCTCAGATCACCCTGCGCAAGGCGTTGGAAAGGTCGATACCTGGCAGATTCAGGCTCTGTGTGACGAAGTTGGTTAGGCGGCGCTCCATGGTAACGGCCTGCATCCCGGAGGCGTGCGCGAAGGCTACCAACGCGGCGTCCGGCCGGCCGTGTGTGCGGGCGATGGCGTCGAAGACGGTTCGGAATTCCGGGTGCGCGACGATGTCTCTGGCCGCCTGACCAGTGATCACCTGGATATCGTGTGTTGCCAGGAAGTTCCGTCGGGCGTTCAGGCCGCTGGTCACATTGAGAAACTCGTGCAACTGGTTCGGCGTCACGTGTACCTGGCGTCCGGTGACCTCGGCGAGCGCGCCTGTGTGGCCTCGCATCGCCTGCACGAGAAGGCTGTTGTCAGCGATGATGGGGCAGGCCGCCAAACCCAGCGGGTCGAGCCAGGTGAGCGGGTTCGGCACATAGGCGTAGTCGTCCGGTCCCGCCGCGAGCCCCAGGGGGTCGGGTGAGACATAACACGCGGTCAGCGGATCGTAGTAGCGGAGGACATTGTAGTGCCAGCCGGTCTCCCAATCACGGTACTGGCCGGGGAAGTCCAGCGGAATGTCGACTGAGCCGGTTCCGGGGGCATCGCCGAGCGGCGCTCCCCAGAGTGAGGCGTTCCGTTCCCAGACCTTCCCTCCGGCCTCGTCGTAGAGTTCGGTCGGCGTCCCCACAAGGTCGGTGACAATGGCGAAGAAGCGTCGATCGTTCTCATCGTCACTGATCTCGGTCTGGGTAAGCGGGACTGTCCCGTCGTAGTCCCAACTCAGCGTTCGGGACGAGGTGTCGCCATGAACGGTGGTCTGTTCGACGAGCGTGGTCTCCGCCCAGACAAAGCGCGTCTCCTCGGCGACCCGGCCGTCGTCCGTGAGCCGTTGCTTGGCCAGCCGCCTTCCGAACGGGTCGTAGAGGTAACGCCAGCGCGTCCCGTCGGGTGTCGTGACCTGGGTCAGCCGGTCCTCGCCGTCCCACTCGTACTGCCAGGTGTCCGGCGTGCGGGAGAGGCGCTTCTGTCGCCGAGCCACTACGCGCCCGGCGGCGTCATAGGTGTGATGCACCCCGTTGACGCGTTCCCGGCGCCCGGCCGGGAACGCGGTGTAGTCCGCCGCGCCCCGCGCGTCGTCCGGTGGCGCGTAGCGGTACTTCTCGCGGTGCCCCGCCGAGAGGACGTCGGTGACCCGGCCGGCAGGGTCGAGCTGGTAGTCGGTGGTGTGCCCAGTCAGCGGGTCGCCGACCGCGGTCAGGTTTCCGCTTGGACGGTACGTGTACGAGCGCCTGCGCACCGGCGTCCCGGCCCGCAGTACGGTCCGCTCGACCAACTGGCCGGCGGCGTCCCACTCTGACTCCAGCGTGAGGGCTCCGGCCGCGAAACGGCGATGCGTCTCCCGCCAGGCGGCGTCGCGTTCGAAGGTGACCGTCTGCCCAGCGATGACAGCTTCGCGCGGCAGGCCGGCCTGGTCGTAGGACCAGTGGCTCTCGTGGCCCGCAGGAGTGCGCCGGAAAACCACGCGACCGGCAGCGTCATAGCTGGTGTGGACTGCCTTGCCGTTGACCGCCTCGGACACGACGCGCCCGAAGGGGTCCCGTTCGATCTCCAACTCGCCGTGCGGGCCCACCGCGCGGACCACCCGTCCGGCGGCATCGCGGGTGAACACGGTCGTCGCGCCGTCCACCGTCTTCTCCACCACGTTGCCTAGCGCGTCGTGATGGAAGGCTACGAACTGACCCAACGAGTTGGTCCTTCGGATGACCTGGCCCGCGGCGTCGAGTTCGTAGCGCACCTCACGGCCGTAGAAATCCGACTCGTGGATGAGCCGTCCGGCCGCGTCGTATGTGTAGTTCCACTGCCGGCCCTGATCGTTGGTGACGCGGGTGAGGCGCAGTTCGGTGTCCCGTTCGAACAGGGTCCGGCTGCCATCCGGGTCGGTCCGTGCGATGGGCAGGTCGAACGGCCCGTACTCGAAGTGGACGCTCGCCCCGTCCTGGTCGGTCCAGCTAAGGCAGTTGCCTTCGTCGTCCCATGTGTAGGTCTGGACGCCGCCCTGGGCGTCCACGACGCGCAGAGGGCGCCCGCTGGCGTTCCACTCGGTGACAGTTCGGGCGCCCGTCCTGTCCTCGATCACGCTCGGTCGGCCGAACCCATCGCGAACGCAGCGCAGTTCGTTGCCCTCGGGTCCCGCGAGGAACACCGGCAACCCCGCGTCGTCGCAGCGCACCGTCGTCGTCTGCCCCTCCGGGTTGACGATGGACCGCAACCCACCGGAGGCGTCGTAGCGGTAGGCGGTCTGCCGGCCGTCGGGCGCGACGAGAAGGGTGCGGTTGCCGGCGGCGTCGTACTCCTGCCGCCACACCTCGCCGTTGGGTTGGATGATGGTGACGGGAAGCCCCAACTCCCCATACTCCGTGCGGACCGTTGAGCCGTCGGGTCGAGTCAGCCGCGTCAGTCGACCCTGGTCGTCGTACGCGTACCGAGTGCTGCGGCCCAGCGAGTCCGTGACCTCCAGCGGACGGTCGTAGCGGTCGTAGCGGTGCCGCACGGTATGACCGAGCGGATCGGTCTCGCTCTCGAGCCGGAAGCTGTCGTCAAACTGATAGACACTGGTGCGTCCGAGGGAGTCGGTGAAGACCGTGCGCAGGTGCTCCGTGTCGTAGGTGACGTGGCTGCTGAGGTAGCCGTCGGGGCCGGTGGTGCCCACACACCGGCTCTGCTCGTCGTAGTGGTACGCGTAGCCGAAGCCGTTGCGGTCGCGCCACTCGCTGACGCGCCCCTGGTCGTCGTAGCCGAGGCGCATCGGGCTGCCGGAGGCGTCGCACACCTCGGTCAGGTTGCCCCGATCGTCGTAGGCATAGCGGGCGAGGGCGGGGCTGTCCGGGGCGCTCAGCAGACGCAGTGCGAGGATTCGCCCCTCGTGGCACGTCACCCCGATGTGATAGCCGCCGCTGTGCCGGACCATGGCGGGCTGACCCTGGCCATCGTGCTCGATCGCTATCTGGTTGCCGTTGCGGTCGCTGACGCCGACGAGCGGTAGTTCCGTCTCGGGGTGACCGGCCACGGGCGCGAACGTCCAGGTGTGGCCCGTTTCGGGATTGCGCACCGTCAACGGTCCCCGCCGTGTGCTGTCCCAGGTCAGCGGCCACCGCGGCCCCTCCACCGGCAGCACCGGCTCGTCGTGCGATGGGCGTGGGTAGTCCAGCACCATGCCGTCGTCGGTGAAGAACCTCAGACCGGCGGGGTCGAGAAGCAGACGTTGGTCGAGGGTGGAAGACCACGAGGGACCGAAGTAGCGGCCCAGCCGCAGCCGCGTGCGGTGATGGCGACGCAGCACCAGCGGCAACACCCCCGGTAGCTCGACATCGGTGGCCTCCATGACGACCTCGCCGGTGGCCATGTCGATCGGGTCGGTGCGGCAGACGAGGTCGCCGCCCCTGCGTCCCAACCGCCGCAGCGACTGTCCCAGCCCGAGGGCGCCCTGGCGCAGTCCGCGCAGCCCCGTGGTGGCCAGCCCTCGCATTCCTCGGGCGAGTCCGCCGAGGGTGGTCAGGCCCTTCATGCCGGGGATGCAGTCCAAGGCCGCGAACGCGACGTCGAGCAGGCCGGCTTCGCCGCGTGCGTATTTGATCAACGTGTCGGCGAGGACGACGAGGGCGGCGGCGAGGACGACCCAGGCCAGCGGGCCGCCGATGATCATCACGACGATGCCCAGCACCGCGACGATGACCTTGCAGACGGCGACGATGGTGTCCCAGTTGTCGGTGACCCACTTGATGGCCTTCTGCCACCACTTCCGGTTCTGGATGCCGGCGTCGCTCGCCTCCTCGACGCCCTGCGCGCAGACCCGGGCGGCCTCCTCGCGCATCTCCTGTGCGTCCAGGGCGAGTTGGCGGGCGGCGGCGAGGCGTTCCTCGGCGTCGTTGACCCGGGACTGCGCTGCGCCGGCCGCGGCCTCGGCGGCCTGTTGGTCGCGGGCGGCGGCGCGGACGTCGTTCTCGTCCGGCGGCTCGACGTTGTCGCGTTCGCCTTCCCGTTGGAGGCGTTCGGCCTCCTCGCCGGCCCGCCCCACCCAGTCCTGCGCGTCCCCCAACGCCGCCTGCGCCGATGCCAGATCCGCCTGGGCCGAGATCGCCCGGTCCAACGCCCGGTCCGCCATCCCCTGCGCGGTCTGGAGCTTGGGCCAGTAGGCGTGCAGCGCCTGCGCGCAGAGGGAGTAGGAGTCCTCCAGCTTGGTCAGATTGTCCGGCACGCCCTCGAACTCGGAACGGAACGCGTCCGCCGACAGACCCGCCCAGTCCAACACCGCGCGCTCCGAGGCCAGACCCCGGATCTTCCCCAGCGCCTCACCCACATCGTCCGCGAACTCCTGGAGATCGTCCGCGAGTTCGCGAACCTCATCCGGGTCCCCAGGCGTCGGGTCCCGGTCCATGTCCACCGGAGACCAGTCGCTCGGACGCATCACAGGACCCCCTACATCGCTCTCACACAGACGCCGACATGCATGAACGACGTCAGACAGGCGAGTGTGGTTGCGGTCAGTTCGTCCTGGGCTGCGGCGACGACCGGGAGTGGGGTCCCGCTCTGGCGGAAGCGCCCCGCCCCCCGCCCGGCGCGTTCGCGCCGTCGGGGGCGCGATGCGCCCCCCTTCGCTCCCGGTGCGTGAATCGTGCCCAGGCGGAAATGATTATCAGGGCTGTCGTGGGGGCAACTCGGGCGCGTCGGGCGGGGGTTGCCGTCGCCGTAGTGGGGAGGACTGTCTGTTGATGGGTGCACCCTTGTTCCTGGAGCCTCGACTGGAGCCGCCCCTGCGGGAGTTGCTCGACGACCCGGGCCACCTCCATGACCTTGTCGAGGCGCTCGGCTCCCCGCTCCACCTGGTGCTTCCCGAGGTCGTCGCGGCCAACGTCGCCGCGTTCCGCGCCGTCTACCGGCGGCACCGGCTCGGCGGCCGGATCTGCTTCGCGCACAAGGCGAACGGCTCCAGCGCGCTGGTCCGCCGGCTGGCCGCCACCGAGGCCGGCCTCGACGCGGCCTCGGTCAACGAGCTGTCGCACGCGCTGGGTTCGGGCTTCGCGCCCGAGCGGGTGGTGGCCACCGGCCCCAAGAACCCCGCGTTCCTGTGGCTGGCCGCCCGCGCCGGGGCGACCGTCCACGTCGACGCCCCCGCCGAACTCGCCGACCTGGTGCGCCTGGTGCGCGCCGAGGGCCTGCCCAGGGCGCGGGTGCTGCTGCGGCTGTCCGCCTTCGCCTCCGACGGAGGCGTGCACCTGCTGGCCCGGCGCAGCCGGTTCGGCACGCCGGTCGGCGAGGTCGGCGAGCTGCTGGACGTCGTGGAACGGGAGGCGGACGCCGTCGAGTTGCTCGGCGTGGCCTACCACCTGGACACCACGGACCTCAACGAGAAGGCGCTGGCCCTGGAGAGCTGCGTGCGGGTGCTGGACGAGGCCAGGCGGCGCGGGCTGGCGCCCCGGGTGGTGGACATCGGGGGCGGCTTCGGCACCAGCTATCTCGCCGACGGCGAGCAGTGGGAGCGCTACACCACCGAGTTGACCCAGGCCGTCCTCGGCCGGCGCCCCCCGCTGACCTGGCGCGGCCACGGCTACGGCCTGCGGAACGAGGGCGGCACCGCGCGCGGCCGGCTGTCCCTCTACCCCGCGCACCGGCCGGTCGCCGGCCCCGGCTATCTCGACGCGCTGCTGTCCACGCCCGCCCCCACCCTCGGCCGCACCCTCGCCGACCTGCTGCTGGAGCACCTGCACGACCTGTGGATCGAGCCCGGCCGGGCCCTGGTCGACCAGGCCGGCCTGTCCCTCGCCCGGGTCGTCGACGTCCGCGCCACCGAGGACGGCGCCCACCTGGTGCGGCTGGCCATGACCGCCGCCGACGTCAGTCTGGAGGAACACGGCGTGCTGACCGACCCGTTGCTGGTGCCGCGCGCCGGCCACGGGAACGGTAACGGCCACGGGAACGGCCCGGCCGTCGGCGTCTATCTCGTCGGCGACCTCTGCCTGGAGGCCGACCTGGTGACCCGCCGCCTCGTCTTCCTGCCCCGGCTGCCCGACCGTGGCGACCTGGTCGCCTTCGCCAACACCGCCGGCTACTGCATGGACTTCCGCGCCCACCGCGCCCAACTGCGCCCGGGCGCCCGCAGGGTCGCGGTGGGCCGACGCGACGACGGGACCCGCTGGTGGTCCCTGGACGAGCAGTACTGGCCGACCACGCGCTGAAGCGGAGAGGCATGAGATACGACGACATCACCGAGGCCATCGGCAACACGCCGCTGGTGCGCATCGACCCCGCCGTGCACGGGCTGCGCACCGTCGACCTCTACGCGAAGCTGGAGATGCTCAACCCGTTCGGCTCGGTCAAGGACCGCGCCGCCTGGAACATGCTGCGGCCCGGCCTGGACGCGGCCGTCGCCGAACGGGCGGAGGTCGTGGAGCTGTCCAGCGGGAACACCGCCAAGGCGCTGGCCGCGCTCGCCGGCCTGCACGGCCTGACGTTCCGCAGCGTCACCAACCGGATGCGCGTCCCCGAGCTGCGCGAGCTGCTGCTGTTGCTGGGCGCGCGGATCGAGGAACTGCCGGGCCGCAGCGAGTGCCTCGACCCCACCGACACCGACGACCCGCTGACCCAGTTCCACCGCGCCCTGGCCGAGGACGACTCGGCCCACCTCCACACCGACCAGTACTTCAACCCGCGCAACACCGAGGCGCACGCCACCGGCACCGGGCCCGAGATCGTCAAGGACCTCGGCTGCCGGGCCCCCGACTGGTTCGTGGCCTGCGTGGGCACCGCCGGCTCCTCCTCGGGCGTCGCCCGCGTGCTGCGCGAACACGACCCGAACGTCGGGGTGTTGGGCCTGGTCGCCGCCAAGTCGGACTTCATCCCCGGCATCCGCACCATCGACGAGGTCAACGAGGTCGGCCTCTTCGACCCCGCCACCTACGACGCCATCGAGGCCGTCACCGCCGACGAGGCCATCGACGGCATGGTGGAACTCAACCGCCGCTGCGGCCTGCTCGCCGGCCCGACCAGCGGCGCCGCCTACCGGGGCGCCGTCCGCCACCTGCGGGCCCTGGACGGAACGCGCCCCGAACGCACGACGGCCGTGTTCATCGCCTGCGACCGGGTGGAGAGCTATCTCGGCTATGTCCGGCGCCGGCGCCCCGAGCTGCTCGGCCGGGCCCCGCACCGCAACTCCCCGGCCACCGTGACCGAGGCCGAACTGGCCGCCGTCCACGCCGTGGACGTGGAGGCGGCCCGGCGGTGGATCGAGGAGGAACGCCCGCTGGTCATCGACCTGCGCGGCTCCCACGCCTACGCCGCGCTGCACATCGAGGGCTCGCTCAACCTGGTGGACGAGCTGTTCGAGCAACAGGTCCACGGCGGGCTGCCGTTCAGCCGCCGCCAACCCGTGCTGCTGGTCTGCCCGGTCGGTGAGAAGTCCGCCAGGTTCGCCGCCCTGCTGACCCGCATGGGCCACCCCGACGTCCGCAGCCTGGCCGGCGGCGTCGTCGCCTGGCGCGACGCCGGCGCGCCCCTGGTACGGGAGTGAACGACTTGAGCGACGACGACGAGCCGACCCGGGAGCTGGCCGAACTGCGCTCCTGGCAGGACGGGTTACGCGCCCAGTTCCCCATCCTCGCCAACCACCCCGGGCTGGCCTACCTGGACAGCGCCGCCACCACCCAGAAGCCGCGCGCCGTCCTGGACGCCGTCCAGGAGTACCTGGTGACCGGCAACGCCAACGCCGGGCGCGGCACCTACCCCTGGGCCAACGCGACGACCGCCGCGCTGGAGGCGGTGCGCGAGAGGACCAGGGCGTTCCTCGGCGACCCCGAACCCGACCGTTCCTCCGTCCACTTCGTCAGCGGCACCACCGAGGGCCTGCGCGCGATCGCCCTCGACTGGCTGGCGCCCCAACTCGCCGACGGCGATGAGATCCTGGTCCCGTTCGAGGACCACCAGGCCAACCTGGTGCCCTGGCACGAAGCGCGGGAGCGGCTGGCCCGCGCCGGCGTGCGGGTCGCGGTCCGGCCGCTGCCCTACCAGGCGTCCTCCGGCGACTACGACCACCGGGCGCTGCCCCAACTCGTCGGCCCCCGCACCCGGTTCGTCGCCGCGACCCATGTGCACCACGTCCTGGGCGGCGACATGAACGTCCACCGCCTGCGCGCCGCCGTCGGCCCCGACGTGCCGATCTGCCTGGACGCGGCGCAGAGCGTGGGCCACCTGCCGATCTCGCTGGCCGAACTCGACGTGGACTTCCTGGTGTTCTCCGGCCACAAGGCCCTCGCGCTGCCCGGCACCGGCGCGGTCTGGGCCCGCGACCGGCGTGGCCCGGCGTTCCGCCCCGGCGGCTGGAGTGGCACCCCCAACACCGTCGGCCTGATCAGCCTGGGCGCCGCGCTCGACTGGCTGACGGCGGCCGACGTGGGCCGGATCGAACGGTGGACCGTCGCCCTGGCGGCCCGCCTCACCGAGGGGCTGCGGCACCTGCCCCAGTACGAGGTGCTGGGTTGCCAGCTCAGCCTCGCCGCCGACGCCACCGCGCAACGCCGGCGCGGCATCGTCTCGTTCCGGCACCGCGACCTCAGCTCCAACGACCTGGGGTTCGTCCTGCACAGCCACGGCTTCCTGGTCCGCGCCGACGGCCTGTGCCGGGCCGGCGTCGACCCCGACGACCCGCGCGACGCCGCCGTCCGGGTCAGCCTCCACGTCCACAACACCCCGGAGGAGATCGACGGCCTGCTGGCCGTGCTCGCCACCCTCGACTGAACGGCCCACCGCAGCGCAGATGAAAACCATCCCCATGTAGGGTGTGCGCCTGTCGGACACCGAACGACGGCGGAGGTGGCGCGTTCCGATGGGTGTGAGCATGGCGACGGCCGAGTACTGGGTCGACCGCTGGGAACGTCAGCAGCGGCGGTACGCGATCCACCGCGAGGAGCGGTTCGCCGTGCTCGCCGACGTGGCCGAGTACGCGACCCGGGACGTGGCGCGCCCGCTCCTGCTCGACCTGGGCTGCGGGCCCGGCTCCCTGGCCGCCCGCGTCGCCGGGCGGCTGCCACACGCCGAGATCGTCGCCGTGGACCGCGACCCGCTGCTGTTGGAGCTGGCCCGCACCCACCGGGCGGAGGCCGCCCGCTATGTGGAGGTCGAACTCGGCGCGGCCGGCTGGGTCGAGGCGCTCCGCCTGGACCGCGCCCCCGACGCCGTCCTCACCGCCACCGCCCTGCACTGCCTGGGCGAGGACACCCTCGCCCTGATCTACCGTCATCTCGCCCAACTCCTGCGGCCCGGAGGCGTGTTGGTCAACGCCGACCACTTCCCGGCCGGCGGCCCGGCCGGCCCCGGGCTGGCCGCCCATCTGGGGCGGCGCCGGATGGCGCGGACCCTGGCCGGCGACGAGCCGGACTGGGCGTCCTGGTGGCGCGAGGCGGCCGAGGACCCCGAGCTGGCCCACGCCTTCGCGGAGCGCGCCCGCCGCCGGCCGGCGACGTCCCCGGGCAACGCCCTGACCTTCGCCGCCCACGCCCGGCTGCTGCGCGCCGCCGGCTTCCGCTCGGTCACCTGCGTCTGGCAGTACGGCGAGAGCCGCGTCCTGGTCGCCTTCGCCTGAGCCCGCCAGCGCGCGGGCTCGTTCCGGGATCTCCCACGGGAGACCCCCGGCGCCGGAGACCGACGCCGGGGGCGGGGGAGGGGGCGAGAGAGCGGGACGCCTACTCGGCGACGCTGAAGGTGAAGTCCTCCGTCACGGCGGGCACCGCGCTCCCGTCGGCCAGGGTGCCGCTGACGGTGAACGAGACGGTGTAGCTGCCCGGTTCGGTGAACGCCCAGTTGGCGTGGACGTGGCTGTGGGCGTCGAGTTCGGCGACGTCGGCGCCGTCGATCCCGTCACCGCTGTCGAAGAACCGCGCGTCGGCGGCGCACAGACCGTCCTGGTAGACGGAGACGTCACCCGGTCCGGTCACGCTCTCCAGGGAGAGGGTGAACGCGTCCCCCGCCAGCACCCCGTCGTCGATGTGCGCCGACAGGCCGGCCCAGAGCAGCTCCGGGTTCTGGGTCTGCGGCAGGCGGTAGACGGTGTCCCCCGGCGCGCCCAGGAAGTCGTGGCAGCCGCCGCCCGGCACGGTGTAGGCGGAGCCCGGCAGCGCCTGGAGGACGACGTCGGCCGGGTCGTACTCCACGCCGCTCGCCTCGTCGTGGACGTGCACCTGGAAGGCGCCGTCCGTCAACTCCACGCCCACGACGTCCACATGGCCGGTGGAGAGCACCGTCGGCGCGGCGGCCGAGGCCGTGGCCAGGGAGGCGCAGGAGAGCGCGGCGGCCAGCCCGCCGACAACGGTCAGGGATCTGCGCGAAACGGTCATGTCGCTACCTCGCTTGGTTGATGGAGAGTCATGGTGTGCCGACTCGAAAGACGATAATCATTTTCAAAAAGCCCGGGCAAGATCGATCACGCGTGGCTCATGTCACAGCGGGATGTGGGTGGGGGCACGGTTCGACAGCTGATAGAGATGGGAACCATTGTCAACTACGGCTGGAGGGCTGGGAGATGTCACTGCGAACGCGGAGGGGCCCGCGGGTTCCGTTGGCGGCCGGCGCCCTGGCGGCGGGCGGGCTGCTGCTGGCGGCCACGCCCGCCCCGGCGTCGGCCGACGACGGCGCCGAACGGGAGCGGGCCGTGCTCGACGGGGGCCACCTGGACCTCGCGGTCCGGCTCGACGAGAACGGCGCGTGGGACTTCCAGATCAAGGACGGCACGGTCCCCGGGCGGGAGGTCTGGCGGGAGCCCAACGACGTCATCCTGCACTTCGACGCCCAACACGCCTGGGAGATACCGGAGTCGGCGGCCGGCCGGGTGCCCGAACGGCTGGGGCGGCCGGGGGAGACGATCTGGGTCGACCACTCCGTCACCTACGCCCCCGGCCTGCTGTGGCCCGGCTGGAACACGGAGGGCGTGCCGCCGGACGCGGTCAACTCCCCGATCACGGCCGCCTTCACCGGCGTCGAGGGCCCGAAGGGCTTCTTCCTCGGCCAGTGGCGGGACGACGCCGAGCTGGGCACGGTGGTCGGCATCGACATCGACGGCACGCTGCCCGAACCGGGCGCGGTCGCGTTGCGGCCGGGCGTGCACGCCCACCCGCTGTGGTTCTTCACGGAGGAGGGCGTCTACCGCCTCCGCCTGGAGCTGAGCGCGACGCTGCCGACGGGCGAACGGGTCGCCGACGCCGGCACGTTGACCGCCGTCGTCGGCGACGACATCGACCCCGACGACGTGGAACTCCCGGCTCCTGAGGAGCCGGACGACCCCGGCGAACCGGGCGAGCCCGGCGGGTCCGGCGGGTCCGGCGGCGAGTCAGGGGGATCGAGTGGGCCCGAGGAGCCGGGCGAGTCGGAGGGTTCGGGGAACTCTGACGGGCCCGGTGCCCCCGGTGACCCCGGCGAGCCCGGCCACTCGGGTGGGTCCGGCGGCTCGGGAGGTTCGGGCGGAACGGGTGGGCAGGAGGGGCCCGGAGACGTGGGCGAGCCCGAACGGCCGGGGGAGGCGGGCGAGTTCGACGGGTCCGGCGTGCCCGGTGACCCGGGCGGCGGCACCGCCGAAGGAGCAACCGACCGCCGCTCCGGCGAACTCGCCACCACCGGCGGCGGGTTGGGCCCCGCACTCGTGCCGCTGGCCGCCGGCGGCCTGCTGGCGGCATCCGCCGGAGCGGCGCTGGTGCTGCTCTCCCGCCGACGCGCCGGCACGACCGTCGGCTAGGCCGTGTCCGTTCGGATCTTCACGGGCTCACGACGACAACCACGGGGGAGCCGTGCGCCGGGGTCGTCGCGGCGACGGCTCCCCGTCACGGCGGCGGCGTGGCCGCCTCCATCGCCGGGCGGCGGCCACGCCGCCGCCCGGCCACGCGGGCGATCAGCCCGTGACGCGGCGCCAGTGCCCACGCCACCAGGAAGAATCCCGTGGCGACCAGCACGATGGTCCCGCCCGTCGGCAGGTCCACGCTCCACGACAGATAGAGCCCGACCAGCGCCGAGCCGCCCCCGACCAGCGGCGCCAGCAGCATCATCACGCCCAGCCGGTCCGTCAGCAGCCGCGCCGTCGCGGCCGGGGTGACGAGCAGGGCCAGCACCAGGATGTTGCCGATGGTCCGCACCGAGATGACCACAGCGACCGAGACCATCACATACAGCGCCAGGTCCAGCGCGAACACCGGCAGGCCCAGTGCCCGCGCCGACTCCCGGTCCAGGGTGACGGCCACGAACTCCTTGTGGAACAGGAACGCCACCAGCAGCAGCCCCACCGTCGCGACCGCGACCACCACCACGTCCTCGTCGGGGATGCCGGTGATCGAGCCGAAGAGGAACTGCTGCAACGAGCCCGAGTAGCCCGGCGAGCGGCTGATGATCACGATGCCCAGCGCGAAGGCGGCGACGAAGAAGACGCCGATCACGCTGTCCTCGCGCAGCCGCCGGTTCTGGGAGAAGACCGCGACGGCCACCGCCGTCAGCACCCCGGCCACCGCGCCGCCCAGCACCAGGTTGCCCCCGACCACGAAGGCCACCGCGAGGCCGGGGAAGACGGCGTGGGCCACCGCGTCCCCGATGAACGCCATCCCGCGCAGCACCACATAGCAGCCGATGACCCCGCAGACCGCCGCCGAGAGCAGCGCCACCAGCAGCGCCCTGGGCAGGAAGGACAGCGCCGGGTTGAACAGGTCGGCCACGAACTCCTGAGGTGTCAGCATCAGTTGACCCCCAGCGCGGCCAACAGCGGGCTGCCGGCCCGGATGCCGAACGCCGCGCGCCACGGCTCCGCCCGCCGCAGCTCGTCGGGCGTTCCGGTGGCCACCACCGTCCGGTTGACCAGGCACAGCCGGCCGCAGCTGTGGAGTGCCGCCGTCAGGTCGTGGGTGGTCATCAGCACCGCCCGCCCCTCGCCGGCGAGTTCGCCGAACAGGTCCGTCAACAGCTCCTGCGTCGGCACGTCAAGACCGGTGAACGGCTCGTCCAGCAGCAGCACGCCGGGCCGCAGCGCCAACGCCCGGGCCACCAGCACCCGTTGACGTTGCCCGCCGGAGAGCTGCCCCACCGGCCGGTCGGCCAGCCCCGTCATCCCGACCCGGGCCAGCGCCGCGCCCGCCGCGCGGTAGTCCGCGACGCCCGCGCGGCGCAGCCATCCCATGCGGCGCACCCGCCCGGAGAGCACCGCGTCGGCGACGCTGATCGGGAAGTCCCAGGCGAACTCGTGGCGTTGGGGAACGTAGCCGACGCGCTGCCGCACCCGGCCCACCGGCTCGCCCTCGACGCGGATGCTCCCCGAGGCCGGGCGCACCAGCCCCAGGACCGCGCGCAGCAGGGTGGTCTTGCCGGCCCCGTTGGGCCCGATCAGGCCCATGAAGTCGCCAGCCTCGACGGTGAGTTCCACATCGCGCAGCACCGGCCGACCGCCGAGGTCCACGTTCAGCCCGCGCACCGCCAGCGCCGTCACGACGCCCCCTCGTCCGAGGCGTCCGAGGCGCCCGAGGCGGCGGCGATCCGCCGCGCCCGCCGGCCGCGCGCCGCGACCGTCGCCACGGCCGCCGCCAGCGCCACGGCCACCGCCCCCACCACCAGCAGCACCGCCGACAGCGAGGAGCCGCCGCCCCCCTCCGAGGCGGCCTCGGCCCCGTCCGGCTCCTCGGCGGCCGGCGGCGGCCCCGTGGCCTCGGGCGTGGGCGCCGCGAACGCGTCCGCCACCTCCGTCCCCTCGCCGACGGCGAAGCGCAGCGGCGCGCGGTCCGAGACGCTCTCGCCGGTGATCAGGTCCGCCGAGATCTCGAAGTCGACGACATAGACGCCGGGTTCGGTGAAGACCCAGTTGGCGTGGGTGTGGGTGTTGAGGTCCACCCACAGCTCCTGTGGCCCGGCCTCGTCCCCGTCCCACAGCACCTCGGGCGCGCCCAGGTCGCCGTTCTGGAGGAAGACCGCCAGATGCCCCGGGCCCTCGACGCCGTGCATCGTCAGCGTCACGCCCCGGTTGACCCGCTCCAGCACCTCGGGGTCCTGGGTGTTCCAGCCCAGCCAGACCACCTCGGGGTGCTGGGTCTGCGGAACGACGTACAGCTCGCTGCCGGGCTCGGCGTCCAGGAAGGCGAAGTCCGGGTTGTCGGGCGCCTGTTGGACGGCCGCGTCCACCACCCGGACCGCGACGTCGGTCAACGCCCGCCACACCGGCGGCGCCTGGGAGTCGTCCCGGCCCTGGACGCGCCAGGCGCCGTCCACGAAGCGCGGGCCGATGTCCACATGGCCCACGTCGAGCACCGCCTGGCCGTCGACGTTCTCCTCGTCGGGCGCGACGGTCTGGTTCAGCTCGTCGCCGGACCCGGTGCCGTTCTCGTCGGCGTGCCCGGCCGGCGCCAGCAGCGCGACGAACAGCAGCGCGACCAGCGGGGGCGCGGCCAGCGGGGCCGCCAGTGTCCTGGCGCGCCGGAGCGAGGCGCCCGGTGGCGCGGGAAGGTGAGACATGGATGATTCCTCAAGCGGAGAAGGGGAGTTGGGGGCGCGCGGCTCAGCCGAGGCAGTCGCGCAGCGAGTCGGCGTTGGCGCGCATCATCGCGACATAGCTGGTGACCTCCTCGTCGAACGCGTCGCCGTAGATCACGCACACCGCCACGCCCCGCTCCTCGGCGACCTGGGTGAGGGTGCTGGAGCGGCTGCGGAGGTTGGGCTCCAGGAAGACGGCGGGAACGGAGAGGTTGTCGATGGCCTCGCCCAGCCGCCGGCGCTCCGCCATGCTGGGCTCGGTGGCGGGGTTGGGCGTGACGAAGCCGGCGATGTCCAGCCCGTACGCCTCGCCGAGGTAGCCGAACGCGTCGTGGGTGGTGACCAGATACCGGCGGGAGGCGGGGATCTCGGCGATGGTCTCGGCCACATAGGCGTCGAGGTCCTCCAACTCCCGCAGGTAGTCGGAGGCGTTGGCGCGGTACGCGGCGGCGTTGGCCGGGTCGATCTCGGTCAGGGTGTCCCGGATGATCTTGACATAGGCCATCGCGTTGCGGACGTTCTGCCACAGATGGGGGTCGATCTCCCCGTGCACATGGCGGCCCAGGACCGCCTGCGGCAGCTGGTGGATCTCCTCGCCGGCCCGCCCCAGCATCCGGAACCTCGGGTCGCCCGGCACCTCGGTGATCGCCCGGTTGGGCACCTCGATCACCGTCTCGGCGGGGGAGTGGACCTCCTGGTGGGCGTGCCCCCCGCCCTCCGGGTCCGCGTACAGGTACAGGCCCCCGGCCCGTTCGCCGCCGTCGAGGTCCACCGCGATGTCGGCGTGGCCCTCGTTCAGCACCGTCGCCCCCGCCATCCCGGGGACGGAGTGCGGATCAACGCCGACCGCGAACGTCACGGTGGCCTCGCTCAGCGGCACCGGCCGGCTGCTCGGCGTCGGGACCGCCTCGGCCGCCATCCGCAGCCGGTAGACGCCCGGTTCGGTGAACGCCCAGCTCATGTGGGTGTGCGCGTCCGGCGGCAGCGTCGCGGTGTCGTCCGCGTAGCCGTCGCCGGCGTCGAAGCCGTCCGAGGAGTCGAAGAACACCGCCGGCTCCCCGAAGGTCTCCGTCAGATAGCCGACCAGCTCGCCCGGCCCGTCCAGGCCGGTGGCCGCGAGCCGCACCTCGGATGAGCGGGTGGCCCCCAACTCCTCGCCCGTTCCCCGCACGCGCAGGCCCAGCCAGATGGTGTCGAGGTTGACGTTCTCCACCAGCGGGATGATCTCGGCCGCGTAGCGGGCCGCCCGTTCGGCGAGCGGGACGTTGGGCACGTCCTCGGGAAGGTTGGCGTCCAGCGCGCGGATCAGGTTCTGCTCCTCCAGCATCAGGTAGTTGCTGAACGCGGCGTCCGCGTAGACGATGTCGCGCACGTCGCGCAGCGTCGGCTCGTAGGCGTGCGGGTCGCCGCCCTCGGGCACCAGCGACTCGACGTCCACCAGCTCGCCGCCGACCTGGCGGGCCAGGTCGGCCAGGATGCCGGTGGTGGTGACCACGCTGACCCGGCCGTCGTCGGGCGGGGTGGTCAACCGGCCGCAGCCGCCGGCCGTCACGGCCAGCGCGGCCGCCAGGGCCAGGGCGCGCCGGGCGCCCCTGCCGTGCCTCCTCTTCACCTCGATGACCTTCTCCCGTCGGATCTCATGGGGTGACGTCCCGCTCGGTGACCTACCGCTCGGTGACGTCCCGTTCGGTGCGGGCGGTGCCGGCGCCGGCCGGGTCGGGGCCGGGAGCCCCCCG